>NZ_JBHTBZ010000089.1:147170-185115 GCF_042665235.1 Hydrogenophaga defluvii | reverse complement strand
GGGCGTGTTGCATCGCTCCTCCACAAACCGGACAGATTACTTGCTACGAACCGGACAACTCATTTGCTGCTGACACACCCTGCCATCGCAGGTTCACCCCGGGCCAAAACCCATGGCGTGGCTGATGGTGGCCGCCTCGCGCATCACCTGGGGGCACACCTTGCCGCCGGGACGGGCGTCAAAACCATTGCTCGCACCCAGCGCGGTCAACACCGCCACCACCCGGCCTCGGGCATCAAAAATGGGCGCGGCCACCGCGCTGATGCCACGCAGCAGGGTGTCGATGACGATGGCGCAGCCCTGTTCCTTGACCTGACGGCACAGACGCGCCACCGGGTCGGGGCCGGCCAGCATGGAGCGCTGCGCCTCGTTGCCGGCATCGAACTCGGCCTGGGCCTGGACGCGGATGTCGGCGTCGTCTGAAAACGCCAGAAACGCCTGGCCAGAGGCCGACCACAGCCAGGGCAACACCGACCCGGCGCGCATGTTCACCGTCACCGGCAGCGAGGGTTCTTCGATGCGCAACACCGTGGGACCGCGGTTGCCCATGACGGCGATGAAACACGTCACCTGCAGCGACTCACGCAGTCGCACCAGGGCCATCTCGCCCATGCGCACCGGGTCACACTGGCGCAAGGCGGCCAAGCCGATGCGCACCGACTCGGGCCCCAGGTGGTAATGCTGGGTGGCCGCGTTCTGGGCAACCATGCCTTCTTGCACCAGGCTGAGCAAGTAGCGGTGCACCTTGGCAGCGTTTTCATCCACCTCGGCGGCGATGGCGGTCAGGCTGGCATCGCCGCCCAGCCGGGCCAAGGCCTTGAGCACGGACATGCCGGTTTCGGCGGATTGCACACGCTGGCGGCGGTTGGCGGAGGTATCGGACATGGTGGGACAGACGAAAAAAGGAAAAATTTACGCAATGCGTAACATCATTGCATAATTGACGTTTTCTGACCAAAGGAGACACAGATGTTGAACCGACGTCACGCCGCCGCTCTGGCTGCCCTGACCCTGCTGAGCGCCACCGGTGCCGCGCAAGCACAAGCCTATCCGAACAAGTCCGTCCGCTGGGTGGTGCCTTACCCCGCCGGTGGTGGTTCGGACTTCCTGGCCCGCACCATCGGTCAGCAGCTGTCCAGCCAGATGGGCCAACCCGTGCTGGTAGACAACAAACCGGGCGGCAACACCGCCATCGCAGCCTCCGACGTGGCCCGCTCGGCGGCCGACGGCTACACCATTTTGTCGGCCGACAACGGCACCATGGTGTTCAACTCGGCGCTGTACGCCAAGCTGTCGTACAGCCCGGAAAAAGACCTGCTGCCCGTGACCCTGATGGGCAAGTTCCCCATGATTCTGGTGGCCGGCCCCGGCTCGGACGCCAAGGACGCCAAAGACTTCATCGCCAAGGCCAAGGCCCGCCCTGGCAGCGTGAGCTTCGGTTCGGCCGGCGCCGGCAGCCCACACCACCTGGCCATGGAGTTGCTCAAGGTCAACGCCGGCCTGCACATGGTGCACATTCCCTACCGGGGCGCCGCACCCGCGCTGACCGACCTGGCCGGTGGCCAGATCCCGGCCATGATGGTGGACATGGCAGCCGGCGCAGGCTTCATCAAGAGCGGCAAAGTCCGCCCGCTGGCCGTGGCCAACCCCACCCGCCTGCCACAACTGCCGGACGTGCCCACCTTCGCCGAGCTGGGCCTGGCCAAGGTAGAGGCATCCGCACAGGTGGGCGTGGTGGCCCCCGCAGGCACGCCGGTTGACGTGGTGAACACGCTGCAAAAACAGATCGCCACCGCCATCAACCAGCCCGCCGTGAAACAAAAACTGATCGACTTCGGCATCGAGCCCGTGGGCAGCACGCCCGCCCAGTACGCCGACCTGATCAAGACCGAGACCGTGCGCTGGCACCAGCTCATCAAGGCACAGAAGATCACGCTGGACTGACCGCCTGCGCGACCCCCCAAAAAAAGCCGCCCGGCATCGCTGCCAGGCGGCTTTTTCACATCGGCGAAGGGACGATCAGAGACCGATGGCCGCGATGCCGGCGCGCGCGATCTGCGCGTCTTCGTTGGACTTGACGCCGCTCACGCCCACGGCGCCGATGCACTGGCCGTCCTTCATCACGGGCACGCCGCCTTCGAGCATGCCGGCCACGGTGGGCGCGCTCAGGAAAGAGGTGCGGCCCTGGTTGATCACGTCTTCGTAGACCTTGCTTTCGCGGCGGCCCAGCGCGGCGGTGTGCGCCTTGGCGGGCGCGATGTGCGCTGAGATGGCAGGCGCGCCGTCCAGGCGCTGCAGCCACAGCAGGTGACCACCGTCGTCCACGATGGCGATGGTGACGGCCCAGTTGTTCTTGATCGCTTCGGCTTCAGCGGCGGCGGCCACGGCCTTGACATCGGCCAATTCGAGTACAGCTTTGTTTTTCATGAACTTTTCCTGCGGGAGTGAGTCTTTGGAAGGCAGCAAGCTTAACCGCAGCCCACAGCCGCTTGGTGAGCCATTCCGGCGATTGAGGTCAATTCACCCATGACCTCTGAGCGCCCTACAATGCGCCCAACTTGCATCGGCCAGGTTGAACTTGTTATTTCGGGCAGCCGCCCCACATACACCCAAGGAGCGACACCATGAACCTCAACACCCAGACTTACGACGGCTATGGCGGCGTGGCCAGCGCCGAACAACGCAACCGCGTCATGCGCAACACCTACTGGCTGCTGGCCTTGTCCATGTTGCCCACGGTGCTGGGCGCCTGGGTGGGCGTGTCCACCGGCATCACGGCCGGCCTGACCGGCTTCATGGGCCTGATCGTGTTCCTCGGCGGTGCCTTCGGCTTCATGTTCGCGATCGAAAAAACCAAGAACTCGGCCGCCGGCGTGCCGGTGCTGCTGGCCTTCACCTTTTTCATGGGCCTGATGCTCTCGCGCCTGCTGGCGCAGGTGCTGGGCTTCAAGAACGGCAGCGAGTTGATCATGACCGCCTTTGGCGGCACGGCCGGCATCTTCCTGGTCATGGCCAGCCTGTCCACGGTCATCAAAAAGGATCTGTCGGGCATGGGCAAGTGGCTGTTCATTGGCGCCATCGGCATCCTGATCGGCGGCATCATCAACGTGTTTGTGGGCAGCCCCATCGGCATGGCCGTGTTGAGCGTGATGGCCATCATTGTCTTCAGCGGCTTCCTGCTGTACGACCTCAAGCGCATCGTCGACGGCGGCGAAACCAATTACATCAGTGCCACCCTGGGCCTGTACCTGAGCGTGTTCAACATCTTCCAGAGCCTGCTGGCCTTGCTGGGCATCTTCGGCGGCGAGCGCGACTGATTCACCTGATTTGGCGCAAGCCCAACCCAAAAAGGAGCCTGCGGGCTCCTTTTTCGTTTTAAACGTCTTTAAGTTTTGCACCCAGTCGGCCGACAATAAAGCCATGAGCACCATTTCGCGTCCATTCTTTCGCCTGCGCTGGGCCGCTTTGCCCCTGGTGCTGGCACTGGGTGGTTGCGACGTCATGGGCATCCTGGGCATCGAAACCGCCGCCCAGATCGCCGCGCAGAAGGAAGCCGAGGGCAAGGCCATTGGCAGCGGGTGCCGGCATGCCGAGCGCAGCATCGAGGAGTGTTACCAGAACAACACCCGCGCCAACAAGGCGGCGGTGTTTGCGGGCTGGCGCGAGATGGACGAGTACATGCGCGAGAACAAGATCGCGTCCATGCCGCCCAAACCCAAGCCAACCATGATCGACGAAACGGCCGATGGCGAGCCATTGGGCAAGGGAGGCACCCAAAACGCCCGCGCTGGCAGCAGCGCTACAACCTCTGCCGTGCGCCCCACCTCGGCAGGCACCATCCCGTCCATCCGTCCGGTGTTGCCGGCGCCAGGCGCGGTGTCCACACCCACGCGACCGGCCAACGGCAGCGCAGGCAGTGCGGGCAGCACGCGCCCCACCACCACGCCGGCTCAACGCAGCAACTGAGCGTTTTCAGGCAGCTCGCTCAAACACCGCCACGCTTTCCACGTGCGCGGTGTGCGGGAACATGTTGACCGCCCCGGCCGCCGTGCAGCGGTAGCCGGCCTGGTGCACCAGCAAACCGGCGTCGCGCGCCAGCGTGGCAGGGTTGCAGCTCACGTAGACGATGCGCTGGGGCGGCGTCCAGCCGGCCAAATCCACCTCCGTGCCTGGCTCGGCCAGCCCCAGTGACTGCTGGTGCAGATCGGCCAAGGCCTTGACCAGGGCAAAAGCGCCTTCGCGTGGCGGGTCCACCAGCCACTTGTCGGCCGCGCCGTCGGCCACCAGCATGGCCGGGGTCATCTCGAACAGGTTGCGCGCCACAAAACGTGTGGGCGCCCAAAGCTGCTGCGGTGAAGCGGCGCGGTTGCGGGCGGCGTTGTCGGTGGCACGCTGCACCAGGGTGTCGCTGCCTTCGATACCCAGCACCTCGCCCGCCTGGGTGGCCAGCGGCAGGGTGAAGTTGCCCAAGCCACAGAACCAGTCGATCACGCGCTCTTGGCGCTGTACGCCCAGCAGGCGCAACGCGCGGCCCACCAGCACGCGGTTGATGTGGGGGTTGACCTGGGTGAAGTCGGTGGGTTTGAAAGGCATGACCACGCCAAATTCAGGCAAGGCATACGACAGCTGCCGGCCGTCGGGCGCCGGGTCCAGCAGGTGCACGGTGTCGGGCCCCTTGGGTTGCAGCCACCACTGCAGGCCGTGTTCGGCGTGGGCGGTGGCAAAGTCGCGCAGCTTCTGCACATCGCCGTCACTCAGCGGCTCCAGGTGGCGCAGCACCAGGGCGGTGGTGTGGTCGCCGCAGGCGAGTTCGATTTGGGGACAGGTGTCACAGGCATCCATGGCGCCGATCAGTTCGCGCAGCCGCGGCAGCATGTCGCTCACGTGCGGCGGCAGCACATGGCATTCGCTCATGTCGGCCACGTAGCGGCTCTTGCGCTCGTGAAAGCCCACCAGCACGGTGCCCTTTTTGACCACGTGGCGCACCGACAGCCGGGCGCGCCAGCGGTAACCCCAGGCGGGACCTTCGATGGGCCGCAGCACCATCTCGGCCTTGACCTTGCCCAGGTGCCAGAGGTTGTCCTCCAACACGCGCTGCTTGATGGCGACCTGGGCACCCACGTGCAGGTGCTGCATCTTGCAACCGCCGCAAGCCCCGGCGTGCAACCCAAAGTGGGGGCAACCAGGCGTGACGCGCTGCGAACTGGTGGTGTGCAGCGCCGTCAGCGTGGCCTGTTCCCAGTTGTTCTTTTTGCGGTGGGTGCTGGCGCTGACCAACTCGCCCGGCAACGCGCCTTCGATGAAGATGACCTTGCCGTCATCGCGGCGGGCGACGCCCTGGGCTTCGATGTCCAGCGCGTCGATGCGCAGCCAGCCAGCGGGCAGGCCGCTGGGCGCGGCTTCAGAGGGTTTTTCAGATTCGGGAAGGGGCAAATGGCTCATGCCCCCGATTGTCTCAGGCCGGCGCCCTCGCCAGCCTGGGGCCCTCAACGCCCCGGCAGGTATTTGAGCGGATCGACCGGCTTGCCCTGGCGGCGCACTTCAAAGTGCAGCTTCACACGGTCGGCGTCGCTGCTGCCCATCTCGGCGATCTTCTGGCCCTGCTTGACCGCCTGGTCTTCGCGCACCAGCAAACTCTGGTTATGGGCGTAGGCGGTGAGGTAGGTGTTGTTGTGCTTGAGGATGATGAGGTTGCCGTAGCCACGCAGGCCGGCACCGGCGTACACCACCCGCCCGTCGGCCGCGGCCAGCACAGGCTCGCCGAGCTTGCCCGCAATGTCCACGCCCTTGTTTTTGGCTTCATCGAAGGTCTCGATCACGCTGCCGGCCACCGGCCAGACGAAAGCCACCGCATCCGCAGACGCCGCTGCGGCGGGCGCGGTGGCCGGAGCCACCGGGCTGGTCGCTGGCGGCGCGCTGGTGCCAGGGGCTGGCAAGGGACGTGCCGCCACCGTGCCCGAACTCACCGGCGCGGCGGCCGGCTGCGAGGAATCAACGCCGGGAGGCGCGACCCGCAACACCTGCCCGACCTCGATGAGGTTGGGGTTGGTCAGTTGGTTCCAAGCCTGGATGTCGCGCCAGTTCTGGCCCGTTTCCAAGCCGATGCGGATCAGCGTATCGCCCGGGCGCACGGTGAAATAGCCGGGTTTGCCCGCGTTTTCAGCACCGGGCAAAGCGGGCGCCACGCCAGCGCTGCCGGTGGGGCCACTGTCGGCGGCGGCCGGTGCGCGTGTGGTGCTGCGGTCCACCACCGGCGCCTTCTGGCCCAGCCGCTGTGTGGTGCAACCCGCCAACACCAGCGCCGCGACCAGCAGCGCAAGCCGCGTTGTTCCTGTTTTCATGCAAATTTCCTCGCCTGTGCCACGGGTCGCCCTGGGGCGGCGCGGCGGTGGTCAAACAACCCCGGATTTTAGGGGCACGAAGTGCACCGGCTCGAGCACAGTTTGTTGCAGACCGTTAAGTGTCTTGTCGATCACCACGAGGTGCTGCCGCCCAGGCTGCAAGGCGGCAGGCGCCACCAAACGCCCGCCCACCGCCAACTGGTCGGTCCATGCGCCGGGAATGGCCTCCCCACCGGCCGCCGCCACGATGCCGGCGTAAGGCGCCCCGGCGGCAAATCCCAACATGCCATCGCCCAGCAACAGGTGCAGGTTGGGCAGGCGCAACGGGCGCAGGTTCTCGCGCGCCTTGTCATGCAGGCCGCGCAGGCGCTCGATGCTGTAGACCTCTTTGGCCAGCAGGCTCATCACGGCGGCCTGGTAGCCACAACCCGTGCCCACTTCCAACACCCGCCCCAGGGGCAGGCTGCGGCCATGGCACAGCAACTCCAGCATGCGGGCCACCACGTTGGGTTTGGAAATGGTCTGGCCCAGCCCGATGGGCAGGCTGGTGTCTTCGTAGGCCTGGTTGACCAGGGCCGAATCCACAAAGCGGTGCCGCTCCACCGTGCCCATGGCGGCCAGCACCTGTGGGTGGCCAATGCCCAGGGCACTGAGTTTGCGAACCATGGCTTGGCGTACCGCGTGCGAATCCAGACCCACACCGCTGCTGGCGGGCGTTCCGGGTGGTGCCAAGGGCCTGACGCGCGCTGGCGTGGGCGCTGCTGGCCCCAACGGCAGGCGCGCGGGGAATCCAGGCCGGGGTTTTGGCGCGTTCATCTCAGCGCAGGTGCGACAAGGCCGCCGCAGTCTGTACCCAGTACGGCAGGCGCTGGTGGTCGGTCAGGTCCACATGCAGCGGCGTGATGGTGGCGTAGCCCTGCGCAGTGGCATGAAAGTCGGTGCCCTCGGCATCGTCCTTGGCGGCACCGGCACCACCAATCCAGTACATGGTTTCACCGCGTGGGCTGGTCTGGGTGATGACGGGCTCGGCAGCGTGGCGTCGGCCCAGTCGAGCGACCTTGAAGCCCTTCATCTGATCGGCCGGCACACAGGGCATGTTGACGTTGAGCAGCCAGGGATCGGCGTGCGCCGTGCCGCTGGGCGGCAACGAGGCGATCAGGTGTTTCACCAGCTCATGCGCTTTAGCGGCAGCGGTGTCCAGGTGTTTCCAGCCCTTCTCCGTCTGCGAAAAAGCCACCGCGGGAATGCCAAACAAAAAACCCTCCATGGCCGCGCCCACGGTGCCCGAATAAATGGTGTCGTCGCCCATGTTGGCGCCGTTGTTGATGCCAGATACCACCAGGTCGGGCTTGTAGCCCAGCAGGCCGGTCAGCGCGATGTGCACACAGTCGGCCGGCGTGCCGTTGACATAACGAAAGCCGTTGGAAGCACGGTGCACATAGAGCGGCGAATGCAGCGTGAGGGCATTGGATTTGGCGCTGTTGTTGTGCTCGGGCGCCACCACCTCAACCTCACCCAGTGGCAACAAGGCCTCGTAGAGGGCGATGATGCCGGGCGCCTGGTAACCGTCGTCGTTGGACAGGAGGATTTTCATTGTCAGGAATTCTATGCGTCGCACCAGAGACAAGCGGCGCTGCCCAAGCAGAAACCGCGTGCCTATGATGCCCGTTTTGTGTGACACCACCGGAGACGAGCATGCAAGCCTGGCTTTGCGAAAACCCCGTGGGCGTGGACGCCCTGACCTGGAAGGAGCTGCCCACGCCGGAACCCCAGGCCGGTCAGGTGCGCATCGCCATCAAGGCCGCCAGCCTGAACTTCCCCGATCTGCTCATCGTGCAGAACAAGTACCAGATGAAGCCCCCGCTGCCTTTTGTGCCGGGGTCTGAGTACGCGGGGGTGGTCGACGCGGTGGGCGAAGGTGTCACACACCTGAAAGTGGGCCAGAACGTGGCCTGCCTCAGCGGCACCGGTGGCTTTGGCACCCACACACTGGCACCCGCCGCCCTGTGTTTTCCGCTGCCCGACGGTTTTGGCCATGTGGACGCGGCGGCCTTCATCATGATCTACGCCACGTCCTACCACGCACTGATCGACCGGGCCGCGCTGAAGGCGGGTGAAACGGTGCTCATCCTGGGCGCGGCCGGCGGTGTGGGCACGGCGGCCATCCAGATCGCGAAAGCGGCAGGCGCGCGTGTGATCGCCGCCGCCTCCACCGATGAGAAGTGCGCGTTGTGCAAAGCCGAAGGTGCCGACGAGGTCATCAATTACAGCGTGCACACCCCGACCGGCGGCCTGCGCGACGAGATCAAGCGCCTGACCGGCGGCAAAGGGGCCGACGTGATTTACGACCCCGTGGGCGGCGACTTCGCCGAGCCGGCCTTCCGCTCCATCGCCTGGCGCGGGCGCTACCTGGTGGTGGGTTTTGCCAGCGGCCCCATTCCCAGCTTGCCGCTCAATCTGGCGCTGCTCAAAGGCGCGTCCATCGTGGGCGTGTTCTGGGGCGACTACGCCAGACGCGAACCCAAGGCCAACGCGGCCGACATGGCCACCCTGGCGCAGTGGTATGCCACGGGCAAGGTCAAACCAGTGATCGACCGCACCCTGCCCATGAGCGAGCTCAAGACAGCCTACGCGGTGATGGGCTCGCGCTCCGTCAAGGGCAAACTGGTGTTGGTCAACTGAGCCTGGCCCCCACGCGCCACCGCTGCCATGGGTCGCAGCCCCCAGAAGGCGTGCGTCCTTGCTCGGGGCGGCCCGGCGCGGCGGTCGGCGCTGCGCTGCTCACTTCACCGTCACGGTGATGCGTTCGCTCATCACCGGCGGGTGGTGGGGAATGTGGTTCTGATCGGCCAGCACCAGTTGCAGCGTGTGGGTGCCTGGCGTGAGGGTGAGTGACACCTCGGTTTGCCCGGCGCCAAAGTGGCGGTGTCGCGCATCGGCTGGCAAGGGGGCGTTCACATCAAAGGCATCCACATCCACCAGCAGGTGGTGGTGGCCGGTGCCCTCTTTTTCCATGCCGGCTGGGGCCACGCCCATACCTTGCAGCCCAAAATGAACCGTCAGCGGGCTGGCCACCGTGTCGCCGTTCTTGAGGTCGATGAAATACACCCTGGAACCGGCCGGCGCGACCACCTTCTTGTAGCCCGAGGGCAGCATGGCCAGGCTGGAGTCGGTGCGGGCCGGGGGGGTTGCGACGGCGTGGCCGGCATGTCCGCCCATGCCACCCCCCATACCAGCGCCCATCATCTGGCGGTGGTGTTCATGGTGTCCGGCGCAGCCGCCCAGCACAAACGGCAACACACACAGGGTGAAAGTGAACGGGCGCATGAGATATCTCCGGTGGGGTGGGGCACCAGAGTAACCCCCGGCCCTGCCCAAGTAAAGCCACGGCACTTGGCAAGCACCACACGCTGCCCCTAAATTGGCCGCTTCACCGCCACGGAGACACCCATGCCACAACAAACCGCCGCCGATTTCGACCAGGAACTGCTGATCCTGTTTGACGCCTATGTCCATGGCGACATCGACCGCCGCACCTTTCTGGACCGCGCGCGCAAGTTTGCGGTGGGCGGCCTCACAGCGGCGGGTTTGCTCGCGGCGCTCAGCCCCAAGTTCGCTGAAGCGCAAGTGGTCAAGCCGGACGACGCGCGCCTGGTGACCAGCCGCATCGACTACGCCTCACCCAAGGGGCACGGCACGGTCAAGGCTTATCTGGCGCGCCCGGCCAGCGCCGGCGGCAAATTGCCCAGCGTGTTGGTGGTGCACGAAAACCGGGGCCTGAATCCCCACATCGAAGACATCACCCGCCGCATGGCGCTGGACGGCTACCTCGCCTTTGCGCCCGACATGCTCACGCCCCTGGGCGGCTACCCCGGCGACGAAGACAAGGCGCGCGCGCTGTTTGCGCAGCTCGACCAGGCCAAGTGCCGCGAGGACTTCCTGGCTGCATACAGCGTGCTCAAAGCCCGGCCCGAGAGCAGCGGCAAGGTGGGCGTGGTGGGTTTTTGTTACGGCGGGGGCATCGCCCACATGCTGTCCACCCAAGTGCCCGACCTGGCGGCGGCCGTGCCCTTCTACGGCAACCACCCACCGGCCGAGGACGCGGCCTGGGTCAAGTCGCCGCTGCTGATCCACTTTGCCGCGGTGGACGAACGCATCAACGCCGCCTGGCCAGCCTACGAAAAAGAGCTGAAAGCCGCCAACGTGCGCTACACCGCGCACACCTACCCCGGCACACAGCACGGCTTCAACAACGACACCACCCCCCGTTTTGACGCGGCGGCTGCGCAACTGGCCTGGGGCCGCACGTTGGACTTTTTCAAGACCCACCTGAGCTAGGGCGGCAGCAGGGTCACGTCGCTCAGTGGCACGGCCACACAGGGCAGGATGCAGCCCTCGGCCTTTTCCTCCGCGCTGAGGCCGGGCCAGTCCACGGTGTGGCGCACGCTGCCTTCGGCCAGCCGGCCCAGGCAGGTGCGGCAGGTGCCATTGCGGCAAGACCGGGGCCACGCCACCCCCTGCGCCAGCATGGCCAGCAGCAGGGTCTGGCCGGGCGGCACCGGCACCTCCACTTCGGGTTCGCCAGGCCACAAGCACACCTGCAAGCGGTGTGGTGGTTCGCCCGACGCAACGGGACGCACGACGGGGTTGGTCAAAGCTTCAGCGTTCGTGTTTGCCCGCCGACCACGCTTGGCCGGCTGTGTCTGCCGCCCGCTGCGCCACTGCAGCGGGCACCGCCTCCAGCGGCGTGGCCATGCTGTCGTTCCAGCGGTTGAGAAACCCGAACATGGCGACCACACCCAGGATCTCCACAATCTGGGCCTCGCTCCAGTGCGCGCGCAAGGCCTCGAACAGTTCGTCCGTGACGGCGTTGGGCTGGCTGGCAGCGGCCAGCGCGAAATCCAGCGCCACCCGTTCGGCCGGGCTGAACAGCGGGCTGTGCGCGTGGTCCCACACGGCGGCCAGTTTGTCGGCAGGGACGCCAAAGTTGGACGCGCCCAAGAGCGTGTGCGCCTGGCAGTAGAGGCAGCCGCTGGCCTTGCTCGCCACGTGCCCGATCAGGCGGCGCAGGCCCAGGTCCACCTCGCCGGACGGGTCCATGACGGCCGCGTTCAACTGTGCAAACGCCCGCACCAGGCCTGGCTTGCGCTGCATGGTCAACACGCTGTTGGGGGTAAAGCCCAACGTGCCAAGGAAAAAATTGAAGTGGTCCGCCAACTCCGGCGTGTGGTCGGCGGGCAAGGGTGTCAAGCGGGACATGGGGCCTCCGGTGGTGCAAATCAGCACAAAAAAACCATTTTCGCTTGCCGGCACCGCGATGCCCGCATGGCACATCCGTCTCGCCGGCCGACGCCGACAGCCGGCCACGGCTCGTGGTATGTTCCCTGCCCTTCAAAAGAATTTGTACAAAAGCCTATGAACACGACAGGCGGGATGGATGGACGGGCCACACTGTCGGCCGACACGCTGCGCGGCATTCGCCGTGGCATCGAGAAAGAAAGCCTGCGCGCCTTGCCCAGCGGCGCTTTGGCGCTCACACCGCACCCCGCAGCGCTGGGCTCCGCCCTCACCCACCCGCACATCACCACCGACTACAGCGAATCCCAGCTGGAGCTGATCACCGGCGTGCACGCCGGGGTGGACGCCTGCCTGGCCGAACTGACCGAGATCCACCAGTTCACCTACCGCGCCATGCGCGAGCTGGGCGACGAGATGTTGTGGGTGTCCAGTATGCCCTGTGGCCTGCCCACCGATGAGACCATTCCGCTGGGTCGCTACGGCTCGTCCAACGTGGGTCGCGCCAAAAGTGTCTACCGCATGGGCCTCGGTCACCGCTATGGCCGACGCATGCAGACCATCTCGGGCATCCACTACAACTGGTCGCTGCCAGGGGTGGACAGCGAGGGCTATTTCGGCCTGATCCGCAACTTCCGCCGCCACGCTTTTTTGCTGCTGACGCTGTTCGGCGCGTCGCCCGCCCTGTGCAAAACCTTCGTGGAAGGCCGCCAGCACGAACTGCTGCCACTGGGCGAAGGCAGCATGTACATGCCCCACGGCACCTCGCTGCGCATGGGCCGCCTGGGCTACCAGAGCGACGCTCAAGCCACGTTGGCGGTGAGCTACAACAGCCTGGAGGGCTACGCCGCCTCGCTGCACGACGCCCTGACCCGCCCCTACCCGGCCTACGAACAGGTCGGCATACGCAACCCCGGCGGCGACTACAACCAGCTGGCCACCACGCTGTTGCAGATCGAAAACGAGTTCTACGGCACCATCCGTCCCAAGCGGGTGATTTTCCCCGGCGAACGCCCGCTGCACGCGCTGCGCGAGCGGGGCGTGGAGTACGTGGAAGTGCGCTTGATGGACCTGGACCCGTTTGAGCCTGTGGGCATCAACGCCCAGACGCTGCGATTTTTGGACGTGTTCCTGTTGCACTGTCTGCAAACCGACAGCCCGCCCGACACGCCGCAGGAAATCGACGAGCTCAAGCACAACCAGCACCTGACCGCCGCGCGCGGGCGCGAGCCGGGCCTGACGCTGCTTCGCAGTGGCGAGGAAATCGCGCTGACGGCCTGGGGTGCGGAGATCGTGGCGCAATGTGTGCCCATTGCCCAGGCGCTGGACGCCGCCCACGGCACCGACGCCTACAGCCGCGCCGTGGCCGATGCCCGGAACAAACTGACCCGGCCAGACGAGCTGCCCTCGGCCCGGGTGTTGCAGGCCATCACCGGCGAACACAACAACGCCTTCGTGTCGTTTGTGCGTGAGCGTTCGCACCTCACGCAAGACCACCTGCTGGCACTCCCTTGGAGCGATGCCCAACAGGCCCGCTTCCAGGCCATGGCGGCGGCATCGGTCGAAGAGCAGAAAAAGATCGAGGCCAGCGACAGCCTACCGTTCGACATCTACCTGCAGCGCTACACCTCGGCCGAGCGCCTGGGACGGCCCCGCGTCGCGGCCTGAGCTTGGGGGCACCACCACCATGACGATCCAGTGGTTTCCCGGCCACATGCACCTCACGCGCAAGGCCATCACCGAGCGCCTGGACGACACCGACGTGGTGATCGAACTGCTGGACGCGCGCCTGCCCGGCTCCAGCGCCAACCCGCTGCTGGCCTCGCTCATCGGCACCAAGCCCACGCTCAAGGTGCTCAACAAACAAGACCTGGCCGACCCCGATCGCAACACCCTCTGGCTGGCCCACTACAACGCCCAGCCCCAAACCCGCGCGGTGCTGCTGGACGCCAGCGAGATCGCACCGGCGCAAAAACTCATCAAGGCCTGCTTCGAGCTCGACCCGGCGCGCGGCGGCATGGTCAAGCCCATGCGGGTGCTGATTTGTGGCATCCCCAACGTGGGCAAGTCCACCCTCATCAACAGCCTGGTGAAAAAACGCGCCGCCCACACGGGTGACGAAGCGGGTATCACCCGGCGCGAACAGCGCGTGGTGCTGGCCGACGACGTCTACCTGTACGACACACCCGGCATGTTGTGGCCCAAGATCACCGTGCCCGAAAGCGGCTACCGGCTGGCTGCCAGCGGTGCTGTGGGCCGCAACGCCTACGACGAACGCGACGTGGCCATGGCCCTGCTGGGCTACCTGCGCGAACACTACGCCGCCGGCCTCACCGCCCGCTACAAGCTGCCCAGCCTGGACGTAGGCAACGACGAGGCCCTGCTCTCGGCCATCGGCGCGCGGCGCGGCTGCCTGCAAGGCAAAGGTCGGGTGGACTTGCAGAAGGCCGCCGAGATCGTGCTGACCGAGTTCCGTGGCGGCCAGCTGGGCCGTGTGACGCTGGAAACGCCTGAGGCATTCGTGACCTGGAAAACCGCCGCCGACGCCGCAGAAGCTCAGCGCGCGTTGGAGAAGGCCGCCAAGGAAGCGGCGCGCAAGGGCCGCGCGCCACGCCCCTCGACGCCGACCGACCACTGAACCAACCCAACCCACCCGGGAAAACCCGGGTGATTTTTGGTCTCATATTGTTAACAATCTGATGATTCACAAAAGGAACACAACATGAAAAAAATTCTGTCCGAAGTGAGCGGCAGCGTCTGGAAGCTGGAAGTGGCGGTGGGTCAATCGGTGCAGGCGGGTGACACGCTGCTGATCGTCGAATCGATGAAGATGGAAATCCCGGTGGAAAGCCCCAGCAGCGGCACCGTGACCGAGCTGCTGGTGGCCGAGGGTGATGCCGTGGCCGACGGCCAATGGCTGGTGCGTCTGGACTGAAGCCATGCACCCCAAAGACCTGGCTGCCCTGCAAGACGACCTGTTCAGCACCTGGGAAGGCGCGGTGGCCTTCCGGCTGTTCGCCGACCAGGACATCCCCACCCTCACGGTGCCCGAGCAGATCGCCGCCCGCCTGGGCGACCGCATCCTGGGCGGTCAGATGGCGCCCGGCGAACGGATTGGCGAGCAGGAGCTGGCGGACGAATTCAGCGTCAGCCGCGGCCCCATCCGTGAAGCCCTGCGCATCCTGGAGCGCGAGGGTCTGGTCACCATCCTGGCGCGGCGCGGCGCCATCGTCACCGAGCTGACCGCGACCGAGCTGAGCGAGCTGCTGGACATCCGCGCCGGGCTGTTTGAGGTGGTGGTGCGCAAGCTGGCCGCTTCGCAGCACCCGGAACTGCTGCCCATGCTGCGTGCCGGTGTGGCGCGCCTGCAAACCCTGGCGCCCCACCCCGAGGCCGGCGACGCCTACGCCGAAACCACTTACCGCCTGCTCATTTTGTGCGCGCGCATGACCGGCAACCGCCGTCTGCAGCGCATGTTGACCGCCTTGTCGCTGCAAACCTTGCGTTACAGCAAGCTGGGTTTGGCATCCATCGAACGCCGCCAGCGCTCGGCCGTCTTGTGGGCACAAGCCACCGAAGCGCTGGAAACCGGCGACGTGGAACGCCTGGTATCCCTCACCCGCCAGCGCATCGATGAATCCGCCGCCGAGGCCGTGCGCCTGCTGGCCGCCAGCGCACCCCGGAGCCGGCCATGAATGCCACCGCGCGCAGCGGCCCGCTGCAAGACCTCAAGGTCATCGAGATCTGCTCCACCATCGCCGGCCCGGCTTGCACCCGCCTGCTGGCCGACTTCGGCGCCGACGTGATCAAGATCGAGCCGCCCGAAGGCGATCCGGTGCGCCAAATGGGCCAACACCTGGGCGACGTGTCGCTCTACGCAGCCTCCATCCTGCGCAACAAGCGCTCCATTGCGCTGGACCTCAAGACCGCCGAAGGCCG
Source organism: Hydrogenophaga defluvii (assembly GCF_042665235.1). Taxonomy (NCBI): domain Bacteria; kingdom Pseudomonadati; phylum Pseudomonadota; class Betaproteobacteria; order Burkholderiales; family Comamonadaceae; genus Hydrogenophaga; species Hydrogenophaga defluvii. Next base: position 169,540 of record NZ_JBHTBZ010000089.1, on the reverse strand, counting down.
CGAGCTGGCGGCCGAGTTGATCGCGCGCGCCGACATCGTGGTGGAGAACAACCGCCCGGGCGTGATGGAGCGGCTGGGCCTGGGCTATGAAGCGATGTCGGCCCGCAACCCGGGGCTGGTGATGGTGCGCATCAGCGGCTACGGGCAAGACGGCCCTTACAGCGAACGCCCTGGCTATGGCGCCATCTGCGAGGCCGTGGGCGGCGTGCGCCACATGACGGGCGACCCCGACCGCCCGCCAGCCCGCGTGGCCCTGGCCACCACCGATTACCTCTCGTCGGTGTACGCCGCCTTCGGCGCCATGGCCGCCATCCACGCGCGCCAGGCCAGCGGCAAAGGCCAGGTGGTTGACGTGGCCTTGTACGAGGCGGCCTTCACCCAGATGGAGCCCATCGTGCCCGCACACGACAAGCTGGGCGTGGTGCCGCAGCGCGAGGGCTCCAACCTGCCCTCGATGGCGCCCAACAGCTCCTACCCGACGGCCGACGGAGGCTTCGTGCTGATCGCCGCCAACAGCCAACCCACCTGGCGCCGTCTGGTGGCCTTGATGCAGATGCCTGAGCTGCTGACCGACCCACGCTTTGACTCCATCCAGGCGCGCGGCCGGCCCGCGAACATGAAGGCCATCGATCAGATCATTGCCGACTGGACGCGCGGCTTCGACGGCAACACGCTGGAGCACATGCTGCGCGAGGCCGAGGTGCCGACCTCGCGTGTCTACACCATCGCCGACATCTACGCCGACCCGCACTTTGCGGCCCGCCACATGCTGCAGCAGGTGCCCCACCCCACGCTGGGCCACACCACCCAGATGGGTGTGGTGCCACGCCTGTCGGGCACGCCGGGCGCGGTGCATCGCAGCGGCCCCGACCTGGGGGCCGACGGCGCCGACATCCTGCGCGATGAACTGCGGCTGAGCCCCGAACGCCAGCAGGCCTTGATCCAGAGCGGCGCTGTCAAGCTGCCCACCACCCACTGAGGAGACACGCATGAAACCACAACACCCCCTCACCCGCCGCCAGTGCTTGTTGGCAGGCGCCAGCCTGCTCGGCGGCCTGCCCGCCATGGGCCAGGCCGCCACTGGCTGGTTGCCCAGCCAGAACATCAACTACGTGATTGGCGTGGCGCCCGGCGGTTCGGTGGACCTGTACGCGCGTGGCATCAAACAGGCGCTGGACAGCCTCAAGCTGGTGAACGGGCAAACCGTGATCGCCGAAAACAAACCCGGTGCCGCCGGCCTGCTGGCCTTGCAACAACTGCAGCGCAACCGGGGCAACGCGCACCACCTCTCCACCTTCCACACCGGCGCCGTGGCCGGGCAGGCGAGCGGCATGCTCAAGGCCGATCTGCGCGAATTTGTGCCGGTGGCCATGCTGGTGGAGGAAACCACACTGTTCGCCGTGGGCGCCGATTCACCACTCAAAACCGCCCAAGACGTGCTGCAAGCGCTCAAGCGCGACCCGGCCAGCCTCAAGCTGGCGGTGGCGCCGGCACGCGGGCTCAACCTGCACCTGGCCCTGGCCAAGCCACTCAAGCTGGCCGGCGTGGACGTGGCCAAACTCACCGTCGTGCCTTTCCGTTCCTCGGCGGACTCGATGGCCGCATTGCTGGGTGGCCATGTGGACCTCGTGGCCGCCACCGGCCCCACCGTGGTGCCACTGGCGCAAGCCAGCAAGGTGCGCATGCTGGTCAGCTGTGCCGCGCAACGCGGCAGCGGCCCGCTGACCGAGGTGCCCACCTGGCGCGAGCTGGGCATTGCCACCGATTACGCCAGCTACAACGGCGTGCTGTTGCCGGGTGGTGTGGACGCGGAGCAAATCCGCTACTGGGAAAACGCGCTGCGCCAAGTGTCGCAATCACCCGATTGGCGCGCCATGGTGGAGAAGTCGGGCAACCGCCCGGTGTTCAAAGGCTACGTCGATTCGCACCGTTACCTGGAGGCTGAACTGAACGGGTCGCGCGCGTTGGTGGCGTCGCTTGGCATGGGCACACCATGAGCCAGCCCAACTTGGTGCCCGAGGGTGAGTGGGCCACCGAACTCGCCGAGCTGCAGCAACGCCGCGCCCATGCGCTGGCCATGGGCGGCCCCGAGGCCCTGGCCAAGTTCAAGGCCAGCGGCCGCATGAACGCGCGCGAGCGCATCGCCCAGTTGATCGACGCTGGCAGCTTCCGCGAGGTGGGCGCGCTGGCCGGCAAGGGCCACTACAACCGCGAGGGCCAGTTCGAGCGGCTGGACCCGACCAATGCCATCGTTGGCACCGGCCGCATCCAGGGGCGCAAGGTGGCGCTGCACGCCGACGACTTCACCATCCGCGCCGGCTCGTCCGAGGCCACCATCGCAGACAAGTGGATTTACATCGAGCGTTTGGCCCACCAGCTGCGCCTGCCGCTGATCCGCCTGGTCGATTCGGCCGGCGGCAGCGTGAAGCTGCTCATGCAGATCGGCGGCACCAAGATCCCCGAGTACCCGAGCTGGCCTGCGAACGAGCTGCTCAAGACCGTGCCCGTGGTGGGCGTGGCCTTGGGTGCCTGCGCGGGTCAGGGCGCGATCAAGGTGTTGTCGTCGCACTTCTCGGTGATGGTGCGCGAGCAGGCGCAGGTGATGGCCGCCGGCCCACACGTGGTGCGCCAGGCCTACGCGCAGGACGTGGACAAGAACGACCTCGGTGGCCACATGGTGCACCGCAAGAGCGCGCTGGTGCACAACGAGGCCGAAGACGAAGCCGATGCGCTGGCCCAGGTGCAACGGTTTCTGAGCTACCTGCCGCGCAGCGTGTTCCACCTGGCCCCCGTGACCCCACCCAGCGACGACCCGCAACGGGCCGACGACTGGCTCAAGAACGCCATCCCACGCGACCGCCGCAAGATCTACGACCCGCGCAAGATCCTGGCCAGCGTGATGGACCAGGGTTCGCTGTTCGAGATCGGGCGCTACCAAGGTGGCTCGGTCATCACCGCACTGGCCCGACTGAACGGTGTGCCGGTGGGCGTGATCGCCAACGACCCCAAGGTGCAGGGCGGCGCCATGACGCTGCAAGCCGCCTACAAGATGGAGCGGCATGTGAAGCTGTGCAGCCAGTTCGGTCTGCCGGTGGTCAACTTTGTGGACCAACCGGGCAACCAGACCGGCCTGGAGGCCGAGGTGGCGGGCACCTTGCTGGGCGCCACCCGCGTGGGCGAGGCTTTGCACGACTGCGCCTCCCCCTGGGTCTCAATCCTCATGCGTCGCTGTTTTGGCATGGCCGGCGCCCTGCACGGCCCCAAGTACGGCGAAGCGCTCAACCTGCGCTACGCCTGGCCGTCGGCCCGCTGGGGCTCCATCCCCATCGAAGGCGGGGTGATGGCCGCGCACAAGGCCGAGATCGAGGGAGCCCCCGACCCAGCGGCCAAGCGTGCCGAGCTGGAGACCTTCTACCTGAACATGACCTCGCCCTTCCGCACGGCAGAGAAGTTCGGGATCATGGACATCATCGACCCACGCGAAACCCGGGCCATCTTGTGCGATTGGGTGGAGGATGCGTGGGCGTTGGTGCAAACCTCGGGTCGGATCGCCGGCTGATCAGTCCGCCTCCAGCAGCAGCCGCATGCCCACCAGGGTGTAGCGCGTGCTGGGGGCGTTCCAGTTGCGGTAAGCACAGCGTGCGTACAGGCTCCAGGTGTGCCACGAGCCGCCCCGGCGCACGCGCACGTCGCCGGTCGCCGGCCCTTGCGGATCGTTGGTGGGCGCTTGGGCGTAGTAATCGTCGGCGTGCCAATCCGACACCCACTCCCAGGCGTTGCCCAGCATGTCGTGCAGACCCCAGGCGTTGGGTGCGAAGCGGCCCACCGGCGCGGTGAAGGGAAAACCGTCGCTGCCGCGCAGGGCAAAACCGGACCAGCGCGGCCAGTGCACAGCGGCATCGGCATCAAAGGTGTTGGCGATCTCAAGCAAGCGCTGCGGGTCGTCGCCGTTGGGGTATCGGGTGCTGCTGCCGGCGCGGCAAGCGTATTCCCACTCGGCCTCGGTGGGCAGGCGGTAGCGCCGGCCCTCGGTTCGGCTGAGCCAGGCGGCGAGGGCCACAGCATCGTTCCAGGTGACGTTGAGCACTGGGTGCTCGTCGGTCTGGGCAAAGCCTGGGTGGCTCCAGGCATAGCGCGGATCGCGGCCCTCGAACGCGTCGCCACGGGTCGTGGTGGCGGGGTCGTAGGCCGGGTTGTGGCCGTAGCCGCCGGTGCCGTCGCGCACGGACTCGGGCACATGGCCCGATCGCTCCAGAAAACGCTGGAACTGCCCCACCGTGACCTCGTGTTGGCCAAGCCAAAAATCGCGTGTGATGCGCACACGGTGCACCGGTGCCTCGTCGCCCAGCAGGCCAAACCGCACGGACGGGTAGGACGGGAAATCGCGTTGCCAGCGTTCGGCAGGTTCGACGTGGCCCATCTGGAACGCCCCCGCAGGCACCCGCACAAAACGCATGCCCAGGCTGTTGACCCACACAGTGGGCGGCCCACCCACTTCGCCGGCCACCGCCGACCCCATCCACACGCACAGGCCGGCCCACACCAGAGATCGCATCGTCAGTCTCCTCGACCATCTGAGCGCCTATCATGCCGCAGCATGAGCCCTCCCCACTTCAGCCTGCAAGAAGATGAGATCGAATTCACCGCCGTGCGCGCGCAAGGTGCGGGCGGGCAGAACGTGAACAAGGTGTCGAGCGCGGTGCACCTGCGCTTCGACATCCGCGCCTCGTCGTTGCCCGGTGAGGTCAAGGCCAAGCTGCTGGCCTGCGCGGACCAGCGCATCAACGACGCGGGTGTGGTCGTGATCAAGGCCCAGACCCACCGCAGCCAGGGCCGCAACCGCGCCGAAGCCCTGCACCGGTTGCACACGCTGATCGAGGGCGCGCTGTACGAGGCGCCCACCCGCCACGCCACCCGACCCACCCACGCGTCCAAACAACGCCGGCTGTTGCACAAGGCGGCACGTGGGCAGATCAAACGCCAGCGCGGGCGGCCGCGCGAAAACGACTGAGTGCACACGGCACATGGCGTGCCTCACACCGGCACCCGCCAACGTTGGCGGGGCGCGCGCAGCGTGTGGCGCTCGCGGTAGGCCTGGGGCGTGAGGCCCACATGGCGGGTGAAGATGCGGCGAAACGCGGCCGGGTCGGCGTAACCGCAGGCCTGCGCGATCGCCGGGATGCCCTCCAGCGTGATCTCCAGCAGCAGGCGCGCGCGCTCGCAGCGCAGGCGGTGCAGGTGGTCCAGCGGCGAATGGCCCAGTGCCTCCTGAAAGTGACGCAGCAGGGTGCGTGGGCTCACCGCCGCTGCACGCGCGACGGCGGCCAAAGCGTAAGGCTGGTCCACCTGTTTTTCCAGGTGTTCAATGGCACGCGCCAGCGCGCTGTCGCGGGTGGTGGGCAGGGGCTGGCCCTGCAAAGCCTCCTGCGCCGCCTTCTGGCGCGCGGCATCGGGCCGCAGCACAGAGGCCAACGCGGCATGCAAGTGGTGGTCCCAGCACTGCGCCACCAGGGCCAACACCAGCTCGCCCGTGTCCTGGGGCAAGGCGGCGCTGAACCACGGCCCGTCCACACACACCTCGGTGCCCGCGACGATCGCCACGTCGGGGTGATCGCGGTGAAAAGCCGCCGCCCAGTACCAGGGCAAAGCCACACGGTGTCCGCTCAAACGCCCGCTGCCTGCCGCCAACCACGCACCGTTGCCCAGGGTCAACACCCGCTGGCCTTGGTCAATGGCCACCGCCAGATGCCGACGCAGCGCCCCGTGCCGCGCCACGGTCTGGCGCAACGTGGGCACGTCGGCGGTGTGTTGGCTGAGCACCCACTGTGCCTGTGGCGGGCCCTCGAACACCCCTTCGCTCAACATGGGCTGGCAGGGGCCTTGCGTCACGGGCATCGACTGACCCTGTGCATCACACAAACGCCACCCCAAACGTGGCGCGGTGCGCCCCACACGCAGCCGCGCGATCAGGTTGGCGGCACGCAGCAATTCGATCGCGTGCAACACATGGCCCATGGCGGTGGTGGGCAACACCGGAAAGTCGATGCCCAACAGGCGAGGTGGCGGCATGGTGGTGATGGCGATTTCAGCTTGTTTGTTGGCGATTTTGCCTTTTCTTTGAAACCCACGCACCCCTAGCATGGCCGGGTGTTCCACCCCAACCCCTGCCTGCCCATGTTTGCTTCACTGAAACCCCTGCCCGCTGCCAGCCTGTTGGCGGCGACCCTGTGCGCCCTGCCCGGTGTCCACGCCCAAACCCTGGACGCCGCCGGCCTGCACAAGCTGGACACCGCCATCCAGGCGCTTGCACCCAAAATCGTGGCCTGGCGCCGCGACATCCATGAACACCCCGAGCTTTCGGGCCAGGAAGTGCGGACCGCCCAGTTGGTGGCCGAACACCTGCGCCGCCTGGGGATGGAGGTGCAAACCGGCGTCGGTGGCACCGGCGTGGTGGGCACGCTCAAGGGCGGCCTGCCTGGCAAGGTGGTGGCCCTGCGGGCTGACATGGATGCCCTGCCCATGCCCGAAAACACCGGCCTGCCGTTCGCCTCCAAAGCCAAGTCCACCTACCTGGGCAAGGAGGTGCCCGTCACCCATTCGTGTGGACACGACGCCCACGTGGCCATGCTCATGGGCGCGGCGGAGGCACTGGCCGGCATGAAAGCCACGTTGCCGGGCACGGTGAAGTTCATCTTCCAGCCGGCCGAAGAAGGCGCGCCGGTGGAGCCCGATGCCAACGGCAAGGTGCCCAGCTTTGGGGCCAAAGCCATGGTGGAAGCCGGCGTGCTGAAAGACGTTCAGGCCATCTACGGCCTGCACATCACGGCCAACCTGCCCAGTGGCATGGCGGGCTACCGCAGCGGCCCGCTGATGGCGGGGTCAGACAACATCCACATCCACGTGGAGGGCAAGGGCGGCCACGGCTCATCGCCCTGGTCGGCGGTGGACCCTATCGTGGCCGCCAGCCAGGTGGTGCTGGGCCTGCAGACGGTGGTGAGCCGCCAGCTCAACATCAGCAAGGAGCCCGCCGTCATCACCATCGGCCAGATCCAGGGGGGCACCCGCTACAACATCATTCCCGACAACGTCGAGATGATGGGCACGCTGCGCACCTTCGACGAAGACATGCGCCAGGATGCCCTCAAGCGCATCACCACCACCGCAGAGTCGATTGCGGCCGCCAGCGGCGCCAAGGCCAAGGTGCGGTTTGGCCCGGTGGCCTACCCCGTGACCACCAACCCGGCGGCCCTCACCGAAGCCTCGCTGCCCGCACTCAAGCTCGCCCTGGGGGGCAAAGCCATGGTGATCCCCAAGGTCAGCGGCTCCGAGGATTTCTCGGAGTTCCAGAAGGTGGTGCCCGGCTTCTTCTACTTCCTGGGCGCGCCGCCCAAGGGCAAGGACTTCACCAAGGCGCCGCCCAACCACTCACCGCAGTTCGACATCGACGAGGACCAGCTGCCGGTGGGCGCGCGCAGCCTGGCCGCGCTGGCGGTGGACTTCCTGCAGCGCACCAAGTGAGCCCGGCACACTGAGCATTCCGCCACGCCTCGCCCGCGTGTGCGTGGCCGAATGCTTCACAGGCGATTAGATGAAACCTAGAATGGGCAGCCAGGGAGGAGAGTGGGCTGCTTGCATGGGATACGGGGCGCAACGGGTTGCGTCTGCCGGGTGTTCTGTGTGCCATGCCCCAGAACAACAAGATGTTTGTCAAACTGACACCCGCAGGCGAAGCCGCCGTGTGGCAATGGGTCCAAGCGGTAAAAAAAGACGCCGAATCGCTGGCGCAATCGGCCTGGATCGCCCAGGCCCACAAACAGGTCAATCTGTGCGACACCAGCTTTGACGGCCTCTACCGGATTTGGCTTAGGGGCGCCGATTCGGTGAACGGCCACCTGCAAGCCCTGGTCTTGAAGCCCGACTGGTACGAGGTTCAAACCGCGCGACTCGCCATTGCCGCCCCGCCCGTGGACGCCTTCAGCTTCTGACCCCGCTGCGCCACCAGCGCCCTGAAACACAGGGCACTCGCCCACACATCAGTGGGCCTGATCCCAGTTGGCGCCCACCCCCACCTCGGCCAGCAGCGGCACGCGCAGCTGGGCCACACCGGCCATCAGGCGCGGCACCTCGGCCTTGAGCCAGTCGATGTCGGCCTCGGGCACTTCGAACACCAGTTCGTCGTGCACCTGCATGATCATCTTAATTGCCGGCTTCTCGGCGTCGAGCACCGCCTGCACCGCGTTCATGCTCAGCTTGATGAGGTCGGCCGCCGTGCCCTGCATGGGGGCGTTGATGGCGGCGCGTTCCAGGCCGGCGAGCTGGGCGCCCTTAGCGGTCTGGATACCAGCCAGTTGCAGGCGGCGGCCGAAGACGGTCTCCACGTAACCCTGCTGTTTCGCCGTCTCGCGCGTGGACTCCATATAGGTCTTCACGCCGGGGTAGCGCTCGAAATAACGCGTGATGTAGTTCTTGGCCGCCGTGTTGTCTATGCCCAGATTGCGCGCCAGGCCAAAAGCACTCATGCCATAGATGAGACCGAAGTTGATGACCTTGGCGTAGCGGCGCTGTTCGCTGCTGACCTGATCAACCGGTACACCAAACACCTCGGCGGCAGTGGCGCGGTGCACGTCCAGGCCGTCGTGGAAGGCCTTGAGCAGGGCCGCGTCGTTGCTGATGTGGGCCATGATGCGCAGCTCGATCTGGCTGTAGTCGGCGCTGGCGATCACATGGCCAGGCGCGGCGACAAAGGCCTCGCGCACGCGCCGGCCCTCGGGCGTGCGGATGGGGATGTTCTGCAAGTTTGGGTCGTTGCTGGACAGGCGCCCGGTCACGGCCACCGCTTGCGCGTAATGCGTGTGCACGCGGCCGGTGCGTGGCAGCGCGAGTTGGGCCAGCTTGTCGGTGTAGGTGCCCTTGAGCTTGGAGAGGCTGCGGTGCTCCAGCAGCTTGGCCGGCAGCGGGTAGTCCGCCGCGAGTTTTTCCAGCACCTCCTCGTCGGTGCTGCGCGCGCCGGTGGCGGTCTTTTTCACCACCGGCATGCCCAGCTTGTCGAAGAAGATCTCGCCCAGCTGCTTGGGGCTGGCCAGGTTGAAGGGCTGCCCGGCGATCTCGTAGGCCTCGGCCTCCAGCTGCAGGATGCGCTGGCCCAGCTCGTGGCTCTGCTTGGCGAGCGTGGGCGCATCGATCAGCACGCCGTTGCGCTCAACGCGGTAGAGGGTCTCGCTGCTGGCGATTTCGAGTTCGTAGATGAAGCGCAGCTTGTCGTCGGCCTCGATCTGTGGCCACAGCGCCAGGTGCACGTCCAGGGTCTGGTCAGAGTCCTCGCACGAGTATTCGGCCGCGCGCGCGATGTCCACCTGATCAAAACCGATCTGATTGGCGCCCTTGCCGCACAAGTCTTCGTAGCTGATGCCGCTGCGGCCCAGGTGGCGCTGCGCCAGGCTCTCCAGTCCATGGGGCATGTGGGCCTCGAGCACGTAGCTCTGCAGCATGGTGTCGTGTGCGTAGCCCCGCACCTCGATGCCGTGGTTGGCAAACACATGGCGGTCGTACTTGATGTGTTGGCCGAGCTTCTTGGCCTGTGGGTTTTCCAGCCAGGGCTTGAGCCGCGCCAGCACCTCGTCGCGCGGCAGTTGCTCGGGCGCGTCGGGGTAGCGGTGCGTGAGCGGAACATAGGCGGCCGAACCGGGCGCCACGCTGAAGGAGATGCCCACGATCTCGGCCACCATCTCGTCGAGCGAAGTCGTCTCGGTGTCCAGTGCCACCAGATCGGCGGCCTGCAGCTTGGCCAGCCAGGCGTCGAAGGCGTCCCAGGTCAGGACGGTGTCGTACGCCAGCTGGCTGGCTGGCTTGGCGGGCGCGGATGCCGCCTCGGCGGGTTCATCGAACAGGCCGGGGGTGGCGGACGATGCCCGGGGCGACGAAGCCGGGGCGGGGGCCGCGTCCCCCTCGCCCAATGCCTTGGCCAGCCCCTTGAAGCCGTACTTCAGGTAGAACTCGCGCAGCGGTCCGACATCGCCCGGGCGCCCGACCAGCGCATCCAGCGCCGGCAGACCGTCCACCCAACCACTCAGGTCGCAATCGGTCTTGATGGTCAGCAGCTGGCGACCGGTGGGCAGCCAATCCAGCGTGTTGCGCAGGTTTTCACCCACCACGCCCTTGATGTTCGCCGCGTTGTTCACCACGCCCTGCAGCGAGCCGTACTCCTTGAGCAGCTTCACGGCCGTCTTGGGCCCCACCTTGGGCACACCGGGCACGTTGTCCACCGCGTCACCCACCAGGGTCTGGTAGTCCAGCATCAGGTGCGCCGGCACACCAAACTCCGCCTCCACGCCGGCCAGGTCGCGCGTCTTGCCCGACATGGTGTCGATGATGGTGATGTGTTCGTTGACGAGCTGGGCCAGGTCCTTGTCACCGCTGGAGATGATCACCTCCACACCCTGGCGCGCCGCCGTCACGGCCAGCGTGCCGATCACGTCGTCGGCCTCCACACCGGGCACGTCCAGCACCGTCCAGCCCAGGTGCCGCACCACCTCGTGGATGGGCGCGATCTGGCTGCGCAGGTCGTCCGGCATCGGGTCGCGGTGGGCTTTGTATTCGGGGTAGATCGTGTCGCGGAAGGTGGGGCCCTTGGCGTCGAACACGCAGGCGATGTAGTTCGCCGGGTACTGCTTGCGCAAGGCCTGCACCATGTTGATCAGGATGCGGATGGCACCGGTCTTCTGCACCGTGCCGTCGGGCAGGGTGGTGGACATGGTTTCACCACCGGCAAAAAAGGCGCGGTAGAGGTAGCTGGAGCCGTCGATCAGGACCAGGGTGGGCTTGTTCTCGTTCATCGCACCATTGTCGCGGCAATCGCCGGGCGGCCCCGCGACCTACAATCCGGCATGCGCCGAATTTCCTGCCTCGCCCCCACCCTCCTGCTGCTCAGCCTGGGCAGCGCCGCCTTCGCCCAAACCGCCACGCCGCCCAAGGTGGTGGAGCAGCGCACCGAGCGCATCCAGCACAAGGATGCGGGCAGCCAGATCGACGAATTGCGCGTGGGCGGCGAAACCCGCCGCATCGACGTCACCACCCAGACCGACGTGCCCGCCTACCAGGTGACACCGCCCAGCGCCAACGAGGCGCCCGCCTCGGGCGGCCAGCGCACCGGCAGCGGTGGCAAGACCAGCTGGCGAATGTTCAACTTCTGATCGCGCCCGCGCGATTCAACCGACCACGAGCCCCGCGCCATGGCCGTCTTCACCGAAGTCACCTCCCTTGATGCCGCCGCCCTGCTCACGACCCTGGAATTGGGTGAGCTGGTGGAACTCAAAGGCATCAGCGGCGGCATCGAGAACACCAACTACTTCCTCACGTCCGCGCAGGGCGGCACGCAGCGTCGGCACGTGCTCACCTTGTTCGAGCGCCTGAGCTTCGAGCAACTGCCCTTTTACCTGCACCTGATGCAGCACCTGGCGGCACACGGCATCCCGGTGCCCAACCCGGTGGCCACACCCCAGGGCGAGATCCTGCTCAAGGTGAAGGGCAAACCCGCCGCGCTGGTCAACCGCCTGAGCGGCCACAGCGAGTTGGCCCCCACCACCGACCACTGCGCCCAAGTGGGTGCCATGTTGGCGCGCATGCACCTGGCTGGGCGCGACTACCCGCGCCACCAGCCCAACCTGCGCGGCCTGCCCTGGTGGAACGAAACCGTGCCCGTGGTGCTGCCTTACATGGACGCCGAACAGGCCCAGTTGCTGCGCAGCGAACTGGCCTACCAAAACCACGTGGCCGCCAGCGCCGCCTACGCCGCCCTGCCGCGGGGCCCGGTGCACGCCGACCTGTTCCGCGACAACGTGATGTTCGACAACGGCCATCTCAGCGGCTTTTTCGATTTCTACTTCGCGGGCGTTGACACCTGGCTGTTTGACTTGGCGGTCTGCCTCAACGACTGGTGCATCGACCTACCCACCGGCGCCCACGATGGCGAACGTGCCCAGGCTTTTGTGGCCGCGTACCAGAGCGTGCGTCCGCTGGAAGCGGCCGAGCGACAACTGCTGCCCGCCATGTTGCGCGCGGGTGCCCTGCGCTTCTGGGTGTCGCGTCTGTGGGACTTCCACCTGCCGCGCGAAGCCAGCATGCTCAAGCCACACGATCCCACCCACTTTGAGCGTGTGCTGCGCGAGCGGGTCGAACGGCCGGTGCCCGTTGTTGCCCTGGAGCCCGTCGCTGCATGAAACTGCATCCTGTGAGCGCCCGCACCGGCCTGCTGTGGGTGCGCGAAGGCATCAAGACGTTCTGGCGCCAACCGCTGGCCTTGTCGGGCCTGTTTTTTCTCTTCATGGCGGTGGTGTCGGTGATTTCGGTGCTGCCACTCATTGGCACCGCCCTCGCCCTGGCCCTGCTGCCGGCCGCCACCCTGGGCCTGATGGCCGCTGCGCGTGAAGCCTCGGCGGGCAAATTTCCCATGCCCACGGTGCTGGCCAGCGCCTTCCGGGCCGGCAAGGAGCGCCTGACCGCCATGTTGCAGCTGGGCGCTTATTACGCAGCCGGTTTTTTGCTGGTGATGGGCATCTCGGCTTTGTTCGACGGAGGCCAGTTTGCCCAGATGTACCTGGGTGGCGGCAATGTCACCGCCGAAACCATCCAGAGCGACGACTTCCAGACCGCGATGCTGGTGGGCATGACGCTGTACCTGCCGCTGGCATTGTTGTTCTGGCACGCGCCCGCGCTGGTGCATTGGCACGGCGTGTCGCCCATCAAAAGCCTGTTCTTCAGCTTCATGGCCTGCTGGCAAAACAAGTGGGCCATGCTGGTCTACCTGCTGGGCTGGTTGGGCGTGTTTGTGCTCGGTGGCGTGGTGGTGAGCCTGATCGCCGGGCTGATGGGCGGTGCGGTCATGCAGGTCGTGCTGTACCCGGCGGCGCTGTTGATGGCGGCCATGTTCTTCACCTCGTTCTACTTCACCTTTCGCGACAGCTTCGCAGAGTAACCCCCCGCGCCGCGCCTAAGGGCGCGTCACCCCCCAAGGGGGGCGACACCAGCCGTCCGGCAGAGCCGGCCCGGCGGTGTCCTGGGTTGGGGCACGCGCTCCGACTGTTTCCCTAGTGGTTCACTCGACGGGGGTGAGCTTGGCCACGCTCAGCGCCAGCCACTTGGTGCCGTGGCGCGGGAAGTTGATCTGGGCACGCGCATCGGCGCCGCTGCCTTCCACGGTCAGCACCTTGCCTTCGCCAAACTTGTTGTGGAAGACCTTCATGCCGGCGCGCACCGCGTTGCCGTCGTCCTTGCGGGGTGGCACGGGGGCGGCCGCCGCTTCGGCCCAAGGTGCCACCGTGCCCGCTCCGCCATAGGCACCACGCGGTGAGGCCTGGTCGTTCCAGCCCCAGCGCGCACCCTTGAGTGATCCGGCCATGCTGCCGGTGGCAGGTGGGCGTGGCGCGATCCACTTGAGGTTCTCCTCCGGCAGTTCGTCGAAAAAGCGGCTCTTGAGGTGGTAGCGCGTCTGCCCATGCAGCATGCGCGTTTGTGAATGGCTCAGGTACAAGCGCTTGCGCGCCCGGGTGATGGCCACGTACATCAGGCGACGTTCTTCCTCCAGCCCGGCGCGGTCGGACAGCGAGTTCTCGTGCGGGAACAAGCCCTCCTCCATGCCGGTGATGAACACCGCGTCGAACTCCAGGCCCTTGGCGGCGTGCACCGTCATGAGCTGCACCGCGTCCTGGCCGGCCTGGGCCTGGTTGTCGCCCGATTCGAGCGCGGCGTGCGTGAGGAAGGCCGCCAGCGGGCTCAGGGTTTCGCCATCGGGGGTGATGCCATCGATCTGCAAACCCGTGAGTTCGGGCAGCGAGGGATCGAGTCCCTGGCTGGCCGGGCTTTGTGTGAGCACCGCACCGGTTTCGTCCACCGGCAAGGCCACGGCATCGCGGCCAAAACCTTCCTGGGTCACAAAACTTTCAGCGGCGTTGACCAGTTCTTCCAGGTTCTCCACCCGGTCGGCGCCGTCGCGGTCGGCGCGGTAGTGTTCGATCAGGCCGCTGTGGTCCAGCACCAGCTCCACGATCTCGCGCAAGGTCTTGCCTTCGGTGGCTTCGCGCAACACCGCCATCTTGGCAATGAAACCGTTGAACTTGGTGCGTGCCGCGCCTTCCAGGCTGTCCACACCCGCGTGCAGCGACACGCCCGCCGCCCGCGCCGCGTCCTGCAGCATCTCAACGCTGCGCCCACCAATGCCTCGCGGCGGGAAATTGACCACGCGCATGAAGCTGGTGTCATCAAACGGGTTCTCCAACAGGCGCAGGTAGGCCAGCGCGTGTTTGATTTCGGCGCGCTCAAAGAAACGCAATCCGCCGTAGACGCGGTAAGGCACGCCCGCGTTGAACAGCGCAGTTTCAATCACCCGGCTCTGCGCATTGCTGCGGTAAAGCACAGCGATTTCGGTGCGCTCATAGCCGTCGTTGCGGATGAGCTGGCGCATCTCTTCCACCAGCCACTGCGCCTCTTCGAAATCGGTGGCGGTTTCCATCACACGCACCGGCTCGCCCGGCCCTTGCGAAGTGCGCAGGTTCTTGCCCAGGCGCTCGCTGTTGTGGCTGATCAGGGCGTTGGCCGAGTCGAGGATGTTGCTGTGGCTGCGGTAGTTTTCCTCCAGCTTGATCTGGTGCTGGACGTCGAACTCGCGAACGTAGTCGCGCATGTTGCCCACGCGCGCGCCGCGAAAGGCGTAGATGCTCTGGTCGTCGTCGCCCACCGCCAGCACGGCGTTGCCACCGCTCACAAACCGGCCGTTCTCCTCGTGCCCGGCCAGTTGTTTGAGCCACGCGTACTGCAGGCGGTTGGTGTCCTGGAACTCGTCCACCAGGATGTGGCGGAAGCGCCGTTGGTAGTGCTCGCGCAGCGGGTCGTTGTCGCGCAGCAGCTCGTAGCTGCGCAGCATCAGCTCGCCAAAATCCACCACCCCTTCGCGCTGGCACTGTTCTTCGTACAGCTGGTACAGCTCCACCTTCTTGCGCGTTTCCTCATCGCGCACCACCACGTCGCGCGGGCGCTGGCCGTCTTCCTTGCAACCGGCGATGAACCACTGCAGCTGTTTGGGCGGAAAGCGGTCCTCGTCCACACCGAATTGCTTGCACAGACGCTTGACCGCGCTGAGCTGGTCCTGCGTGTCCAGAATCTGAAAGCTTTGTGGCAGGTTGGCGGCTTTCCAGTGCGCGCGCAGCAGGCGGTTGCACAGGCCGTGGAAGGTGCCGATCCACATGCCCCTCACGTTCACCGGCAGCATGGCGCTCAGCCGGGTCATCATTTCCTTGGCGGCCTTGTTGGTGAAGGTCACCGCCAGCAGGCCGCCCGGCGACACCTGCCCGGTTTGCAGCAGCCAGGCGATGCGCGTGGTGAGCACGCGGGTTTTGCCCGAACCGGCCCCGGCCAGGATGAGGGCGTGCTCGGCGGGCAGCGTCACCGCCTGGAGCTGCTCGGGGTTGAGGTGGTGGAGCAGGGGCGATGAAGTGGACAATTGAGCGGGCGATGGCGCGGCGGCGTCTTGGAACAGGGTCATGCCCCGATTTTAGGAAGCCCAGCGACATGCTTTGTTTTATATGATGCTCATCCGATTTGCCGTATGGCCCTGTTTCACCGGGCCCGAGTAGAATCAATCACCGGGCCCAAGTTTTTTGGCGCCCGGTTTTTTTTGCCCGGCCTTCCGGCCAGCGGCACAAAAGCACCGGCAGCCAAGCCAAGCGCCCTCTTCTTCACACCTCTGGAGCTTGAGCGCTATGGAAATTTTTGACTACGACAACATCCTGCTGCTGCCGCGCAAATGCCGCGTGGAAAGCCGCTCGGAGTGCGACACCAGCGTGGAGCTGGGAGGCCGCCGCTTCAAACTGCCGGTGGTGCCGGCCAACATGAAAACCGTGGTGGACGAAAGCATCTGCCTCTGGATGGCCCAGAACGGTTACTTCTACGTGATGCACCGCTTTGACCTGGACAACGTGCAGTTTGTGCGCGACATGCGCGCGGCCGGCGTGTTCGCCTCCATCTCGCTGGGCGTGAAGGCCCCCGACCGCGCCACCGTGGACACGTTGGCCAGCGAGGGCCTGGTGCCCGAGTACATCACCATCGACATCGCCCACGGCCACGCCGACAGCGTGCGCGACATGATTGGCTACATCAAGGGCAAGCTGCCGAGCAGCTTCGTGATCGCGGGCAACGTGGCCACACCCGAGGCCGTGATCGACCTCGAAAACTGGGGCGCCGACGCCACCAAGGTGGGCGTGGGCCCGGGCAAAGTCTGCATCACCAAACTGAAAACGGGTTTTGGCACCGGCGGCTGGCAGCTCAGCGCGCTCAAGTGGTGCGCGCGGGTGGCCACCAAGCCCATCATTGCCGACGGCGGCATCCGCAGCCATGGCGACATCGCCAAAAGCGTGCGCTTTGGTGCCACCATGGTGATGATCGGCTCGCTGTTCGCCGGCCACGAAGAGTCGCCGGGCAAGACGGTGGAGGTCGATGGCGAGCTGTTCAAGGAGTACTACGGTTCGGCCAGCGACTTCAACAAGGGCGAGTACAAACACGTCGAAGGCAAACGCATCCTGGAGCCCATCAAGGGCAAGCTGGCGGAAACGCTGGTGGAAATGGAGCAGGACGTGCAGAGCTCCATCAGCTATGCCGGCGGCACCAAGCTGATGGACGTGCGCAAGGTGAACTACGTGATCCTGGGCGGCGACAACGCCGGCGAACACCTCTTCATGTGACCGCTGTTGGGCCGCTGCGCAGCGGCCCAGCCTCGCGCTCAATGGTGGCGGCCATGGGTTTGCACAAGCCTGCGGCAAACAGTGCCTCCCCGACCACAAAGGCCGGCCCCACCAGCAGGCCCACCAGGTCGTCGGCAAACGCGGGCTTGCGGCCTTCCCAGTGGTGGCCCACAAACTGGAACACCCAGCCCAGCACAAACGCGCCCACACCCCAGGCCAGCCAGGTGGCGGTGGGCGCGCTCATCAGCAGGTGGGCCGCCCAGATCAGCCACAGGTTGACCACACTGGTGGCCAGGCCCACCAGGCCCAACCCACGCGTCAGGTACCAGGCGGTGCTCAGCAACCACAGCACCATGCCGGGTGTGGCATACAGGCCACTGCCCAGCTCCCACAGCGGCCGGTTGAGCAGCACGCCGATGGCGAACACGATCATGGGGATGCCCACGAAGTGGGTGGCGATGTTGCGGCGGTCGCGGTGGTAGTGGGCGTACTGCACCATCAAGGCGGTGCCGTCGCGGAACAGAGAGGCCATGGTTCGTCCCTTCGATTGAGCAGTTTCAGGGTCTGTCGGCGCAGGCAAAGCCCCCCAGTCCAGCCCAGGCGCGAGCAGGGGCAGGAACGGTTGTGATGTGTTGCATGGTGTGCTTTGCGTTCCGTTTCACATTGTCAATAGAATGACCCAGTGACTCACATTTCTACCACCGACATCCACGCTGCCCCACCTGGCAAACCCCAGCACATCGCCGTTCTGGGCATTGGCCTGATGGGTTTTCCGATGGCGCGCCGCCTGTGCGAGGCCGGCCACACCGTGACCGCCTGGAACCGCTCGCGCGATAAGGCAGAGCGCCTGTTGCCTTTTGGCGCCCAGGTGGCCAACAGCCCGGCCGAGGCCGTGCGCGGGGCCGACGTGGTGATCACCTTGTTGACCGATGGCCCTGCCGTGGGTGCGGTGTTGTTGGCATCCGACACGCTGGCGGCCTACCGACCGGGCGCACTGGTGGTCGACATGTCCTCCATCAAACCCGACGAAGCGCGCGCACACGCACACCAGTTGGCCACGGTCGGGGTGCGGCACATTGACGCACCGGTATCGGGTGGAACGGTGGGGGCCGAGCAAGGCACGCTGGCCATCATGGCCGGCGGCGATGCCGAGGACGTGGCCGCCGCCCAGCCGGTGCTGAGCGCGCTGGGCCGTTGCACCCCGGTGGGACCACATGGCTCAGGGCAGTTGGCCAAACTGGCCAACCAGATGATCGTGGGCATCACGATTGGCGCGGTGGCAGAGGCCTTGCTGCTGGCGGCCAAGGGCGGCGCCGACATGGCCCAGGTGCGCCAGGCGCTGATGGGCGGTTTTGCCGACAGCCGCATCATGCAGTTGCACGGCCAGCGCATGGTGGAGCGCGACTTTGCCAAACGCGCGGCCATGACGGTGCAGCTCAAGGACATGCGCAACGCCATGGCCACGGCGCAGGCCATGGGGTTTGAAGCCCCCATCACAGCCTTGTTCGAATCGCTCTACGCCCAGGCCGTGCAGGACGGCTTGAGCGACCTCGACCACGCCGGCCTGTTTGTGGCGCTGGCGCAGCGCAACGGGATGACATGAGCCGCGACACCACACGCTGGTGGGCGCACCGACACCTGCCACTGCTGGTCTTTTTGGTGGGGGTGCTGCTGTCCTCGGTCCTCGTGTGGCGCGTGGAGCAACAACGGGTCGAAGCCGAACGCACGGTGCTGCTGAGCTTGGCGACCGACCAGGCCAAAGCCATTGAAAGCCGCATCGACCGGCTGCTGTCGTCCACCTACCTGGTGGCCGCCGCACTGCGCAAGGACAAGGGCGAGGTGATCGACTTTGACACCCTGGCACAAGAAATTCTGCCCTTCTACCCAGGCATCACGGCCTTGTCGGTCTCGCCCGGTGGTGTGGTGCGCCATGTGGTGCCGCTGGAACCCAACCGGGGCTTGCTGGGTTTCAACCAGTTTGAAGACCCACGGCAAAACGTGGAAGCACTGCGTGCCCGCGATACCGGCCAGCTCACCTTGGCCGGGCCACTGAATCTGGTGCAAGGTGGTCTGGGGGTGGTGGGCAGGTTGCCGGTGTTCGTCAACAACGACCAGGGTGTGCGCACCTTTTGGGGATTGGTGAATGTGACCATCCGCTTTCCTGGCGCGCTCGATGCCACCGGCCTGCACTCCTTGCGCGAATTGGGCTACCACCATGAGCTGTGGCGCACCCACCCGGACAGCGGTCAGCGCCAAGTCATCGTGGCGTCGGCACCGGGGCCGCTGAACGACCCGGTGAACAAACAGCTGCGCGTGCCCAATGCGCAGTGGACGCTGAGCGTGGCCCCCATACACGGATGGCACAGCCTGCCGCGCCTGGCCACGGGCGCGCTGGCTGGCCTGCTGCTGAGCGCCTTGCTGGCCTATGTGGCGCGCCTGTGGATTGCGCTGGCGCACCACCGTGCGCGGCTGGAGCGCACCGTGGCGGAGCGCACCGCAGACATCGCCACCACCCAGACGCAGCTGGCGGCCACGTTGGACGCCTTGCCCGACCTGCTGTTCGAGGTGGACGATGAGCTGCGTGTGTACCTGGTGCACACCCAGCACCCCGAACTGTTGATGATGCCGGCGAACGAAGTGGTGGGCCGCCAAATGAGCAGTTTGTTGCCACCCGATGTGCTGAAGGTGGTGCGTGCGGCCATGAGCGAAGCCCAAGAGCGGGGCCGCTCCACCGGCAAACAGTACCGGCTGGCCGTGCCCCAGGCGCGTGAAGGCGCATGGTTCGAGCTGTCCGTGGCGGTCAAGCCCACCCGGCCCGGCGAGCCCACCCGATACATCCTGCTCGCGCGCGACATTTCCGAGCGCAAACGTGCGGAGCTCGCGCAGAGCAGTTTGCAGGAACGCCTGATGCTGGCCTTCGAGGCCTCGAACGACGCGCCCTGGGACTGGAACCCGCAGACCAACGAGCTGTACATGTCGGCGCAGTGGTGGCGCATGGTGGGCGAAGCCGATCTCGGCACCATCCGCAACGACGACCATTTCCGCCAGAACTACATCCATCCGGACGACGCACAAATCGGCGTCAAGGTGTTCCGCGACGCGGTCGCCGCGCAGCAAACCCACTACAGCTTTGAATTTCGCCTCCTGCACCGGGACGGCCACAGCATCCCGGTGCTGGTGCGTGCCCGGATCAACTACGACGCCGAGGGCCGACCGGTGCGCGTCTCGGGTACCCACCAAGACCTGACCCACATCCGCAAGGCGCAGCGCCGTGAGACGGTGCGCAGTTTTCTGCTCAACCTGCTGGCCCAGGACCTCAGCCTGCCGGAGCTGCTGGAGCAGACGGTGGCGCAGCTGGAAACCTCGATGCCCGGCAGCCTGTGCACCATCCTGCTGTTGGACGACGAACACAAGCACATCCAGCAGGGCTTTGGCCACAGCATGCCGGCCAGTTTTCTGCATGCCTTCAACGGTGTGGCCATCGGCCCCGACGTGGGTTCGTGTGGTGCGTCGGCCCACAGTGGCCAGCCGGTGTACATCGCCGACATCGCCACCCACCCGAACTGGGCGCCGTTCAGAGAGATCGCCCAAGCGGCGAGGCTCGCGGCCTGCTGGTCGCAACCCGTGTTGTTGCGCGACGGCCAAGTGGCGGGCACGTTTGCCGTCTACCACCGCACGGTGACGGAGCCCCATGCGGACGACGCCCAGTTGCTCGAAATGGCGGCCCGTTTTGTGGCGCTGGCCATCGAGCGCAAACAGGCCGAATCGGAACTGCAGCTCTCCGCCGCCGTGTTCGAAAACAGCAGCGAAGGCTTTCTGGTGACCGATGCCCAGCAGCGCATCGTCAAGGTCAACCCCGCCTTCACCCGCATCACCGGGTATGGCGTGCAGGACATACTGGGCAAGACGCCCCGCCACCTGGCCTCGGGGCACCAGAACCGCGAGTTCTACGCCAACATGTGGCACGAGCTCCACACCACCGGCCAGTGGCAGGGCGAGGTCTGGAACCGGCGCAAGGACGGGCAGGTCTACCCCGAGTGGTTGTCCATCACCCGCGTGATGGACCACGAAGGCCAACCGCGCCACTACATCGCCATCTTCAGCGACACCAGCCAGCGCAAAGCGCACGAAGCACAAATCCGCGCGCTGGCCCACTTTGACCCCTTGACCGGCCTGGCCAACCGGACGCTGCTCAAGGACCGGGTGGACCACGACCTCAGCCAGGCCAAACGGCAGCACCAGCCGCTGACGTTGATGTTCCTGGACCTGGACCACTTCAAGAACATCAACGACTCGCTGGGCCACCACATCGGCGATTTGTTGCTGGTGGAGGTGGGCCGGCGCATCAGCGCCGTGGTGCGCGAACAGGACACCGTGGCGCGCCTGGGTGGCGACGAATTTGTGGCCGTGCTGCCCGGCACCAATGCCCAGGAAGCCACCCACGTCGCGCGCCGCCTGCTGGATCGGATTTCGCAGCCCTACCAGCTGGAGCAACATGAGTTGACCATCACACCGTCCATCGGCATGGCGCTGTACCCGGAAGACGGCGCCGACTACCAGACGCTGTACCGCTGCGCCGACACGGCCATGTACCGGGCCAAGCAAGAAGGGCGCAACGGCTTCAGTTTCTTCACCGCCGAAATGCAGGCCAGCTCCATCCGCACACTGCAACTGGACAACGCGCTGCGCCGCGCGCTGGAACGCGACCAGCTCAGCCTGCACTACCAGCCGCAGGTGTCGCTCGACACGGGCGACATCGTCGGTGTGGAGGCCCTGCTGCGCTGGAACCACCCCGATTGGGGCCCGGTGACGCCGGGCGAGTTTGTGCCCGTGGCCGAAAGCAGCGGCCAGATCATCCAGATTGGTGAATGGGTGCTGCGCACCGCATGCCAACAACTCAAGGCCTGGCGCGATGCCGGTCTGCCCGACATGGTGCTGGCGGTCAACCTGTCGGCCGTGCAGTTCCGCCTGCCGCACTTGCCGGAAATGGTGATGGCGTTGTTGGAGGAGGCTCAGCTTCCCCCCGAGTGCCTGGAACTGGAGCTGACCGAAAGTGTGGCCATGCACGACCCCCAAGGCGCCATTGCCACCATGAACCGGCTGCACGACCGGGGCATCCTGATGTCGGTGGACGACTTTGGCACCGGGTATTCCAGCTTGAGCTACCTCAAGCGTTTTCGCGTCTACAAGCTCAAGATCGACATGTCCTTTGTGCGCGACATGTGCGCCGACCCCGAGGATGCGTCCATCGTCAGCGCCATCATCAACCTCGCCCAAAGCCTGGGGCTCAAGACCATCGCCGAGGGCGTGGAAACCGAAGCCCAGATGGCCATGCTGCGCGAACAGGGCTGCAACGAAATCCAGGGCTACCACGTGGGCCGCCCCATGGCGGCGGCGCGGTTCGAGGCCTGGGTGCGCGAACACATGGCCCAACAAGCCCAACAGACACAGGCGTAAAAAAAGCCGCTCAAGAGCGGCTTTTTCACAGGGCAAAAGTCAGCAGACTTCAGCGCGGCGTGCGACGGGCCTGAGGACGGCCCCCAAAGCCGCCATTGCCGGCCGGTGCACCGCTGCGCTCAGCGCCTCGGTGGGCACCGGGCGCGTGGTGGCGCGGTGCACCGGCACGGGGTGCGCGGTCGTCGA
>NZ_JBHTBZ010000089.1:0-147152 GCF_042665235.1 Hydrogenophaga defluvii | reverse complement strand
GTGGCGCGGTGCACCGGCACGGGGTGCGCGGTCGTCGAAACGCGGTGCAGCGCGATCAGCAAAACGGTCTTGACCGCGGTCAAAACCGCGCTCGGCCGGGCGGGCACCCCGCTCAAACGGCGAAGGTGCGGCGCCACGTGGGTCAAAACGGTTATCGGAGCGGTTGTCAGGGCGGTTGTCGGGACGCGCATCGAAACGACCCGCCGGGCGGTTGTCGAAACGGCCTTCCGGACGGGCACCTTCAAAGCGGCCTTCAGGGCGACCACCTTCAAAACGGCCCTTGTCGGCACGGCCAAACGAGCCAAAACCACGGCCTTCGTTGCGACCGCCAAAGCGGCCACCCCGATCACCACCCGGGCGGCCACCACGCTCGGCGCGGGCCGGTGCCGGCGGACGTTCCTTGGGTTCCATGCCGGGGATGACCTCGGCCTTGAAACGCTGCTGGCTGTAGGCCTCGATATCGCCGATGCGGCGGCGGTCGCGGAACTCGGCAAAGGTCACGGCCAGGCCATCGCGGCCGGCACGGCCGGTGCGGCCAATGCGGTGGGTGTAGTCCTCGGCCTTCATGGGCAGGCCGAAGTTGAACACGTGGGTGATGGTGGGCACGTCGATGCCACGGGCCGCCACGTCGGTGGCCACCAGAATTTGCACACGGCCGTCGCGCAGCGCCATCAGACGGCGGTTGCGCAGGCCCTGGCTCAGGGCACCGTGCAGGGCCACGGCATCAAAACCGGCTTGCTGCAGGTCGCCGGCCAAGCCGTCGCACTCCACCTGGGTGCTGGCAAACACAATGGCCTGGTTGATGCTGGCATCGCGCAGCCAGTGGTCGAGCAGCGCGCGCTTGTGCTGGGCGTTGTCGGCCCAGAACAGCACCTGCTTGATGTTGGCGTGTTTTTCCTGCGGGGTGTCGATCTGCACACGCTTGACGTGTTTGCCGCCGTCGTGCATCACACGCATGGCCAGCTGCTGGATGCGCGGCGCAAAGGTGGCGCTGAACATCATGGTCTGGCGGCGGTCGCTGGTCAGCTGGTTGATTTCGGCCAGGTCATCGGAGAAACCCAGGTCCAGCATGCGGTCGGCTTCGTCCACCACCAGGAACTGCACCTTGTCGAGCTTGATCTGCATCGAGCGCTGCAGGTCCAGCAGGCGGCCCGGGGTGGCCACCACCAGATCGGCGTTCTGCAGCTTGGCAATTTGCAACTGGTAGGGCATGCCGCCCACCACGTTGGCCACGCGCAGGCCACGGCAATGGGCCACCAGTTCGATGGCGTCGTGCGCCACCTGCTGGGCCAGTTCACGCGTCGGGCACACGATCAGGGCGCCGGGCGTGGCGGCCTTGAAATGGCGCGGGTCCAGGGGGCTCTTGCGCTTGGGGCGCTTGGGTGCGGCTTCGCCGCGGGCAGCGGCTTCGGCGGTGAGGCGTTCGAATTCGGCGCGCTCGGCGGCTTCGGCTTCGGCCTGTTGCTGCAGCAGGGTGTGCAAGACAGGCAACAGGAAGGCGGCGGTTTTGCCGCTGCCGGTCTGGCTGGAAACCATCAGATCGGTGTAGCGGCCGCCGGCCAGACCGGGGTTCATAGCGTCGGGAATGACGGCGTTCTGCACGGCCGTGGGCTGCACATAGCCCAGGTCGGCCACAGCGCGCACGAGCTCAGGGGCCAGGCCCAGGAGCTCGAAGCCATTGGGTTCGGCAATCGGCTCGGCGACCACGTCAAACGCGGCGTTGGAGGTGTCGAGCATCTGCTCGACGGAGTTGCTGGAAAGGGTGTCGGTCGCGGTTTCGCCGCGGACTTCAAAGTCGCTCATGTTCGTCCTTGCGCATCAGGCGCAATTGATCGAAACAAGACTCATGGCGCCCGCCCAAAAAAAGGCGGCGCTGGGGCGCTTGATCCGTTCGTGGTTACAAAACATCAACCATCAAACGGTCAACGCGCCGGCAACTTCATCGGTGTTGGTCAAACAGACCAGCCACTGCAGCTGCAGGTATGCGTGGGGCCTTTGTGTTGCGCTGCTGGGCCGTTCAACTTTTCGTGAACGACACCCGTGGCAGTGCTTGGGCCAGGTGCATGAAGGAGATGTACACATCTGTCTTGCTCAATACAAGACAGCCGTCGATTATTGCACGGCTTCGGGTTTTCCACAATAGCCTGTGCAAACAAGCACCAAGATCCGGGCCATCGGCGGGTAAAATTCACGTTTCTGCCGTTGTTTTGTCACGGCATTTTCAAAATTCATCCGGATGGAGTCGCCATGCTGTTTGGCAAGTTGTTGCCCCGAGAGGGCAATTTTTTCGAGATGTTCAACCAGCATGCGACGCACATCGTTGAGGCCGCGCAGGCGTTTGCCCAACTGGTGGCGAACTACGCCGACCTGGAGCTGCGCGAGAAGTACAACCAGGAAGTGGACACCGCAGAGCGCGCCGCCGACCGTGTGACGGCCGAGGTCAACCGCCTGATCCACACCACCTTCATCACGCCCATCGACCGCGAGCAAATCCACTCGCTGATCAACACCATGGACGACGTGGCCGACCTGATCCAGGACTCGGCCGAAACCATGGCCTTGTACGACGTGCGCCACATGACGGTCGAGATCACCCGCCTGACCGAACTCAGCGTCAAATGCTGTGAACGTCTCAAGGACGTGGTGGGCATGCTGGGCAAGATCGGCGACCAGAAAACCGCCGAAGCGGCGCTCAAGACCTGCGAGGAAATCGACAAGCTCGAATCGGACGCCGACCGCGTGATGCGCACCGCCATGAGCAAGCTGTTCCGCGAAGAGCCCGATGTGCGCGAGGTCATCAAGCTCAAAGCCATTTACGAGCTGCTGGAGACCATCACCGACAAGTGCGAGGACGTGGCCAACGAGATCGAGGGCATCGTCCTCGAAAACGCCTGATACCGGAGCCTCGACCATGACAACGGTTCAGGCGGCCCTGTGGGTCGTGGTGATGCTGGTGGCCCTGGCCCTGGTGTTCGACTTCATGAACGGCTTTCACGACGCGGCCAACTCGATTGCAACGGTGGTCTCCACCGGTGTGCTCAAGCCGGGCCAGGCGGTGGTGTTTGCGGCCTTCTTCAATTTTGTGGCCATCTTTGTGTTCCACCTCAGCGTGGCGGCCACGGTAGGCAAAGGCATCGCCGACCCGAGTGTGATCGACGTGCACGTGGTGTTTGGCGCGCTGATCGGCGCCATCACCTGGAACGTGATCACCTGGTACTACGGCATCCCCAGCAGCTCCTCGCACGCGCTGATCGGCGGCATCGTGGGCGCGGTGATCGCCAAGGCCGGCGCCGGTGCACTGGTGGCCAGTGGCATCATGCGCACGGTGGCCTTCATCTTCGTGTCGCCCTTTCTGGGCTTCACGCTGGGCTCGCTGATGATGGTGGCGGTGGCCTGGCTGTTCCGGCGCACCCGCCCCTCCAATGTGGATGGCTGGTTCCGCCGCCTGCAACTGGTGTCAGCAGGCGCCTACAGCCTGGGCCACGGGGGCAACGATGCACAAAAGACGATTGGCATCATCTGGATGTTGCTGATCGCCACCGGCTACGCGGCCCAGGGCGATTCGGCACCACCCACGTGGGTCATCATCGCGTGTTACGCGGCCATCGCGTTGGGCACCATGTTTGGTGGTTGGCGCATCGTCAAGACCATGGGCCAGAAGATCACCAAGCTCAAGCCAGTGGGCGGTTTTTGCGCCGAAACCGGCGGCGCCATGACCCTGTTCCTGGCCACCCTGCTGGGTGTGCCTGTGTCCACCACCCACACCATCACCGGCGCCATCGTGGGCGTGGGTTCGGTGCAGCGCGCCAGTGCCGTGCGCTGGGGTGTGGCCGGCAACATCGTGTGGGCCTGGGTGCTGACCATCCCCGCATCGGCCTTTGTGGCGGCCGTGGCCTATTGGATTAGCTTCACGTTGTTTTAAACTCCCCCCGCGCCGCTTCGCGTCCCCCCTCAAGGGGCGACACCAGCCGTCCGGCAAAGCCGGCCCGGCGGTGTCCCCGGTTGGGGCGTCCGTTCGCCTGCATCACTTCAGCAGGTGCTCGCGGTAATGTTCGAGTTCGTCGATGGACTCGTGCACGTCGGCCAGCGCGGTATGCAACTGCCGCTTCTTGAAACTGGCGTAGGCCTCGGGCCGCCAGCGTTTGGCGAGTTCCTTCAAGGTGCTCACGTCCAGGTTGCGGTAGTGCAAAAAGTCTTCCAGCTTGGGCATGTACTTGACCAGGAAGCGGCGGTCCTGCCCGATGGTGTTGCCACACATGGGCGACTTGCCCTTGGGCACGTATTGCGAAATGAATGCGATGAGCTCGGCCTCGGCCTCGGCCTCGGTCACGGTGCTGGCCTTGACCTTGTCGATCAGGCCACTGCGCCCGTGTGTGCCCTTGTTCCAGGCGTCCATGGCGTCGAGCACGGCATCGCTCTGGTGGATGACAATCACCGGGCCTTCGATGCGCGGCGTCAGGTTGGGGCCGGTCACGACCACGGCGATTTCGATCAGGCGCTCGACCTCGGGATCCAGCCCGGTCATCTCACAGTCGATCCAGACCAGATTCTGGTCGCTTCGCGCCAGCGTGGGTGCGGCATCAAGGGCAGGGGCGCTGGTGGCCGCCTCGGGGGATTGCGTGTTCATGGGAGGGATTTTCGCCGATGTGGCGCCTGCCCACCCCATTTCGATAGACTCGGACCCCATGCCCTCTTCCGCCCTTGTTTTTTCGCTGGTGTTTTGCGCCCTGCTGCTGTTGCAGGTGGCCGTGCGTTTCTGGCTGGCCGCCCGCCAGGTGCGCCACGTTGCCCAGCACCGCAACGCCGTGCCCGCCGCCTTTGTCCATCAGGTGCCCCTGAGCGCTCACCAGAAAGCGGCCGACTACACCATTGCCAAGGCACGCCTTGGCCTCATTGATGTGGCTCTGAGCGCCGCGGTGACACTGGGCTGGACGCTGCTGGGTGGGCTGAACCTGCTCAACCAAAGCCTGCTGTCGTGGATGGGCCCGGGCATGTGGCAACAGCTGGCGCTGCTGGCCACGTTTGTGTTGATCGGTGGCTTGATTGAACTGCCCCTGTCCTGGTACAGCACCTTCCGGCTGGAGCAGCGTTTTGGCTTCAACAAAAACACCCCGGCGCTGTGGCTGAGTGACCTGGTCAAGTCCACGCTGCTGGGCGCCGCCATCGGCCTGCCCATTGCGGCCTTGGTGCTGTGGCTGATGGCCTCTGCGGGTTCGGTGTGGTGGCTGTGGGCCTGGGGCGTGTGGATGGGTTTCAACCTGCTGATGCTGGTGCTCTACCCCACCGTGATCGCACCAATTTTCAACCAATTCAAACCGCTGGAAGACGAAACCCTGAAAGCCCGCGTGACCGCGCTGATGCAACGCTGCGGATTCGCGGCCAAGGGGTTGTTCGTGATGGACGGCAGCCGCCGCAGCGCCCACGCGAACGCCTACTTCACCGGTTTTGGCGCGGCCAAGCGGGTGGTGTTTTTCGACACCCTGCTGCAACAGCTGAACCCCGCCGAAGTGGACGCCGTGCTGGCGCACGAGCTGGGCCACTTCAAGCACCGCCACATCGTCAAACGCATCGTGGCCTTGTTCGGCTTCAGTCTGCTCGGTTTTGCCGCCTTGGGTTGGGTCAGCCAGCAGGTCTGGTTTTACTTCGGGCTGGGCGTGGTGCCCGCCATGGACGCCCCCAATGACGCGCTGGCCCTGTTGCTGTTCATGCTGGCCGTGCCGCTGCTGAGCTATTTCCTGTCGCCCATGGCGGCGCAGCTCTCGCGCCAACACGAGTTTGAAGCGGACGCCTACGCGGTGGCGCAGACCAGCGGCGCAGACCTGGGCAGCGCGCTGCTCAAGCTGTACAAGGACAACGCCAGCACCTTGACGCCAGATCCTTTGTTTGCGCGCTTTTACTACTCGCACCCCCCTGCCAGCGAACGCCTGGCGAGGCTGGGCACCGTGGCCGGCGCCGCTGTGATGGGCCCGGCTTGAACGCGCCCGCCCTGCTCCCCGGCCTGGTGGTGGCCGCCCACGGACGGCACTGCCTGGTGGAATCGCCCGACGGCAGCCGACTCATCTGCCATCCGCGTGGCAAAAAAAGCCAGGTGGTGGTGGGTGACCGCGTGCGCTGGCTGGCCAGCCAGGACGAGGGCACGGTAGAAAAAGTGGATGCCCGGCGCAACCTCTTCTACCGCCAGGACGAAATCCGCACCAAGTCCTTCGCCGCCAACCTCGACCAGGTGCTGGTGCTGCTGGCCGCCGACCCCGAGTTTTCGGAGAGCCAGCTCAGTCGCGCCCTCATCGCGGCCGAGGCCGAAGGCATCGAGCCGCTGGTGGTGCTCAACAAGATGGACCTGGGCGAGGCTTACGCACGCGCCTGGGCGCGCCTCGCGCCCTACCGCGACATGGGCCACACGGTGTTGCAGCTGGGGCTCAAGGGCGGTGCCGCGCCCGACGCCTCGCTGGCCGATCTGCAAGCCCGCCTGGCGGGCAAAACCACGCTGGTGCTGGGCCCTTCGGGCGCGGGCAAAAGCACGCTCATCAATCGGCTGGTGCCCACGGCCGGGGCACAGACTGGCGAAGTCTCACGCGCCCTGAATTCGGGCAAACACACCACCACCAGCACCACCTGGTACTGGGTGGATGTGAGCCGTCAGACCGCGCTGATCGATTCACCGGGCTTCCAGGAATTTGGGCTGCACCACATCGACGCCACCCGGCTGCCGGCCTTGATGCGCGATTTCGCGCCGCTGCTGGGCGGCTGCCGCTTTTACAACTGCACCCACCTGCACGAGCCGGGCTGCGCCGTACGCGAGGCACTGAACCGCCCGGAGGCACCGCGCATCACGCCACAGCGCTACGCGATCTACCAAGGCTTGTTCGAAGAACTCTCGGCCACCCGCTACTGAGCACGTGCCCCCACGCTCCGCCGTTACACGGGTCGCTGCCCCCCAAGGGGGCCGATTCGCCTTGGGGCGGCCCGGCGGCGAATGTGTTGTTCAAGGCAGGCGCGCCAGCGTGAGCAGCGCCAAAAGCAGCATCCACATCACCACACTGCGCCACACCAGGCCCACCACGCTGCCCAGGTGGGCCAGCTGCGGCTCACGGCCGTCGGTGGACACCGCAGCGACAGGTTCGGGCGGTGTGGCCGTTGAGACACCCGGACCGGGCAAGGGCAGCGGCTCCCCCAGAGCACGCCCACCCAGTCGCACGTTGATGGCACCGGCGGTGGCAGCCAGCACCACGCCGTCGTTGGGATTGGGAAAACGCGCCGCGTCCTGGCGCCAACTGGCCACGGCATCCTCGAAATTGCCCACCACCGCAAAGGCCAACGCGGTCACACGCACCGGCACATGGTCCACCCATTGCCAGGCAACGGCGGCCGCGCGTTGCAGGTGTGTGCTGGGCGTGCCATCGGGCCGGGCCTGCCAGTTGCGCGAGAGGTATTCGGCCAGGCGGTACAACACCGCTCCAGCCGGCCCCAGGCCCAGCAAAGCCAGCACCAGAAACCACACCAGCACACCGAACACATGGCGGTGGGCGGCCAGCACCGAATGTTCGATGGCATGGCGCAACAACTCGTCGCGGGCTATCTGGCTCACCTCCACCCGCCGCCAACGCGCCAGCGCCTGGCGTGCTGCCACCTCGTCGCCAGCCTCCAGCGCGTCGCGGATTTCGGTGAAGTGGTGGCTGAACTGGCGAAACCCCACCGTGTGGTACAGCACCACCACCGTCCACACAAAGGCCAGCAGCACGCTGAGCTGCCACAGCAGCCAGTACACCAGGGCGGCCAGCGCAGCGGGCGCCAGCACGGCCACGGCCCAGGCGATGGCCCCTTGACGGGCTTGGCCGGTGTCCAGACTGCGCCGCGCCCACCGGGCCCAGCCGCGCAACCCGGCGTGCACGGGGTTGTCAAACCCCAGTGGGCGCGCCTGCTCGACCAGCAGGGCGAGAAGAATCGCGAAAAATGTCATGGCGGCATGATAGCGGTGCTCGGCGCCCCCCGGCGCATGGCGTCAAGCGATCAACAGGCGGTAGAAATTGCGCAGCATGCCGGCGGTGGCGCCCCAGATGTAGCGCTCGCGCCCCGCGTCGTCGTAAGGCATGGAGAACCATTCCCGCCGCACCCCTTCCCACTCGGCCACATGGCGGCGGTGGTGGGCGGGGTTCATCAGGAAGTCCAGCGGCACCTCAAAGGCATCGGCTACCTCGTGCGGGTTGGGCTGGAGCACAAAGCCCGGGCGCACCAGCGCCACCACCGGCGTGACCACAAAGGCGGTGCCGGTGGTGTAGGTGGGCAAGGTACCCAGCACCTCCACAAACTCGGGCAACAGGCCCACCTCCTCATGGGCCTCGCGCAGGGCTGCGGCCACCGCGTCGGTGTCTTCCTCGTCCACACGCCCGCCCGGAAACGCGACCTGCCCAGAGTGGGTAGACAAGTGCGCCGTGCGCTGCGTCAACAACAAGGTGGGCCGCTGGCGCAACACCACGGGCAGCAGCACCGCCGCATCGGCCGGTGCACGTTCACCGAACTTGCGTTCACGCCAGATTTCGGGCTCCCACACGGGCGGCTGGGCAAAGCGAGCGCGCAATGCCTCGGCGGTGAGTTGCGTGGCGGGCACGGCCAACAGGTGGGCATCGGTGCCGGCCACCGGCACGGCACGGGGATCAATGGACACGGCCATGGGGAATCCAACTGGGTTGCTCAGAGCCCTCGCGGTGGCGAGCGCCGCCGGCGAGGAAACAATTTTCGCGTTTTGTGCGGTGGCACAGCGTGCAAACGTCGCCGTACAGTGGTTGTGGGCGATTTTGCCCGCTAGGCGCGCGTAGCGCGCCATTCGCAGGGAGGAAGTTCAACATGAAACGCATCATCCAGTGTTTGTTGCTCGGCGCTTGGGGCCTGTGGAGTGTGCTGGCTGCGGCTGCGGTGGACGCCAACACAGCCAACGTGGCCGACCTCGACAGCGTCAAAGGCATTGGGCCGAGCACGTCCAGCCGCATCGTAGAAGCCCGCAAGGCCGGCCCCTTCAAGGATTGGGCCGACTTTGTGGCGCGGGTGCGCGGTATTGGTCCCGGCAGCGCAGCCAAACTGTCGGACAACGGACTGACCATCAACGGCCAAACCTACACAGCCACCACGCCGGTGGCGGCCAAATCCAGCAACAAACCGGCTGCTGTTGCGGTCAAGCCTGAAGAATCGGCGGCCAAAAAACCCTGAGCCGCCCCAACCCCGCCAACTGGCCCACTCGACTGGGCCAGTTTCGTTTGTGCAGCAGACAGGGTGTGGCAACGCGCTGAGCGATACTGAAATCCATGCACGCCAACCCCCACCCAACCGCTGCGCCGCCCAAGGGCCTGTCCGGCCTGTGGCCATTCATGAAACCCTACCGGGCACGCATGGCCTGGGCGGGCGTTTTTCTGGTGGCGGCCGCAGCCACCACCCTGCTTTTTCCCGTCGCCCTGCGCCAGCTGATCGATGGCGGGCTCTCAGGCGACAAAAACGCGCTGGGTCAGGCCTTGTTGGGCCAGCATTTTGTGGCGCTGTTTGGCATCGCGGTGGCGCTGGGCCTGTTCTCCGCCTTGCGCTTCTACATGGTGAGCTGGCTCGGCGAACGCGTGATGACCGATCTGCGCCAGGCCGTGTACGCTCATGTGCTGCGGCAGAGCCCGGCATTTTTTGAAACCACGCAGACGGGGGAGGTGTTGTCGCGCCTGGGCACCGACACCACACTGGTGCAGACCCTGGTGGGCTCGTCCTTGTCCATGGGGCTGCGCAACCTGGTCATGGGCGGCGGTGCACTGATCATGCTGGTGTGGTCCCACCCCTATGTGATGTTGCAGGTGGTGGCGGTGGTGGTGGGCGTGGTGTTGCCCACGCTGTGGTTTGGGCGGCGGGTGCGTCGCCTCTCGCGCGCCAGTCAGGACCGCATGGCCGACTCCAGCGCCATCGCCGCCGAGGTGCTCAACGCCATGCCGGTGGTGCAAAGCCACGTGGCCGAACAGCGCGAGGCCGACCGGTTCGCGGCGGCCAACCAGCGTTCGTTCGACAGTGCCGTCAAGCGCAGCCGTGCGCGTGCGGCACTGGTGGCCTTCATCATCATCGCCAACGCCGGGCTGTTGCTGTGGGGGCTGCACCAAGGCACACAGGCGGTGATCGCGGGCGACCTGAGCGCTGGCGAGTTGGGCCAGGCGGTGGTGTATGTGATTCTGCTGGCCGGTGCCGTTGCCGTACTGGGCGAGGTGTACGGCGACTGGCTGCGCGCGGCAGGCGCCACCGAGCGCTTGATGGAGTTGCTGCACCAGCGCTCGCCGGTGCAGTCGCCGCCTCAGCCGCGCACGCTGCCGCCGGCGGTCAGCGGCAGCACCGTGGCTTTTGAGGCGGTGGACTTCCACTACCCCTCGCGCCCACAGCACCCCTCGTTGCGCGGGCTCGACCTGCGTGTGCAGGCGGGCCAGACGGTGGCGCTGGTGGGCCCCAGCGGTGCCGGCAAGACGACCGTCTTGTCGCTGCTGCTGCGCTTCTACGACCCGCAGGCCGGGCGCATTCTGCTCGATGGGGTGCCCATCCACGAGCTGTCGCTGTCGGCGCTGCGCGAGCGCATCGCCATCGTGCCCCAGGAGCCGGTGATTTTTTCGGCCAGCGCCATGGACAACATCCGCTACGGCCGCCCACTGGCCAGCGACGCCGAGGTGGTAGCCGCAGCGCAGGCGGCGCACGCCGACGGCTTTCTGCGCGAGTTGCCGCAGGGCTACGACACCTTTCTGGGCGAACGTGGCGTGCGCCTTTCCGGCGGTCAACGCCAGCGCCTCGCGATTGCCCGTGCCATGCTGAAGAACGCGCCCTTGCTGCTGCTGGACGAGGCCACCAGTGCGCTGGACGCGCACAGCGAACAAGCGGTGCAGGCCGCGCTGGAAACGGCCATGCTGGGCCGCACCACCATCGTCATCGCCCACCGCCTGGCCACCGTGCAAAAGGCCGATGTGATTGTGGTGATGGACCACGGCCGGGTGGTGGAACACGGCAGCCACGCCGAACTGATGGCACACGGCGGGCTGTACGCCGGACTGGCGGCGCTGCAGTTCAACGTCTGATCAGGCCAGCTGGCGCAGTTCCCTCAGCGCGACCGACACCGGTGCCAGATCGGGCGCCTGCCCCGCCATGCTGTCGTACATGGCCGCAATCCGTTCGATGGCCTTGGCGTGGCGCTCCTGCCATTGGGCCGGGGCTTGTTGTGTGCTCAGCAGCGACAACACCACCTGGCCAGCAATCGAATAGACATCGTCGCGTGCGCTGGCGCGGGCCTGGGTCTGCCACAGGGTCTCGGTCGGCAATTGGCCGATCTGCAAACGCCAGCGGTCGAGGCCCAACGCGTTTTCAACGGTGAAGTAGGTGCGTGCGGCCTGCTCCAGGCTGCTGCCAGCCTTGTCCGCCACGTCCACCAGATCGAGCACCGGGTACAGGTGGTCGAGCACGGTCAGATCGTCGGCCAGGCGGGCATCCACACCCGCCGCCGCCAGGCGCGCGCTGGCGGCCTTCCACTGCTCCAGCGCGGTGGCCGGCAGCCACTGCGCCACGTGCTGGCGCAGGGTCTGAGCCGCGGGCCGGTACTTGGCGATCAGGGTCGGCAGGTCGCCCTGACCACGGTGGCGCAACATCCAGCGGCTGGCACGCTGGGCCACCGCAGCGAGTTGTGTGAGCAGACCCAGTTGCAGCTCGGTGGTGACCTTGTTGTCGAGTGCGTCGATCTGGTCCCAGAGGGGTTCGAGCCCGAACACCTCGCGCGCCAGGGTGTAGGCGCTGACCACCTCGGCAGCGGTGCACGACGCCTCGTTGGCCAGGAAATTGACGAAGGTGGCGCCCACGCGGTTGACCACGGTGTTGGTCATGAAGGTGGCGATGATCTCGCGTTTGAGCGGGTGGGCTGCGATGGCATCGGCATAGCGCTCGCCCAACACGCCCGGGAAGTACATGGTCAGCACCCGCGCGTAGAAAGGGTCGTCGGGCAGGCTGCTGGCGCACAACTCGTCGAACAGGTTCATCTTGGCATAGGCCATGAGCACGGCGTTCTCAGGCCGTGTGAGGCCACGCCCTTCGCGTTTGCGGCGGGCCAGCTCGTCGTCGCTGGGAAGGAACTCGATGCCGCGCTTGAGCAGGCCCGTGCCTTCGAGCCAGCGCATCAGGGTTTGTTGCCCATCCAGCAGGTAGACCGGACGCGACGCGGCCAACTCGATCTGCTGCGTCTGGTAGTAGTTGTCCTGCAGCACCAGGCGGCCCACCTCCTCCGTCATGCTGGCCAGCAGGGCGTTGCGGCTGTCCAGCGTGAGGCCGCCGGCCTCCAACACGGCACCCAGCAGGATCTTGATGTTGACCTCGTGGTCGGAGCAGTCCACACCGGCCGAGTTGTCGATGGCGTCGGTGTAGATCAGCCCACCGGCCTGGGCAAATTCGATGCGCCCGTTTTGGGTGCAACCGAGGTTACCGCCTTCGCCCAACACCTTGCAGCGCAGTTCGTTGCCATTGACGCGGAAGGCGTCGCCGGCTTTGTCGCCCACCTGGGCGTGGCTCTCGAAGCTGGCCTTGACGTAGGTGCCGATACCGCCGTTGTAGACCAAGTCCACTGGGGCCTTGAGGATGGCGTTGAGCAACTCGTTGGGGGACATCGCGCTGGCGTCGGTGCCGATGACGGCGCGCGCCTGCGGGCTCAGCGAGATCGACTTGGCGCTGCGTGGGTACACACCACCACCTTCGCTGATGAGCGCTTTGTTGTAGTCGTCCCAGCTGGAGCGGGGCAGCTTGAAGAGTCGCTCGCGCTCCTTGAAACTGATCGCCACATCGGGGTTGGGGTCGATGAAGATGTGGCGGTGGTCAAAGGCCAGCACCAGCTTGATCTGGGTGGACAACAACATGCCGTTGCCAAACACATCGCCCGACATGTCGCCGATGCCGGCCACGGTGAAGGGCTGGCTCTGCGTGTCCACACCCAGGCCACGGAAATGGCGTTTGACCGACTCCCAGGCGCCGCGCGCGGTGATGCCCATCTTCTTGTGGTCGTAGCCCACCGAACCACCCGAGGCAAAGGCGTCGCCCAGCCAGAAGCCGTAGTCGGCGCTGACGCTGTTGGCGATGTCGCTGAAGGTGGCCGTTCCCTTGTCGGCGGCCACCACCAGGTAGGGGTCGTCCTCGTCGTGGCGCACCACGTCGGGCGGCGGCAACACCGCGCCCTTGACCAGGTTGTCGGTGATGTCGAGCAGGCCCGACAGAAAGGTTTTGTAGCAGGCCACGCCTTCGGCCAGGTAGGCCTCGCGGTCGCTGGCGGGCGGCGCCTTCTTGAGCACAAACCCGCCCTTGGAGCCCACCGGCACGATGACCGTGTTTTTCACCATCTGCGCCTTGACCAGGCCCAGGATCTCGGTGCGGAAGTCCTCGCGTCGGTCGGACCAGCGCAGACCGCCGCGCGCCACCTTGCCACCGCGCAGGTGCACACCTTCCACCCGAGGCGAATAGACCCAGATTTCAAAC
The DNA here is from genome assembly GCF_042665235.1 of Hydrogenophaga defluvii. Taxonomy (NCBI): domain Bacteria; kingdom Pseudomonadati; phylum Pseudomonadota; class Betaproteobacteria; order Burkholderiales; family Comamonadaceae; genus Hydrogenophaga; species Hydrogenophaga defluvii. The sequence goes on along the minus strand of NZ_JBHTBZ010000089.1, from coordinate 133,649 downwards.
AGGGGCTTGGGTTCGGGGACGTTGGGGATGTCGCGCGGGCTGAACTTGAAGCTCATGCAGGCCTTGCTGCGCTGGTAGGCGTTGGTGCGCAGAGTGCCATTGAGCGTGCCCAGAAACTGGCGCAACACGCGGTCCTCTTCCAGGCTGGCCACATCGGTCAGCTGGGCTTCCAGCGCCAACACCTGGTCGGCCACCCGTGCCTCGCGTTGCTCGGCGCGCGCCGGGTCAAAGCGCAAGGCAAACAGCTCGGCCAAGCCTTGTGCGATGGCGGGGTTGCGGTTGAGCGTGTCTTCGATGTAGCTCTGGCTGAAAGGAAATCCGAGCTGCTTGAAATAACGCACGTAGGCACGCAAGACGGCGATGGCGCGGGCATCGAGTTCGGTGGACAGCACCAGGCGGTTGAGGGCGTCGCTCTCCACGTCCTGGCGCCAGACCGCAAGGAACAAGGCCTCGAAGCGTGCCTTGAGCCGGGCCACATCCAGCGGCTGATCGAACTGCAGGCCCCAATCGTGAATCCAGCATTCCCGCCCGATCAGCTGGTAGGGGTGTTCGTCGATCACGCGTGCCCCCATGGACTCCAGCACAGGCATGGCGTCGGACAAGGTGATCTTGTGGGTGGCGTAGGTTTTGAAGCGCAACTGCCCTTGACGGCTGTACAACTGCAAGGCCAGCGGCTGCTGCGCCCCCAGGCCGCTGAGGATGGCCGCGTCGGTGGCAGCGGTTTCGGCGTCGAAATGCTCGCGGTAGGCGGTGGGGAAAGCCGCCACCCAGCCCTGCAATCCGCTGGACACCGGTGCGCCTTGTGCCAGCAGCACGGCGTTGACACCATCGACCCAGCGTTTGCAGGCCTGGGCCACCTGGGCTTCCAGTTGCACGAGGTCCACGTGCTCGGGCAGCCTGTCCTTGGCACGCACGGTGTAGTGGATGCGCGCCAACGCGCTGTCGGTCAGCATGGGGGTGAACTCCACCGAGGCGGCATCAAAGGCCTCGGTGAACAGGCTGCCGAGCTTGACCCGCAGCTCGGTGGTGTAGACGTCGCGTGGGACGTAAACCAGCAGCGAGGCCATGCTGCCGTGGGGGTCGCGGCGGACAAACAGGCGCACGCGCTGGCGTTCCTGCAGCCGCAGAATGCCCATGGTGTGCTGCTCCAGCGTGGCCGCGTCGATCTGCAGCATTTCGTCGCGTGGGTAGGTCTCCAGAATGGCCTGCAAGGCCTTGTGGGCGTGCCCGCCCTTGACCACGCCCGCGTTGGCAATGACACGCGCAACGTGCTGCCGCACGATGGGGATCTGCTCCACCGAGGTGGCGTAGGCCGCCGAGGTGTAGAGGCCCAGAAAACGGCTCTCCCCCTGCAGTTGGCCGGCGGCGTCCAGGCGTTTGACGCTGACCACGTCCAGCCAGGAGGGGCGGTGCACGGTGGCCCGGCTGGTGGCCTTGGTGGACAACACGAGCGAGGGGTTGGCCAGCCAATGCTCGGCCGATTGGGCCGGCAGCGACTGGGCTCCCGGCGCCTTCAACAGGCCCAGCGCACTGCCGGCCACGGGCACCAGCGCGCCGTCTTGAAGACTGAAATCTTCGGCCGCGAGAAAGGTGAAATGCCCCTGCTCCAGCCAGCTCAAAAAGGCCTTGGCCTCGTCGGCCTCTGCCGCGTCCAGCGCGGTGAAGCTGGCATTGAGCACCTGCACACGCGACAACATGGCGCGCCAGTCGTGCACCGCCAGGCGCACGTCCTGCAACGTGGCCTGAATTGCTTCCCGCAAGGCCACACCCTCCGGGTCGGCGGCCAGCCGGTCGCATTCGACCAACATGCAAGACACCACCTGACCTTCGGAGGTGTCGGTCTGCGCGGCATCGGCAATGGCGGCCACCCGGCCTTTGGCATCGCGTGTGACGCGCAGCAGCGGGTGGACGATCCAGTGCACGGTGCGCCCCGTCCGGTTGACCGCCATGCTCACCGAATCCACCAGAAAGGGCATGTCGGGGTGGACGATTTGCAGCACATGTGTGCCGGCCGCCTGCACACCTTCCAAGCTCTCCACCTGCACATCACCTTCGGCGCTGGCCTTCAGCAAAGCCTCGTGCGCCTGAGCCATCGCCTTCAGCACGGCCGGCGGACGCTGGCGCAGCTCCTCGGGGTCTGCGGCGGCAAAAAACAGGTCCTGAAAGCTGGGTTTCATGGTGGGGATCCGGTGGAATGGGGGCGAAAAACAGGGCGAGACACAGGGCAAAAAAGCACCGTCTGTGTGCAACGAAACCCATTCTAGGAGCGCACACCGCACCAAAACAGCCCCCAGAAAGGGATTGCATGGACCCATACCAAGACGTTATGCGAAAAACGCATAACCGCCACACCCGTGCCGGCGGTGCGCGCGCACACCGCTGCGCTGCTCGGTTGCGCTACTGCAGCGTTTCTTTGAGGGCCGGCGGCAAAGGCAACACCGGCACCCCTTCTTCCAGCAAGGCCAGCGTGTCCTGCAAGCTGGCCTGCCCACGGATCTGGCGGGCCTCTGCCTCACCATGGTGGATGCGCCGCGCCTCGTCGGCGAAACGATCTCCCACGTTTTCGGCACGCGCGATGGCCGTGCGCATGGCCTGCCACAACCGGGCCTCGGTTGCAGTGGGTTGGGTGGTGCTGTTAACGGGTGTTGGTGCCGCGGGCACGTTGGCGGCTGCGCCAGCGAGGTTGAGGCGCGGTGCCGACAACATTTTTTCGACCTCCGTGTCGCCACACAACGGGCAGGTGAGCAAGCCACGGCTCAGCTGGTCCTGAAAGTCAAGCTCAGAACCGAACCAGCCTTCAAACACATGCTGCGCGCCGCAGCGCAGATTCAAGACCTTCATGCCGCAATTATCCCCGCAGCCCAAAAGCCCTCAGGCCCAGTCGAGCGACCAGTCGCCGCGCAGCACGTTTTGCAGCCAAAGTGCGCCCGTGAGCGTTTTCGCGTCGGTCACGGTGCCGTCGCGGCACCATTCCAGCAGTTCGGCGGGTGTGGCTTGAAACACATCGAGGTGTTCGCCCGCATCCAGCCGCTGTGGGCCCGCCACCAGACCACGCGCAAACCAGATGTCGATGAATTCGGTGGCGTACGAGATCACCGGGTGCAGCACACCCGCGCGCGCCCACTCGCGTGCGGTGTAGCCGGTTTCCTCCTGCAGCTCGCGCTGGGCACACACCAGCGACGCCTCTCCGGGGTCGAGCTTGCCCGCTGGGAATTCGATCATCACGCGCTGCATGGGGTAGCGGTACTGGCGCTCCAGCAACACGCGGCCATTCTCCAGCAGCGGTACCACCATCACCGCGCCCGGATGCACCACGTACTCGCGGGTGGCCGTGGCACCACCAGGCAGGCGCACGGTGTCACGCTTGATGTGCAGGAAGTGCCCCCGCAACACGTCCGTGCTGCCGATGGGGTGTTCGATCAGGTGGGCGTCCGCTTCAGAACGCGATTCGGGTGGCATGGGCGACCCACCACCTGTCAGCCGCGACGCATCAGGTAGCGCCAGACAAAGCCGGGAAAGGCCAGGGTGAGAAACAAGGCCCCGGTGGTGGCATAAAAAGCCCAACCCTGGGGGTAGATCTGACCCTGGTGCTGCTCCAGCGCCAGGCCCAAACCACCGACCAGCAGGTAAAACACCAACAACTCAGCCAACCGTTGCCACCAGGCCTTCTCCGTGGCACGGGGCCACACCGCCAGCCAGCGGTTGTTGAGAAAAGGCAGGTTGGCGGCCACCAGCGCCACCAAAATCACCAGCCAGACGGCTCCCGACGTGTTCATGTGTGTGGTGAATCCTGGCTCAGCCGAGCAGCACGGCAATGGCGTGCGCACAAATGGCCATCAGCCCGCCGGGGAGAATGCCCAGGCCCAGCACCAGTGCACCGTTGAGCGAGAGCACAGCGCGCACATCCATACCCGCCTCAATGCCCGCCGTCTGGGTGGGTGCATCGAAGTACATGACCTTGACCAGTCGCAGGTAGTAGAAGGCGCCGATCAGCGACATCATCACGGCAAACACGGCAAGGCCAATGTAGAAGGCCTGCGAAGAGGCGATCAACGCTTGCAACACCGACAGCTTGGCATAGAAACCCACCATGGGCGGCACACCTGCGAGCGAGAACATGCACACCGCCATGACCGCCGCGTACAGCGGGCTGCGCTGGTTCAGACCGGCCAGATCGCCGATGTCTTCGGACTCGAAACCCTGGCGCGACAGCAGCAGGATGACGCCGAACGTACCCAGGGTGGTCAGCACATAGGTGATGACGTAGAACATGGTGGCGCTGTAGGCGTTGGCCATGTTGTTGCCATTGCCACCCACCACACCGGCCACCAAGCCCAACAGCATGAAGCCCATTTGTGCGATGGTGGAAAAGGCCAACATGCGCTTGAGGTTGGTTTGTGCAATGGCGGCCAGGTTGCCGACCAGCAGCGACACCACCGCCAGCACGGCCAGCATCTGCTGCCAATCCACGGCCAACGGCAACAGCCCTTCCACCAACAGGCGGATGACAATGGCAAACGCGGCCAATTTGGGCGCGCCACCGATCATGAGCGTGATGGAGGTGGGCGCGCCGTGGTACACGTCGGGCACCCACATGTGGAAGGGCACCACACCCAGCTTGAACGCGAGGCCGGCCACGATGAACACCAAACCGAAGATCAGCACCTGACGGTGCTCGGTGCCCGCAGCCACCGACTTGACCACCTCCGCCACGTCCAGCGAGCCGGTGGCGCCGTACATCATGGACAGGCCGTAGAGCAGGAAACCGCTGGCCAGGGCGCCCAGCACGAAGTACTTCATGCCAGCTTCGGTGGCGGTACCGTCGTCACGCTTGAGCGCGACCAGCGCGTAGCTCGACAGGGTGAGCAGTTCCAGGCCCATGTAGATGACCAGGAAATTGTGGCCGGAGATCATGACGAACATGCCCAGCAGCGCGAACAGCGACAGCGAAAACCATTCGCCACCGCGCAGCAGACCGCGCTCGGCGCCATAGCCTCGGCCATACACCAAGGTGACCATCACCGCCACGGCGGCAAAACACTTGAGCCAGTGGCCCATGGGGTCAGACACCACCATGCCGCCAAAACCCATGATGGTCTGGCCGGCCCCCGCGTACACCGCGTGCAACACGGCCACGGCGCCCAAGGTCAGCAGGGTGAGGAAGTAGGTGCCGCCACGCTGGGGGCTCTTGACGAACAAATCCACCAGCGTGATCACACACGCCATGGCCAGCAGCAACAGTTCGGGGTAGGCGACCACCCAGCTCAGCTTGTCAATCATTGCTTTTGTCTCTTGGTCGGGTGGGTCAGTTCAGCTTGGAGATGGCCACGTGACGCAGCAACTCGGCCACCGAGCCATCCATCACATCGGTGAAGGGCTTGGGGTGGATGCCCATGTAGAGCACGGCCACGGCCAGCAAGGCCATGATCAGGAATTCGCGGGCATTGATGTCCAGTAGTTCCTTGACGTGGTGGTTGCCCGGCGCGCCCAGGTACACGCGCTTGAACATCCAGAGCGAGTAGGCGGCGCCGAAAATCAGGGCCGATGCCGCAGCCAAGCCGATCCAGAAATTGGCCTTGACTGCAGCCAGGATCACCATCCACTCGCCCACAAACCCAGCGGTGCCAGGCAGGCCGCAGTTGGCCATCACAAACAGCAGCGCAAAGGCCGAAAACTTGGGCATGGTGTTGACCACACCGCCGTAATCGGCAATCTGGCGCGAATGCACGCGGTCGTACAACACACCAATCCCCAAAAACATGGCGGCCGACACAAACCCGTGGGCAATCATCTGCACGATGGCGCCGGCCATGCCGAGGTCGTTGAAGACGAAGAAGCCCAGGGTCACAAAGCCCATGTGGGCGACCGACGAGTAGGCCACCAGCTTCTTCATGTCTTGTTGCACCATGGCCACCAGACCAACGTAGATCACGGCGATCAGCGAGAGCGCGATCATCAGCCAGGCCCATTCGTGCGAGGCGTCGGGCGCGATGGGCATGGAGAAACGCAGGAAACCGTAGGCACCCAGCTTGAGCATGATGGCGGCCAGGACGGCGGAGCCACCGGTGGGCGCTTCCACGTGCACATCGGGCAACCAGGTGTGCACCGGCCACATCGGCACCTTCACAGCAAAAGCCGCGAAGAAGGCGAAGAACAGCAAGGTTTGTGCGGTGCCACCCAGCGGCAGCTTGTGCCAGGTCAACAGGTCAAAGCTGCCACCCGACTGGTTGTACAGGTAGATCAGCGCCACCAGCATCAGCAGCGAACCGAGCAAGGTGTAGAGGAAAAACTTGAACGCGGCGTAGATCTTGTTCGGACCGCCCCAGATGCCGATGATCAGGTACATCGGGATCAGCGTGGCCTCAAAGAACACGTAGAACAGCATCGCGTCCAGCGAGGCGAACACACCGATCATCAGGCCCGACAGGATGAGGAAGGCACCCATGTACTGGTTGACGCGTTCGGTGATCACCTCCCAGCCGGCCAGCACCACGATGACGGTGATGAAGGCCGTCAGCGGCAGCAGCCACAACGAGATGCCGTCCACACCCAGGTGGTAGTGGATCTGGAAACGTTCGATCCAGAGCACTTTCTCGACAAACTGCATGTCGGCGGTGCCGAGCTGGAAACCCGCATAGATCGGCAACGTGACCGCCAGGCCGGCCAGCGCGCCAACCAGAGCGATCCAGCGCACCATACCTGCTTGTTCATCCTTGCCCAATGTGATCAGCACAACCCCGAAAAAAATGGGGGTCCAAATGGCGAGGCTCAGCAAACCCATGTTGTTCTTCTCCTTACTTGGCGAGCCACACGAAATACGTCATCAGCACAAACACGCCCAGGATCATGACCATGGCGTAGTGGTAGATGTAACCACTCTGCAGTTTGCGCACCACGGCCGAGACAGCGTCCACCAGCTTCCAGCTGGCGTTGACCACACCACCTTCGATCACACCCTGATCACCGCCCTTCCACAGGCCCACACCCAAAGCACGCGCGCCGCGCGCCAGGATGTTTTCGTTGATCCAGTCGAGGTAATACTTGTTTTCCAGCAGCGTGTAGATCGGCATCACGCTGCGCTTGATGGCCGCCGGCAACGCCGGGTTGACCATGTACATGTAGTACGACAGGGCGACGCCCGCTGCAGCCAAGTACAGCGGCGGCGTGCTGAAGGCGTGCATCACCATGCCCATGGGGCCGTGGAAAATCTTGGTGAATTCGGCGATGGCCGGGTGAATGGCCGCGTTGATCACAATGGCGTCGCCGAAGAAGTCGCCAAACACCATGGGGGTGATGGTGAAGTAACCCACCAGCACCGACGGAATGGCCAGCAACACCAGCGGCAGCGTCACAACCCAGGGCGACTCGTGCGGCTTGCCATCGCCATGGTGACCATGGTCATCGTGGTGATCGTCGTGGTGGGCGTCCGGATTCTGGTCGTAACGCTCGGCGCCATGGAAGACCAGGAAGTACATGCGGAACGAATAAAAGGCCGTGACGAACACGCCTGCCAGCACCGCAAAGTAGGCAAAGCCGGCACCGGGCAGGTTGCTGAAATGCACCGCCTCGATGATGCTGTCTTTGGAGTAGAAACCCGAGAACAGCGGCGTGCCAATCAACGCCAAAGAACCCAGCAGCGAGGTGATCCAGGTGATGGGCATGTACTTGCGCACGCCACCCATCCAGCGGATGTCTTGGTTGTGGTGCATGCCCATGATGACCGAGCCGGCCCCAAGGAACAGCAGCGCCTTGAAGAAGGCGTGGGTCATGAGGTGGAACACAGCCACCGAGTAGGCCGAGGCACCCAGGGCCACGGTCATATAGCCCAGCTGCGACAAGGTGGAGTAAGCCACCACGCGCTTGATGTCGTTCTGGATGATGCCCAGGAAGCCCATGAACAGCGCGGTGATGGCGCCGATGATGAGGATGAAATTGAGCGCGGTGTCCGACAGCTCGAACAACGGCGACATGCGCGACACCATGAAGATGCCGGCTGTCACCATGGTGGCGGCGTGGATCAGCGCGGAGATGGGGGTCGGACCTTCCATCGAGTCAGGCAGCCACACGTGCAGCGGGAACTGCGCCGATTTGCCCATGGCGCCGATGAACAGGCAGATGCAGATGACGGTGACCAGCAGCCAGTCGGTGCCGGGGAAGCCCAGTTTGCCCAGCTCAGGCGCGTTGGCAAAAATTTCGGTGTAGTTCAACGAACCGGTGTAAGCCACGATCAGGCCAATACCCAGGATGAAGCCAAAGTCGCCCACGCGGTTGACCAGAAAGGCCTTCATGTTGGCGAAAATGGCCGTGGGCTTGTTGAACCAAAAACCGATCAGCAGGTAAGACACCAGGCCCACCGCTTCCCAGCCAAAGAACAGCTGCAGCAGGTTGTTGCTCATCACCAGCATCAGCATGCTGAAGGTGAACAGCGAGATGTAGGCGAAGAAGCGGTTGTAGCCTTCGTCCTCTTCCATGTAGCCAATGGTGTACAGGTGAACCATCAGCGAGACGAAGGTCACCACCACCATCATCATGGCGGTGAGACCATCGACCAGGAAGCCGATTTCCATCTTCAGCTTGCCGATCACCATCCATTCGTACATGGTGGCGTTGAAACGTGCGCCGTGCACGGCCACGTCCCACAGCGTCATCATGGACAAGACCATGGCAATGAACACACCCAGGATGGTGGCGCTGTGCGATGCCTTGCGACCGATGACGTTGCCACCAAAGGTGGTGCCCAGGATACCGGCGACGAGCGACCCCACCAGCGGTGCCAGGGGCACGGCGAGCAAGGTGCTTGCAGAAAGACTTGTTGTCATAGGAATGTCGTTCTTTCTAAGCCCGGCTCAGCCCTTGAGGGCGTTGAGCTCGTCGACGCGGATCGAGGACTTGTTGCGGAACAGCAGGACCAGGATGGCCAGGCCAATGGCCGATTCGGCAGCGGCCACGGTGAGGATGAAGAACACGAACACCTGGCCGTGCATGTCGCCCAGGTAGTGGGAGAAGGCCACGAAGTTCATGTTGACCGCCAGCAGCATCAGTTCGATGGCCATCAGCAGCACGATCAGGTTCTTGCGGTTCAGGAAGATGCCGATCACCGACAGGGTGAACAGGATGGCCCCGAGGGTCAGGAAATGGGTCAGCGTCAGGGTCATGCCTGTTTCTCCTCAACGGCGGGCGCGGGCGCCGGTGCCTCGCGTGTGGCGGCCACCTGCACCACGGCCAGACGGTCGCGCGCCTTCACGCGCACCTGCACCGAAGCGTCCACGGCCTTGCTGTCCTTGCGCTGGCGCAGCGTGAGCGCGATGGCAGCGATGATGGCCACCAGCAGGATCACAGCCGCGATTTCAAGCGGATAGAGGTATTCGGTGTAAAGCAGTTTTCCCAGCTCGCGCGTGTTCTCGATCTGCCCTGCCGCAGCGGCTGGGCTCAAGGTGACCGAACCAAATCCACCGCTCAGGATGGCCCACATCTCAACAGCCAACACGCCCCCAATCAGCACAGCCAAGGGGAAGTTTTGCCAGAAACCCCAGCGGTCGCCTTCGATGCGGATGTCCAGCATCATGACGACAAAAAGGAACAGGACCATGACGGCGCCGAGGTAGACCAGCACCAGGGTGATGGCCAAGAATTCGGCCTTGAGCAGCATCCACACGGCGGCCGCCTGCGAGAAGGCCAGCATGAGGTAAAGCACCGCGTGCACGGGGTTGCGTGCCGTGACGACCCGGAAGGCCGCGAACAGCAGCACCGCCGAGAAGAAGTAGAAGAAGCCGGTTGTGACGTCCATGGGATTTCAGCTTTGTGCGTTGGGCGTTCAGCGGTAGGGAGCGTCAGCGGCCTTGGCGGCGGCGATCTCTTTTTCGTAGCGGTCGCCCACAGCCAGCAACATGTCCTTGGTGAAGTACAGGTCGCCCCGCTTTTCACCGTGGTACTCGAAGATGTGGGTTTCGACGATGGCGTCCACCGGGCAGGCTTCTTCACAGAAGCCGCAGAAGATGCACTTGGTCAGGTCGATGTCGTAGCGCGTGGTTCGGCGCGAGCCGTCGTCGCGCTGTGCAGCCTCGATGGTGATGGCCATGGCAGGGCACACGGCTTCACACAGCTTGCAGGCGATACAACGTTCTTCACCATTCTCGTAACGGCGCTGCGCGTGCAGACCACGGAAGCGCGGCGACAGCGGCGTTTTTTCCTCGGGGAACTGCACCGTCACCTTGCGGCGGAACATGTACTTGCCGGTCAAGGCCATGCCCTTGAAGAGCTCGGCCAACATGAAGGAGGACACGAAGTCCTTGATGGAAGCAGCGGTCATTCTTTTGCTCCCTTATTTAAAAATATTCCACGGGGACACCATCCAGCCGCCGATCACCAGCAGCCACACCAGGGTGACCGGAATGAAGATCTTCCAGCCCAGACGCATGATCTGGTCGTAGCGGAAGCGCGGGAAGGTGGCGCGGATCCAGATGAACATGGACACGACCAGGAAAGTCTTGATACCCAGCCAAATCCAGCCTGGAATCCAGTTGAACAGCGCGCTGTCGATGGGGGGCAACCAGCCGCCCAGGAACATCAACGCGGCCAGGATGGAGACCAACCACATGCTGGCGTATTCGGCCAGGAAGAAGATGGCAAAACCCATGCCCGAGTACTCGACCATGTGGCCGGCCACGATCTCGGCCTCGCCTTCGACCACGTCAAAGGGGTGGCGGTTGGTTTCGGCCACGCCCGAGATCAGGTAGACCATGAAAATGGGCAGCAGCGGCAGCCAGTTCCACGACAGGAAGGTCAGGCCCAGGTCGGCCATCATCCCTCGGCCTTGGGCGGCCACGATCTCGCCCAGGTGCAAGCTGCCCGACACCATGATGACCACCACCAAGCAGAAGCCCATGGCAATTTCGTAGCTGACCATCTGGGCCGACGCGCGCAGCGCGCCCAGGAAGGCGTACTTGGAGTTGGAGGCCCAGCCAGCAATGATCACGCCGTAGACCTCGATGGAGGTGATCGCCATGATCAGCAGCAGGCCGGCGTTGACGTTGGCCAGGATGGCATCCGGCCCGAAGGGAATGGCCACCCACGCGGCCAGCGCCGGCATGATGGCCATGATGGGGCCGAGACGGAACAAACCCTTGGACGCAGCGGTCGGCTGAATCAGTTCCTTGGTCAGCAGCTTGAGCGCGTCGGCGATGGGTTGCAGCAAGCCCATGGGGCCCACGCGGTTGGGGCCGTGGCGGACCTGGATCCAGCCCAGCAGCTTGCGTTCCCACAGCGTGAGGTAGGCCACCGCGCCCATCAAAGGAGCGAGCACCGCCACGATCTTGATCAGCGCCCAGAGCACCGGCCAGACAATGCCCGTCCACCAGTAGGCGGCGAACAGGCCGAGGCCGCCGTTGTACATCGCGTCGATCATGCCAGGGCCTCCTGCGCGGCACGCGCGTCAGCGGTGAGTTGCAGCGAGGGCGCGCGGCGCACAACACCATCGAGTTGGTAGATGGACGCCTGGGCAGGTTGGCCCTGCACCGGCGACAAATCGGCTGCCACCGCGGTGGTGTTGTTCAGTGCACTTGCAGGCAGTTGCAACGGGGCGGTGTGACCGGTCAGCCCGTGCTGAGCCAGCACCTCGGCCAGCACATCTTGCGCGGTTTCGTGTTTGAAGCCAGGCAAAGCCAGCAGGTTGCCCAACACACGCAACACCTTCCACGCGGGGCGGGTGTCGCCCAGTGGGCGCGCCACGGCATAGAAGCTTTGCAGCAGGCCTTCGGCGTTCACGAAGCTGCCCGGGGTTTCGGTCCAAGGCGCGATGGGCAGCAGCACGTCGGCCACGTCCATGTTGGCCTTGAAGGGGCTGAAGCTCACCACCATCTCGGCGCTCTGCAGGCCCGCCACACCGGCTGCGCTGTCGAACGCGGGTTCGTTGTTGAGCAGCAAGACAGCCTTCAAGCCACCCGTCAGCATCTGGCCTGCGTTTTTGCCTTGGGCACCAGGCAGTGCGCCCACCCACTGGGCACCCACGGTGTTGGCGGCTTCGGTGAGGTAGCCCACCGAGGCACCGGTTTGCTCACCAATCCACTGCGCCACCGCCAGCAGGCTGGCCGCAAAGGCGTGGTGCGCCGCAGCATTGCCCAGCAACACGGCCTTGCGCTCGCCACCCAGCAGGGAACGGGCGATGGCATCGGACTCCACATGCGTCGGCACGTTCCAAGGTGAGGCAATGCCTTTTTCGCGTGCAATGGACGCAGCGACTTGGGCCAGCGCTTGCACCCACATACCACTCTCAGCGACCAGCGTGTTGGCCACAGGCATGGCCCAGTCGTGCACGCGGCTGTTCACCGCATTCACCTGCCCGCCCTTGCGCACGGCCTGGCGGATGCGCTGGGCGAACAGCGGGTGGTCTTTGCGAATGTGGGAACCCACCACCAGCACGCGCTGCAGGGTGGACAAGGACGCGATGGACATGCCCAGCCAACGCACGCCGTTGCTGTTGCCGAAGTCGGCGTGACGCAGGCGGTGGTCGATGTTGTCGCTACCGAGGCCACGCACCAGGGCGCCAGCCAACGCGAGCTCTTCCACCGTGCTGTGCGGGCTGGCCAACAGGCCAATGCTCGACGCACCGAAGTCGTTCTTGATCTGCTTCAGACCGTTGGCGACGTATTCCAGAGCGGTTTGCCAATCCACCGTCTTCCATTCGCCGCCTTGCTTGAGCATGGGGGCGGTCAGGCGCTGGTCGCCGTTGAGGGCTTCGTAGCTGAAGCGGTCGCGGTCGGCGATCCAGCACTCGTTGACGGCCTCGTTCTCCAGCGGCACCACGCGCATGACCTGGTGGTTTTTCACCTGGACAATGAGGTTGGCGCCGGTCGAGTCGTGCGGGCTCACGCTCTTGCGACGCGAGAGTTCCCAGGTGCGGGCGCTGTAGCGGAAAGGCTTGCTGGTGAGCGCGCCCACGGGGCAAATGTCGATCATGTTGCCCGACAGTTCGGAATCCACCGACTGACCGACAAATGTTTCGATCTCAGAATGTTCGCCACGGTGCGACATGCCCAGCTCCATCACGCCGGCCACTTCCTGACCAAAGCGCACGCAGCGGGTGCAGTGGATACAACGGCTCATCTCCTCCATGGAAATCAGCGGACCCACATCCTTGTGGAACACCACGCGCTTCTCTTCTTCGTAGCGCGATTTGCCGGCGCCGTAGCCCACGGCCAAGTCCTGCAACTGGCACTCGCCGCCCTGGTCGCAGATGGGGCAGTCCAGCGGGTGGTTGATCAGCAGGAACTCCATGACCGACTGCTGGGCCTTGATGGCCTTGTCGCTCTTGGTGCGCACGATCATGCCTTGTGTCACAGGCGTGGCGCAGGCCGGCATGGGCTTGGGTGCTTTTTCCACATCGACCAGACACATGCGGCAGTTGGCCGCAATGGACAGCTTCTTGTGGTAGCAGAAATGGGGAATGTAGGTGCCCGCCTTTTCGGCCGCATGCATGATCATGCTGCCGGGGGCGATGTCCACCTTCTTGCCGTCGAGTTCGATTTCAACCATGTTGTTTTCTCACGCGGGTGACACGCGCTCAGGCGGCCGTCTTGACCAGGGACGTCTTGTGTTCGATGTAGTGCTCGAACTCGGGACGGAAGTGCTTGATCATGGCGCGCACCGGCATGGCCGCCGCATCGCCCAAGGCACAGATGGTGCGGCCCATGATGCTCTCGGCCACGTTGTCCAGCACCGCCATGTCGGCCGCCTTGCCCTGGCCGCCGTGGATGCGTTCGACCAGCCGGAACAGCCAGCCCGTGCCTTCGCGGCAGGGTGTGCACTGGCCACAGCTTTCGTGCATGTAGAAGTAGGACAGGCGCTTGAGCGACTCGACCATGCAGCGCGTGTCGTCCATCACGATGAGCGCGCCCGAACCCAGCATCGAGCCGGCCTTGGCGATGGAGTCGTAGTCCATCGTGCATTCCATCATGATGTGTGCGGGCAGCACCGGGGAGGACGATCCGCCCGGGATCACCGCCTTGAGCGTGCGGCCCTTGCGCACACCGCCGGCCAGTTCCAGCAGCGTGGCAAACGGCGTGCCCAGCGGAATTTCGTAGTTACCGGGGCGCTCCACATCACCGCTGACCGAAAAGATCTTGGTGCCACCGTTGTTGGGCTTGCCACATTCGAGGTAGGCCTGGCCGCCGTTGCGGATGATCCAGGGCACGGCCGCGAAGGTCTCGGTGTTGTTGATGGTGGTCGGCTTGCCATACAGACCATAACTGGCCGGGAACGGCGGCTTGAAGCGTGGCTGACCTTTTTTGCCTTCCAGCGATTCAAGCAACGCGGTTTCTTCGCCGCAGATGTAAGCGCCAAATCCGTGGTGAGCGTGCAGCTGGAAGCTGTAGTCGCTGCCCAGGATGTTGTTGCCCAGGTAGCCAGCGGCACGCGCTTCTTCCAGCGCGGCCTCAAAACGTTCGTAGACCTGGAAAATCTCGCCGTGGATGTAGTTGTAGCCCACGTTGATGCCCATCGCGAAGGCGGCAATCGCCATGCCTTCGATGACGATGTGGGGGTTGTACATCAGGATGTCGCGGTCCTTGCAGGTACCCGGCTCGCCCTCGTCCGAGTTGCACACCAGGTACTTCTGCCCCGGGAACTGGCGCGGCATGAAGCTCCACTTCAAACCGGAAGGGAAACCCGCGCCGCCCCGGCCACGCAGGGCCGATTCCTTGACGGTGGCAATCACCTGGTCCTGGGTCATGCCAGCGACGCCGGTCTCGGGATCGGGGGACGAACCGTCCTTGCCCAAGATCTTGCGCAGGGCCTGGTAGCCACCGCGCGCTTCGTAGTCCTTCAGGCTCCAGTTGCTGCCGTTGAGGCCGGCGTAGATCTGGGGGCTGATGTGGCGGTCATGGAAACAGGTCTGCACGCCGGTGGCGAGGAACTGGTTGAGCACCTGGTTGGCGTTCATCACTTGCTGTCCTTCGCTTCAGGGGTGGCTTTGAGCCCTTCGATCAGTTGATCGAGTTTGTCGTTGCTCATGAAGCTGCACATGTGGCGGTCATTGACCAGCATCACCGGCGCGTCGGCACAAGCGCCCAGGCATTCGCTTTGCTGCAGGGTGAACAGGCCATCGGCCGTGGTCTCGCCCATGTGCACACCCAACTTGCCTTCGAGGTAGTGCAAAGCCTTCTGGCCATCGCGCAGCTGGCAAGGCAGGTTGGTGCAGACGTTGAGCTTGAACTTGCCCACCGGCCGCTGGTTGTACATGTTGTAGAAGGTCGTGACCTCATGCACCGCCATGGGCGCCATGCCCAGGTACTCGGCGATTTCGCGCTCGGCATCGGTGCTGACGAACCCCTGCTCCTGCTGCACGATGGACAGGCAGGCCATCACGGCCGACTGCGCCTGCTCAGGCGGGTACTTGGCGACTTCGCGGTCAAACCGCGCGCGGGTAGCTTCGGAAATCATCGGTCGATCTCTCCAAACACGATATCCAGCGTGCCGATGATGGCCACGGCGTCGGCCAGCATGTGGCCACGGGCCAGCTCATCGAGCGCGGCCAGGTGCACGAAGCCAGGCGGACGGATCTTCAGACGGTAAGGTTTGTTGGCGCCATCGCTGGCCAGGTAGATGCCGAACTCGCCCTTGGGGTGTTCGACCGCCGCGTAGGCTTCGCCTTCGGGCACGTGGAAACCTTCGGTGAAGAGCTTGAAATGGTGGATCAGCTCTTCCATGCTCGACTTCATCGCTTCGCGCGAAGGCGGCGCCACCTTGTGGTTGTCGGTGATGACCGGACCCGGGTTCGCACGCAGCCAGTCCACACACTGCTTGATGATGCGGTTGGACTGCGCCATCTCTTCCATGCGGACCAGATAGCGGTCGTAGCTGTCGCCCGTCTTGCCCACCGGGATGTCGAATGCCATGCGGTCATAGACATCGTAGGGCTGCTTTTTGCGCAAGTCCCAGGCGATGCCGGAACCACGCAGCATGGGCCCGGTCAGGCCCAGGTTGATGGCGCGTTCAGGCGCCATGATGCCCACGTCCACCGTGCGCTGCTTCCAGATGCGGTTGTCGGTCAACAGCGTGTGGTACTCGGCCAGGTAGGTCGGGAAACGCTGGGTGAAATCGTCGATGAAGTCGAGCAGAGAACCCTGGCGGTTCTCGTTCATTTGCGCCAAGGCCTTGGCGTTCTTGATCTTGCTGACCTTGTACTGCGGCATGGTGTCCGGCAGATCGCGGTAAACACCACCGGGACGGAAGTAAGCCGCGTGCATGCGCGCACCCGACACCGCCTCGTACATATCGAACAGGTCTTCACGTTCGCGGAACGCGTAGATCAGAATGGTCGAGCTGCCGCAGTCGTTGCCGTGCGAACCCAGCCACATCAGGTGGTTGAGCAGGCGGGTGATCTCGCTGAACATCACGCGGATGTACTGCGCGCGGATAGGCACGTCCAGACCCAACAGCTTTTCGATGGCCAGGCAGTAGGCGTGCTCGTTGCACATCATCGACACGTAGTCCAGCCGGTCCATGTAGGGCAGCGACTGGATGAAGGTCTTGCTCTCTGCGAGCTTCTCGGTGGCACGGTGCAGCAGACCGATGTGCGGGTCGGCACGCTGCACGACTTCGCCGTCCAGCTCCAGCACCAGGCGCAACACGCCGTGGGCGGCAGGGTGCTGCGGACCGAAGTTCAGGGTGTAGTTCTTGATTTCTGCCATGGCTTACACCCCAGCTCCGTACTTGTCTTCGCGGATGATGCGCGGCGTGATGTCGCGTGGCTCGATCGTGACCGGCTCGTAGACCACGCGCTGACGCTCAGCGTCGTAGCGCATTTCCACATGCCCCGACAGCGGGAAATCCTTGCGGAACGGGTGCCCCACAAAACCGTAGTCGGTGAGGATGCGGCGCAGGTCGTTGTGGCCTTCAAACACAATGCCGTAGAGATCAAAGGCTTCGCGCTCGAACCAGTTGGCCGCAGCCCATACGCCATTCACGGAATCGACCACCGGCAGATCGTCATCGGCGCAGAAGACCTTGACACGCAAGCGCTGGTTCAGCTCCATGGACAACAAGTGCGACACAACACAAAAACGTGCCCCGTCCCATTGCCCATCGCGGTAAGCGGAATAATCCATGCCACACAGATCGATCAACTGATCGAAACGGCAACCCGGGGCGTCGCGCAGCGTTTGCATGGCCGCCAGGTAGTCGGCCTGCGACACCTGAACCGTGACCTCGCCCAAGGCGATGTCGATGCGACGAAGCTTGTCGCCAAGCGCGGCGACCACCGCGTCCTGAATGGCCTCTGGCCGAACGGCAAATTCACTCATGGCAGTCCTCAGGCACGCGCAATGGTTTGGGTGCGGCGGATCTTCTGCTGCAACTGGATGATGCCGTACAGCAGCGCCTCGGCCGTGGGCGGACAACCGGGCACGTACACATCCACCGGCACGATGCGGTCACAGCCACGCACCACGGAATAGCTGTAGTGGTAGTAGCCACCACCGTTGGCACATGAACCCATGGACAACACCCAACGTGGCTCGCTCATCTGGTCGTAGACCTTGCGCAGCGCGGGCGCCATCTTGTTGCACAGCGTGCCGGCCACGATCATCAGATCGGACTGGCGTGGGCTGGCGCGAAAGACCTCGGAGCCAAATCGCCCGATGTCGTAACGCGCCGCGGCCGCGTGCATCATCTCCACCGCGCAGCAGGCCAGACCAAAGGTCATGGGCCACAGGGAACCGGTCTTGGCCCAGTTCACCACCGAGTCGTAGCTGGTGGTGACAAAACCTTCTTTCAGGACGCCTTCAATCATGTGTTGTGTTCCTCAGAATTCGACCGGTCGCCGCCGGGCCGCCCCAAGGCGACCACACCCCCTCGGGGGGCAGCGAAGCACACGAAGTGGCAAGTGTGGGGGTCATGTTCACTCCCAATCCAGAGCGCCCTTTTTCCACTCGTAGGCAAAGCCCACAACCAGAATGCCCAGGAAGACCACCACCGACCAGAAGCCGACCGCACCCACGTCCTGCAAGGCCACGGCCCACGGGAAGAGGAAGGCGATTTCCAGGTCGAACAGGATGAACAGGATGGCCACGAGGTAATAACGCACGTCGAACTTCATGCGCGCGTCTTCGAAGGCCTCGAAGCCACATTCGTAGGGCGAGTTTTTTTCCGCATCGGGCTTGTTGGGGCCCAGGATGTAGCCCAACAGCTGCGGCAGCACACCAACCGCGATACCCACAATGATGAACAGAAGAACGGGCAGGTATTGGTCGAGGTTCATCTTGCGTGTACCAGGGGCGCCAGCAGGCGCCGTGTGTGCCAAATGATTGGTGCCGACGGCGAGACTCGAACTCGCACAGCTTTCGCCACTACCCCCTCAAGATAGCGTGTCTACCAATTTCACCACGTCGGCATTTGTCAGAAATCGCTGTCTCGCTAAGTCCACGAGGGATTGGTGTGGACTTGCTGACAAGCGTAGGAGTTTACCCTGAAACAAGGCGGGTTTTTGGCCCGGACCGTTGAAATTCGGTCACCAGCCCCACCCCACCTACGGGAAGGTGTGGGCCGCCTGACAAGCGCTCCCACACCCCATGACATGAGGCTTACTGCGCCGGAATTTGTGGCGCACCAGGCGCCGTGGTGGGCGCAGGTGTGGCGGGTACACCACCCGCAGCACCAGGCGCTGCCTCCACCGGCACGGGCACGGTTTCCAACACACTGCCACTCGCGGCCGTGGGGCGCAGGTTACCGAAGTAGGCCAGGCCCAAAGTGCAAGCCAGAAACACCGTGGCCAGCACCGCCGTGCTGCGCGACAGGAAGTTGGCGCTGCCCGAGGCACCGAACAGGCTGGCCGAACCACCACCGCCGCCACCAAAGGCCGCCCCGGCGTCCGCACCCTTGCCGTGCTGCATCAGGATCAGGCCAATCATTCCGATGGCGGCCAGGATTTGCACGGCCAGCAAAATGGTCATCAACACATTCATTCTTTGCTCCAAAAAGTCAAAAAGCGACGCCTCAGCACTCAGCTGCGGGCGGCGCGGATGATCTGCAGAAAATCGGGCACCTTGAGCGACGCGCCGCCGATGAGGCCGCCGTCGATGTCGGGCATGGCCAGCAGGCTGGCCGCGTTGGCGGCGTTCATGCTGCCGCCGTAAAGGATGTGCACACGCTTGTCGGCGTTGACCGTGGCCGCCGCCACCTGGGCGCGCAGCACATGGTGCACCACCTGCGCCTGCTCGGGCGTGGCCGTGCGACCGGTGCCAATGGCCCAGACGGGTTCGTAAGCCACCACCATCTCGCTGCTGCAGTGGCCCACGGTGTGGATCACGGCGGCCAACTGGCGTTTGACCACGGCCTCGGTCTGGCCGGCATCGCGTTCGGCCAACGTCTCGCCCACACACACGATGGGCGTGATGCCCGCCGCCAGCGCACGTTGCGCCTTGGCCGCCACCACCTCGTCCGTTTCGCCGTGGTACTGCCGGCGCTCGGAGTGGCCCACGATGGCGTAACGACAGGCGAAGTCGCGCAACATGGCCGCGCTCACCTCGCCCGTGTAGGCGCCCGATTCGTGGGCCGACACATCTTGTGCGCCCCAGGCGATGGGGCCTTTGCCCAACAACTGCTGCAACTGCGGCAGATAGGGCGCGCTGGCGCACACCGCCACCAGCACCGACTGGTCTTGCGCTTCGAGGCCTTGTTGAAAACCTTGCAGCAAGGCCTCGTTGGACGCGAGGCTGCCGTTCATTTTCCAATTGCCGACGATGAGCTTTTTCATCTCTTGGTTCCGGGTAAGCAACTTCAGGCCCAACTCAGCACCAGCTTGCCGATGTGCTGGTTGCTTTCCATCAGCGCATGTGCCTGTGCCGCCTGCGCGGCCGGGTACACGCTGTGGATCACCGGCTTGATGGCGCCGCTTTCGATCAAGGGCCACACCTTCGCCTTGAGCGATTGCGCGATGGCGGCTTTGAAAGCCACCGGGCGCGGGCGCAAGGTGGAGCCGGTGATGGCCAGACGGCGGCGCAACACGGCGCCGGCATTGAACTCCGCCTTCACACCGCCCTGCACGGCGATGATGACCAGCCGGCCTTCATCGGCCAGGCAGTCGATCTCACGCGCAACGTAAGCGCCAGCCACCATGTCGAGGATGACGTTGACACCGGCACCCCCGGTGACATCGGCCACCTCGCGCACGAAGTCCTGCGTCTTGTAATTGATGGCGTGGTCGGCACCCAAAGCCAGGCAGGCTTTCGCCTTGTCGTCGCTGCCCACGGTGACGATCACGCGCGCGCCCAGGGCCTTGGCCATCTGGATGGCCGTGACCCCGATGCCGCTGGAGCCCCCCTGGATCAGCAGGGTTTCGCCCGGCTGCAGGTGGGCACGGTCGAACACGTTGCTCCAGACCGTGAAGAAAGTTTCGGGCAACGAAGCGGCTTCCACATCGGACAAGCCCGCCGGCACCGGCAGGCACTGCCCCACGGGCGCCACGCAGTACTGCGCATAACCGCCACCGGCCACCAACGCGCACACACGGTCGCCCAGCTTCAGGCCTGCCGCGGCCAGGGCCGCTGCATCGCCCGCTTCGATCACGCCAGCCACTTCGAGGCCAGGCAGATCGGAGGCGCCCGGTGGCACGGGGTAGTTGCCGGTGCGCTGCAGCACGTCGGGGCGGTTCACGCCCGACGCGCTGACACGGATCAGCAACTCGCCCGCACCGGCTTCAGGCCGGGGACGCTCGCAGCGTTGCAAGACCTCAGGCCCGCCAAAGGCGGTGATCTCGACAGCTTGCATGGTGGCCATGGCGGCGCTCGCCTTACTGCTGTTGCTGCTGCTCTTGCTGCTGCTGTTGAGCAGCGGCGTCGGCAGCACCACGGTGGTCGGCGCGCTCAGCACGTTCCGGACGCTCAGCACGCTCGGGACGGTCGGCCAGGGCCTTCATGGACAGCTTGATGCGGCCCTTCTCGTCGGTCTCCAGCACCTTGACCTTGACGATCTGGCCTTCTTGCAGGTAGTCGGTGACCTTTTCCACGCGCTCGTGGGCGATCTGGCTGATGTGCAGCAGGCCGTCCTTGCCGGGCAGGATGTTGACCAGGGCACCGAAGTCCAGGATCTTGGTGATCGGGCCTTCGTAGACCTTGCCGATCTCGGCTTCGGCGGTGATGGCTTCGATGCGGCGCTTGGCTTCATCGGCCTTGGTCGAATCGGTGGCGGCGATGGTGATGGTGCCGTCTTCCTCGATGTTGATCTGGCAGCCGGTCTCTTCGGTCAGCGCGCGGATGACGGCGCCGCCCTTGCCGATCACGTCACGGATCTTCTCGGGGTTGATCTTCATGGTGAACAGCTTGGGCGCGAAGTTGGACACCTCGGTCTTGGCCTCACCCATGGCGTCCTGCATCTTGCCCAGGATGTGCATGCGTGCTTCCTTGGCCTGGGCCAGTGCCACCTGCATGATTTCTTTGGTGATGCCCTGGATCTTGATGTCCATCTGCAGGGCGGTCACGCCATTGGTGGTGCCGGCCACCTTGAAGTCCATGTCGCCCAGGTGATCTTCATCGCCCAGAATGTCGGTCAGCACGGCAAAACGGTTGCCGTCCTTGATCAGACCCATGGCGATACCGGCCACATGCGCCTTCATGGGCACGCCGGCGTCCATCAGTGCCAGGCAGCCGCCGCAGACCGAAGCCATGGACGAGGAGCCGTTGGACTCGGTGATTTCCGACACCACACGCATGGTGTAGGGGAATTCTTCCTTGCTCGGCAACGCGGCCACCAGGGCGCGCTTGGCCAGACGGCCGTGGCCGATTTCGCGGCGCTTGGGCGAACCCACGCGCCCCGTTTCGCCGGTGGCGAAGGGAGGCATGTTGTAGTGCAGCATGAAGCGGTCTTCGTACTCGCCAGCCAACGCGTCGATGCGCTGGGCGTCGCGGTCGGTGCCGAGGGTGGCCACCACCAGCGCCTGGGTTTCACCCCGGGTGAACAGGGCCGAACCGTGGGTGCGCGGCAGCACGCCATTGCGGATTTCGATGGCGCGCACGGTGCGGGTGTCGCGGCCGTCGATGCGGGGCTCGCCGGCCAAAATCTGGCCACGCACGATCTTGGCTTCGATTTCGAACAGCAGGCCTTCGATGGCGACGCTGTCGAAGGCCACGCCTTCGGCCTTCAGGGCGGCCATCACGTCGGCGTAAGCGGTGCGGCATGCCTGGGTGCGGGCTTGCTTGTTGCGAATTTGGTAAGCGGCTTCGAGCTTGGCCTTGGCCAGGCCGTCGATCTTGGCGATCAGGGCCTCGTCCTTGGCGGGCGCTTGCCAGTTCCACTCCGGCTTGCCTGCGTCACGCACCAACTCGTTGATGGCGGCGATGGCGATGTTGCCTTGCTCATGGCCAAACACCACGGCGCCAAGCATCACTTCTTCGCTCAGTTGCTGGGCTTCCGATTCAACCATCAGCACGGCCGCCTCGGTGCCGGCCACGATCAGGTCCATGGACGAGTTCTTGCGCTCGGTCTGGCCCGGGTTCAACACGTACTGGCCATTCACATAACCCACACGGGCGGCGCCAATGGGGCCGTTGAAGGGGATGCCCGACACCGACAGCGCGGCGCTGGTGGCGATCATGGCGGCGATGTCGGCGTCGACCTCAGGGTTCAGCGACAGCGTGTGGATGACCACCTGCACTTCGTTGAAGAAACCTTCGGGGAACAGCGGGCGGATCGGGCGGTCGATCAGGCGGCTGGTCAGGGTTTCGAGTTCGCTGGGGCGGCCTTCGCGCTTGAAGAAGCTGCCAGGGATCTTGCCGGCGGCGTAGGTCTTCTCGATGTAGTCAACGGTCAACGGGAAGAAGTCCTGGCCCGCCTTGGCGTCCGACTTGGCCACCACGGTGGCCAGCACCACGGTGCCTTCCATGTCGAGCAGCACGGCGCCGCTGGACTGGCGGGCGATTTCGCCGGTTTCCATGCGGACCGAATGCTGGCCCCACTGGAAGGTTTTGGTGACTTTGTTGAACATGGTCATGTGGTTCTCCTGTGTGAGAGGTGCATGTGGCAGCACCCGGCGCCCGGAACCCACATTTGCAGAACACGATGCCATTCCAGCGGACTTGAGGAACCTGCGGCTTCAGGTCCGTTGGAATGACACAGCTTCGCTCTGCTTGATGTGATGTACCCGAAAGATGAAAGGGGAAAAACAAGCGAAAAACGCCTGAGCCAGCGAACCAACCCAGGCGTTTTTGCGCTACTTGGCTACAGCAATTACTTGCGCAGGCCCAGTTTGGCGATCAGAGCCACGTAACGGTCGGCGTCACGGGACTTCAGGTAGTCGAGCAGCTTGCGGCGGCGGCTGACCATGCGCAGCAGACCGCGGCGGCCGTGGTGGTCCTTGGCGTGGGTCTTGAAGTGGGGGGTCAGCTCGTTGATGCGAGCGGTCAGGATGGCGACCTGGACTTCGGGGCTGCCAGTGTCGGCGGCGCCACGTGCGTTGGCCGCAATGACTTCGGCCTTGACGGATTGAGCGATCATTTCGATTTCCTTAGGAGTACATGCGTCCTGCCGCAGCCGCCCGGACCCAGAAAAACGTTCCCAGACCGGCGCCACAACAGGCGTGAAGATGCCACCCGTTTGGGCAGCAACCCGCGATTATAGCCGGAGCCAGCGCTTGAGTCGATCCACCCCCTCGAGCAGCCGGCCCGTGTCGCGGCTGGCAAAACACCAGCGCAGCCAACCTGCCGCCTCGGGCCCGAAGGCGCTGCCGGGCGCCAGGCCCAGCCCTGCCTCGCGCACCAGGCGCTTGGCCACGTCCAGGCAATCGTCCTGGCCGTGGATGCGCAAAAAGGCGTACATACCCCCCAGCGGCGTCGCCACCTCGATGCCGGGCAGCGCCTGCAGGGCAGGCACCAGCGTGTCGCGGCAGGTTTTGAGGTGGGCCACCAGGGCGGGCGTCACCTCGTCCGCCCGCGCCAGGGCCTGCAAGGCGGCGCGCTGCACAAACACGGGCGCACACGAGGTGTTGAACTCGATCAGCTTGCCCATTGCGTCGGTCAAACCCGGTGGCATCACCAGCCACCCCAGGCGCCAGCCGGTCATGAGGAAACTCTTGGAGAAGCTGTGGGTGACGATCAGGCGGTCGTCGGCCTTGGCGTGGTCCAAAAAGGACGGCGCGCAGCCATTGGCGGTGGGCGCGTAGTAGAGCCGTTCGTACACCTCGTCGGCCAGAATCCAGGTGCCGGTCTGGCGGCAATGGGCCAGGATGGCGCGCTGCTCATCGGCGCTCAGCGTCCAGCCGCTGGGGTTGTTGGGGGCGTTGACCACCAGCAGACGCGTGCGGGGCGTGATGGCGGCCAGCAGCTCGGCCAGGTCCAGCCCCCAGGCACCGTCCACCCCGGGGCGCAGCGGCACGCGGCGCACCTGCGCGCCCATGATGAGCGGTTGCGCCACCAGGTTGGGCCACACCGGCGTGACGGCCACCACCTCGTCGCCCGCGTCCAGCACGGCCTGGCAGGCCAGCATGAGGCCGTTGACACCGCCGGAAGTGACGGCCAACCGGTCCGGGAGCCCCTGCCCCGCCTGCGTTGGGTGCAGTCGCGCGGTGTAGGTCGCAAGAGCGGCGCGCAACTCGGGCAAACCGAGGTTGTGCGCGTAAAAGGTTTCGCCCTCGTGTAGCGAGGCGATCGCGGCCTCGCGGATGAAGGCCGGCGTGACCTCGTCGCTCTCACCAAACCAGAACTTGAGCACGCCTTCGCGGCCCAGGCCCTCGTTGGCGACTTCACGGATGCGGGAGCCCTCCAGGGCGCTGACGGCGTTTCTCATGCCGCCGATTCTCCCTCAGCGTGGGCGTTGCATCTGGCAGCTGTGCGGCATTTCGGCCTGCTCGGCGGTGATTTGGCGCACGGGGCGGAAACCGAAGCCCGAGCCTTCCACATCGAACTTCACGCCGGGCGCCCCCTGCTTGTCCATCACCGCCACCACCAGGGGTTGCTGCAACTGGTGGTCGCCCGCCCGCATGCGTGCGGTCTGGCCGGCAAAACTCACCTGCGCCGTTTCCAGGGCAGCGGCAATGGCTTTGGCCTCGGTGCTGCCAGCGCGTTCGATGGACTGGGCCAGCGACTCGATCAGCAGTTGCATGCGCATGTGCACGTAATCGTCTTCCGGCTTGGGGAAACGCTGGCGGAACGACTGGTAGAAGGCCTCGGACTCGCGGGTGGCCACGTTGGGGAACCAGTCCGCCACGGCGATCACCTTGCCGATGCCGGCCTCGCCGATGGCCGCAGGCGCGCCCAGCGCGTTGCCATAGAAGGTGTAGAAGCTGCCCTCGAAACCCACCTCGCGCGCGGCCTTGACCAGCAGCGTCAGGTCGTTGCCCCAGTTCCCGGTCAACACCGCCTGCGCGCCGCTGGCCTTGATCTTGGTGGCGTAGGGCAAAAAGTCCTTCACGCGTGCCATGGGGTGCAGCTCGTCGCCGACGATCTTCACGTCGGGGCGCTTGTCGGCCAACTGGCGCTTGGCCTCTTTCAGCACCGCCTGGCCAAAGCTGTAGTCCTGGCCGATCAGGTAGATGCTCCTGAGCGCCTTGTCGTCCTTGAGCACGCTCATCAGCGCGTTCATGCGCATGTCCGCGTGGGCATCAAAACGGAAGTGCCAGTAGCTGCACTTCTCGTTGGTCAACACCGGGTCCACCGCCGAGTAGTTGAGAAACACCACCTGGCGCTGTGGCTCGCGCTCGTTGTGTTTGCCAATGGCATCGATCAACGCCGCCGCCGTGGCCGACGAGTTGCCCTGAACCACCACGTTGATGCCACCGTCCACCGCCGCACGCAGCGACGACAGCGCCTCCTCGTTCTGACCCTTGCTGTCGTAACGCACCAGCGCCAGTGGCCGCGCACCACCCGGCAACTTGACGCCCCCCCGGGCGTTGACACGCTCCACCGCCCACAGCAGGTTGCGGAACACCGACTCGCCGGTGTTGGCCAACGGGCCCGAGAACACCTCAATCATGCCGATGCGCACGGGTGCCGCCGAGGGCGCGGCCGCGTTTTGCGCCAGCGCGCCACCGGCTCCCACCGCCCAACCCAGGCCTGCGATCAGGCCAGCCACCAGCTGGCGGCGAAGTTCTCTCATGTGCTTCATGTTCAGGAATACCTTGTGCCAACCGCACGGAGGGGCACGATTGCCACCTGTCGCCAATGCGACAACTTTCCGCCGATCAAGGTCGCGGAGTGTAATTCATAATTACAGAGCGGATTCACCCAAGCCCGTCAGCTTGGCAGGGTTTCTGCCCCCGTTGTCCGATCCGGTGCCAGCTCCGACAAAGGCCAGCGAGGCCGCACGTCAAAGCGGTAGCTGATCGTTTCACCGCTCGCCGGCAACAAGCCGGCCAACACGCGCATGCCAGCGGCCAGGGCGATCATCGCGCCGTTGTCGGTGCACAGGTCCAGCTCGGGGTAATGCACCCGCACGCCGCGCGCCGCGCACCCGGCATTGAGCTGCTGGCGCAGCAGGCTGTTGGCCCCCACCCCGCCCGCCACCACGAGGCGCTTCAGGCCCGACTGCGCCACCGCCGCCAGCGACTTTTTGACCAGCACCTCGACGATGGCGGCCTGGGTGGACGCGGCCACATCGGCCACCACGTGGGGCGGCAGTTGCGCCACCGTGCCCACGTCGTGCTGGGCCAGTTGTTTCTTCACGGTGGTCAGCACCGCCGTCTTCAGGCCAGCAAACGAAAAATCCAGATCGCCACTGTGCAGCAGCGGGCGCGGCAGCTTGTGCGCCGTCGCGTCGCCCTGCCCGGCCAGGCGCGACAGCGCCGGCCCGCCGGGGTAGCCCAGGCCCAGCAGCTTGGCCGATTTGTCGAAAGCCTCGCCGGCCGCGTCATCGATGGTCTCGCCCAGCAGTTCATAGCGGCCCACGCCATCCACCCGCATGAGCTGCGTGTGACCGCCTGACACCAGCAAGGCCACAAACGGAAACTCGGGCGGATCGGCGCTCAAAAAAGGCGAGAGCAAATGCCCTTCCAGGTGGTGAATGCCCAGCACCGGCTTGCCCAGCGCGGCCCCCATGGCCACCGCCACACCCGCGCCCACCAACAAGGCGCCCGCCAAGCCAGGGCCTCGGGTGAAGGCCACCAGGTCCACCTCAGCCAGCGTGCGCCCAGCGCGGTTCAACACCTCGGTGCTCAACGGCAGCACACGGCGGATGTGGTCGCGGCTGGCCAGCTCGGGCACCACGCCACCATAGGCCTGGTGCATGGCGATCTGGCTGTGCAAGGCGTGCGCCAGCAGGCGCGGCACACCGGCCTGCGTGGCGGCGGCAGACGCGTCCACCAGCGCCACGCCGGTTTCATCACAAGAGGATTCGATTCCGAGGATCAACATGGTCCCAGTGTAAAAGCCCCGAGGGCACGGATATTGCTGCCGCCACGGGGACATGAAATCCGGACTCCATTTCCTGCTCGCCGCCAAATGCTGCGAAATCGCCGAGTTGCAGCAACTCACGCTCACCGCCGAATTGGTGGATGCGAGCGCACGTCTGGTGCACGAGCTGCAGCGCGAGCGTGGCATGAGCAACCTGTACCTGGGTTCAGCCGGGCAGCGTTTTGGTGCCGAGCGTTTGGCGCAGGTGGCGCAGACGGCACACGCCGAACAAGCGTTGCGCCAGCACTTCGACCAGCTGGACACCCAGGCCACGCAGTTGCGCCAGGGCGCGCGGCTGTTTGCGCGCATCGCCTATGTGCTGCACGGGCTGGCTGCGCTGCCGGCCCTGCGCCAGCAGGTGGGGCGCGGTGCGTGGCTGCCCGCGCAGGCCACCGCCGCCTACACGCGGCTCATCGCTGGCCTGCTGGCGGTGATCTTCGAAGCGGCCGACACCGCCAGCGACCCGGCCATTTCGCGTCTGCTGGTGGGGTTTTTCAACTTCATGCAAAGCAAGGAACTGGCCGGCCAGGAACGCGCCACCGGCAGCGCCCTGTTTGCCAGCGGCCAGGCCGACGACGCCGGGCAGCAGCGGCTGACCTATCTGATCGAGTCGCAAGAACGTGCGCTGGAGGTGTTTGCGCAGTTCGCACCGGGCGAGGCCGTTGCGCTGTGGCAGCGCAGCGACGATCCCAACACCCGAGCCGCGCTGGAACGCATGCGCCGCATGCTGGGCGCCACGGTCGCGGGCGGCGCACTCAACCCGGAGCTGAGCCAACGCTGGTTCGACACCTGCACCGAACGCATGGAGGCCATGAAAGCGGTGGAAGACCACCTCAGCAAAGACCTGCGCGCCTTGTGCCACCAGCGCCGCGAACACCTGGGGCAGGAGCTGCAGGCGCTTGATCAGGTACCCACCAGCGTGCTCCCTGTCGGCTTGGACTTTTTTGATGCCACACCAGACGGCTCGCCGTCGCCGGGCTTGCCCCTGGGGACGCAGCTGCAGCACTCGGTGCTGGAGCTGGTGCAAGCCCAGGCTCAAAGGCTGCAAGCCATGTCGGCCGAGCTGGACACCACCCGCGCCAGCCTGAACGAACGCAAGCTGGTGGAACGCGCCAAGGGCCTGCTGATGGCACAGCGCCAGTTGAGCGAGGCCCAGGCCCACAAGACGCTGCGCCAGCTTGCAATGAACCAGAACCGCCGCCTGGTGGACGTGGCCGAAGCTGTGCTCGCACTGGCCGATCTGACCACGGGCACCGTGCACCCGCACACGGATGCTGCAACGCACAAATAACGTGCTTGTGCCCCGTGCCGGTGCACAAACGGCCGCATCCCGTCCAGCGTAAGGGGCAAAACCAGCTGGCACACAAACTGCTTAACAGTTGACGAGGCACCCACCAAGGGCGGTGGGTACCAACCGTCAGCCAGACACAGGACAACGGCGTCCGTATTCGCAGCGCAACCCGCGCTCCGAGACGGACGCCGTTGTGCTTTCTGGAACCGCATTTTTGTTGGCCTACAGGAGTTGAACATGGACACACCCGTCACACCCGCTGTCGCACACACCGACACAGCCTCCCGCCGCGACTTCCTCAAGACCGCCGCCGCCGGCACCGCCTGGTTCAGCACGCTGGGCCACCACGGCGCGTGGGCCGCCGGGTCGGATGCACCCGAAAAGAAAGAGGTCAAGATCGGCTTCATCCCGCTGACCGACTGCGCCAGCGTGGTCATGGCCTCGGTGCTGGGCATCGACCAGAAGTACGGCGTCAAGATCATCCCCACCAAAGAGGCGAGCTGGCCCGGCGTGCGCGACAAGCTGGTCAACGGCGAGCTGGACCTGGCCCACGTGTTGTACGGCCTGGTGTACGGCGTGCACCTGGGCACGGCCGGCCCCAAGAAGGACATGGCTGTGCTGATGAACCTGAACCAGAACGGCCAGGCCATCACCCTGAGCAAGAAGCTGGCGGACAAAGGCGCCGTGGACGGTGCCAGCCTGGCCAAACTGATGGCCACCGACAAACGCGAATACACCTTCGCCCAGACCTTCCCCACCGGCACCCATGCCATGTGGCTGTACTACTGGTTGGCGGCGCACGGCATCAACCCCATGAAGGACGCCAAAGTCATCACCGTGCCGCCACCGCAGATGGTGGCCAACATGCGCGTGGGCAACATGGACGGCTTCTGCGTGGGCGAGCCCTGGAACCACCGCGCCATCATGGACGGCATCGGCATCACGGGCACCACCACGCAGGACATCTGGCCCGAGCACCCGGAAAAGGTGCTGGGCACCACCTCGGAATGGGTGCAGAAATACCCCAACACCGCACGCGCTGTGACGGCCGCCATTCTGGAGGCCGGCAAGTGGATCGATGCCGGTCTGCAGAACAAGCTCAAGATGGCCGAGACCATCGCCGACCGAGCCTACGTGAACACCAGCGTGGACGCCATCAACCAGCGCATCCTGGGCCGCTACCAGAACGGCCTGGGCAAGACCTGGGACGACCCCAACCACATGAAGTTTTTCAACGACGGCGCGGCCAACTTCCCCTACCTGAGCGACGGCATGTGGTTCCTCACCCAGCACAAGCGCTGGGGCCTGATGAAGGACCACCCCGACTACCTGGGCGTGGCCAAGTCCATCAACCGCATCGACATCTACAAACAGGCCGCCAGCGCCGCCAAGGTCAGCCTGCCCAAGAGCGAGATGCGCAGCCACAAGTTCATCGACGGCGTGAGCTGGGACGGGAAAGACCCGGCCAAGTACGCCGACAGCTTCAAAGTCAAAGTCTGAGGAGCACGCCATGGTCAGCGCTGTATTTCACTCACCCCTGGATGCGAGTTCCATGAACCCCAGCAACGCCCCATCTGCCCCCGAGCGGCCCGCCGCCAAGGTGGCCCCCTCGGTGGCTACGGTGGCCGCCCCCAGCCGACCACCCTTCGACTGGCGCGGCCTGTGGCTGCGCGTGTTGCCGCCGATCTTTGGTTTGGGCCTGCTGGTCGGCATCTGGGCCCTGGTGTCGGTGTCCACCGGCAGCAGCATACCCTCGCCCGCCGCCACCTGGGAGGCCGCCGTCAAGCTGTTCAGCGACCCCTTCTACCGCAACGGCCCCAACGACCAGGGGATAGGCTGGAACGTGCTCTCGTCGCTGCAGCGCGTGGCCGTGGGCTTCGGCCTGGCCGCACTGGTGGGCATCCCCGTGGGTTTCATGATCGGGCGCTTCACCTTCCTCTCGCGCATGTTCAACCCACTGATCAGCCTGCTGCGCCCGGTGTCGCCACTGGCCTGGCTGCCCATCGGTCTGCTGGTGTTCAAGGGCGCCAATCCGGCCGCCATTTGGACCATTTTCATCTGCTCCATCTGGCCCATGGTCATCAACACCGCCGTGGGCGTGCAGCGCGTGCCACAGGACTACATGAACGTGGCCCGCGTGCTCAACCTCAGCGAATGGAAGATCCTGACCAAGATCCTCTTTCCCGCCGTGTTGCCCTACATGCTGACCGGGGTGCGCCTGGCCGTGGGCACGGCGTGGCTGGTGATCGTCGCCGCCGAGATGCTGACCGGCGGCGTGGGCATCGGCTTCTGGGTCTGGGACGAGTGGAACAACCTCAACGTCCAGCACATCATCGTCGCCATCTTCGTCATCGGCGCCGTCGGCCTGGTGCTGGAGTTCGCGCTCATCAAACTCGCGTCCCTGTTTACCTTTGAAGAGGTGAAGGCATGACCACCAAATACATCGAAATCCAGAACGTCGAGCAGACCTTCAAGACCAAGAAGGGCCTGTTCCCCGCGCTGCGCGACATCCACCTCACCGTGGCCAAGGGCGAGTTCGTGGCCCTCATCGGCCACTCGGGCTGTGGCAAGTCCACCCTGCTCAACCTGCTGGCCGGGCTGACCGAACCCACACAAGGCGTGCTGCTGTGTGCCAACAAGGAAATAGCCGGCCCTGGCCCCGAGCGCGCGGTGGTGTTCCAGAACCACTCGCTGCTGCCCTGGCTGACCTGCTTCGAGAACATCCACCTGGCGGTGGAGCGCGTGTTTGGCGCTACCGAGAACCGCGCACAGCTCAAGGCCCGCACCGATGCGGCGCTGGCCCTGGTCGGCCTGACGGCGGCGGCGCAGAAACGCCCCGGCGAAATCAGCGGCGGCATGAAGCAGCGCGTGGGCATTGCGCGGGCGCTGTCGATGGAGCCCAAGGTGCTGCTGATGGACGAGCCCTTTGGCGCACTCGATGCGCTGACCCGCGCCAAGCTGCAGGACGAGCTGCTCGACATCGTGGCCAAGACGCAGGCCACCGTGATGATGGTGACCCACGACGTGGATGAAGCCGTGCTGTTGAGCGACAAGATCGTGATGATGACCAACGGCCCGGCCGCCACCATCGGCGAGGTGCTCAGCGTGGACCTGCCCCGCCCGCGCAACCGCGTGGCATTGGCGGACGATGCGCGTTACCAGCACTGCCGCAAGGCGGTGATCGATTTCCTCTAC
The DNA here is from genome assembly GCF_042665235.1 of Hydrogenophaga defluvii. Classification (NCBI taxonomy): domain Bacteria; kingdom Pseudomonadati; phylum Pseudomonadota; class Betaproteobacteria; order Burkholderiales; family Comamonadaceae; genus Hydrogenophaga; species Hydrogenophaga defluvii. The sequence goes on along the minus strand of NZ_JBHTBZ010000089.1, from coordinate 101,795 downwards.
ACCCGCCAGGGGCACGTGGAGAAGGTGGCCTGAACGCTCGGCACAAGCTGATTTTGTGCTCGCGGCCGCACTGTGCCTGCAGCCGTCTGCGCAGCGGTTGAGGTGGTGTTCGAGGCACGTTAATCCCGATTGGACGGATCAATAATCCAATTTGGACGCTGTTTCAATTCATAATGGACGACATCGAAATCCGCCCTGGACGGCCCATGTCGCACCCACCCGAAGCGCCTTCAGCGTCTGCACCCGGCCTGATTGCCCGCCACTTGGCGCCGGTGTTGAACGAAGCCTTGCAAGACACCCCGGCCGTGCTGATCAACGGCCCGCGCCAGTGTGGGAAGACCACGCTGGCGCAGCAGTTGGCCAGCGAGAGGGGTGACATGGCCTACCTCACCCTGGACGACCCCAACCTGCTGGCCGCTGTTCAGCAAGACCCGCTGGGTTTTGCCCGCCAACTCGACCGCGCCGTGATTGACGAGGTGCAGCGCGCACCCCAGTTGCTGCTGGCCCTCAAACTGGTGATCGATCAGGACCGCCGCCCAGGCCGCTTCTTGCTCACCGGCTCGGCCAACCTCATGGCCTTGCCCCAGATTGCCGACAGCCTGGCGGGCCGCCTGGCGCTGCACACCTTGCTGCCCTTGTCACAAGCCGAGATACAAGGTCGCCCGAACGACTTTCTGCAACGCGCACAGGCGCAAACTTGGCCGCTCAGCCACCCCCTCTGGGCCGCGCCACAGCGCGACACCGTGGGCCAGGTGTTGGCCGGCGGCTACCCGGAAATGCGCCAGCGCCCCACCGCTGCCCGACGCCAGGCCTGGGCGAAGGCCTACATCCAGACCCTGGTCGAACGTGACGTGCGCGACATCGCACAGATCGATCAGCTCCACCAATTGCCCCACACGCTGGCGGTGGCCGCGGCACAGTGTGGACAGCTGTTCAACGCCACACAAGCCGGTGCCCAACTCGGCCTGAATGGCAAAACCGTGGACAAATACCTGGGCATCCTGGAAAAACTTTTCCTGGTGCAGCGCCTGCCCGCGTGGAGCCACAACGAACTCAGCCGCCTCATCAAGGCGCCCAAGCTGCATTTTCTGGACGCCGGCCTGCAAGCCAGCATGACCCGCCTGAGCAGCGATCTCGTGTTCAACCAACGTGCGCGCTGGGGCGCCACGCTTGAAACCTGGGTGCATGCCGAACTGCGCAAAGCGCTGAGCCTCAGCGCCGACGCCTGGTTCCTGTCCCACTACCGCGACAAAGACCAGGTAGAGGTGGATTTTGTGCTCGAATCGCCACTGCGCCAGATCATGGGCATCGAAGTCAAGGCCGCCGCCACGGTGCAGGCGAGCGATTTCAAAGGCCTGAAAAAACTCCAGTCACTGACGGGCGACGCATTCACCACCGGCATCGTGCTGTACGACGGCACCCAGGCCCTGTCCTTTGGGTCCGGTCTGTGGGCCGTACCGCTTTCAGCCCTCTGAGTTCAGCAACAACACCTGCGCCACCACCACGTCCAGGCTGGGGCGGGCGTTGCCTTGCTTGTCGGTCCAGACCTTGGGGGTCAGCGCGCCGGTGAGGCTCAGCGCATCGCCGTCGCGCAGCGCCAGCAATGCGGCACACGGCGCCGCGTCGAAGGCGATGGCATTGACAATGAACTCCTCGTCGGCCCTGTTGCGGGCCAGCACGCGGGCCACCACATACTCGCGACCGGCCTTGTCCACGCGCCGCGAGGCGTCGCCCATCAGGTGGCCGGCTATCAAGGCGTCGATCATGCGCGCGGCTTCACGAAACCCGAGGCCGCCCAGGCCAAGGCGCTGTCCACATTGAGCTTGAAGCTGGGCGGCACCGGCACACAAGCCAGTTCTTCGTCCAGTGTGTCCAAGGCACGCAAGCTGGCCGTGGCACCGTCCTCGTCCGGCACGATGGCCAGTAGAACGCGGATGCGGCGCCCGTCCACATCCACCGTCACGCTTCGGTTCAGTTCGGCGTGGCGCTGCTGCTCGGCCCGGCGAATGAATTCGCTGGCGGTTTTCACCAAGGTGTTGAACGCAGCGGTGTCCAGCGGCTTGGGGTTCTTCTTGTCGCGTCCCATGGTCCATGGCCCCACCAGGGCCGGCTCGGCTTCGCCATCTAGGTACATGGCCACCGCCCAGCCATCATCGTCTTCGTTCTTGATGACACGGGCGGTCCAGTGTTCATCGCTCCACACGCGGTCTTCGCGGATGGGTGCTTGGGTGTTTTCGCTCATGCGGCGATGGTAACTGGGGGCTTGGCTAAGCAACCGCGCAGCACCTGCCCAACTTGGTGCAACACGCACAACCCTGGGCAGCGGCATGACCGTGAAAGGCGGAAGCAAGTGCCGCCAGCGGGTGACGCCAACGGCTGCCGCACACGCCGACCACGTGGCACACGTCTTGCATAACCTCTGGCAGACGTGACGACGCGTCGCGCCCCGACCGCAACAGCGGGGCATGTGTGCACAACGCCGTGCATGCGCTGGTGAACGTGACCCGACCGCAGGCGGGTCTTGGATGGCTTTTGGGCCGCACTGTTGCACCCCATTTTTTGCCGCCAGGTGACCGGTCCGCGCCGCTGCGTGTGCCCTTCCGCCTGTGCGCCACGACTTCTTTCGTTTCCAGGCGAAACACAATCAGGAGCAGCCGCGATGAAGAAATCCAAACTGGTGATGGTGGGCAACGGCATGGCCGGCGTGCGCACGCTGGAGGAGCTGATCAAGATCGCTCCCGACCTCTACGACATCACGGTTTTCGGCGCCGAGCCCCACCCCAACTACAACCGCATCCTGCTGTCGCCGGTGCTCGCTGGCGAGCAGACGCTGGAGGAAATTGTCCTCAACGACTGGTCCTGGTACAGCGACAACGGCGTCACGCTGCACGCCGGCACCAAGGTGACCGAGGTGGACCGGGTCAAGCGCGTGGTGCACGCGGTCAACGCGGCTGGCGAGCAGGTGTCGGCCGAATACGACCGCCTGATCATGGCCACCGGCTCCAACCCCTTCATCCTGCCGATCCCCGGCAAAGACTTGAAGGGCGCGCTGGCCTACCGCGACATCGCCGACACCCAGGCCATGATTGATGCCGCCGCGCAGTACAAACACGCGGTGGTCATCGGCGGCGGCCTGCTGGGCCTGGAAGCGGCCAACGGCCTGATGAAACGCGGCATGAGCGTGAGCGTGGTGCACGTCTCGCCCTGGCTGATGGAGCGCCAGCTCGACGACGTGGCGGGCAAGCTGCTGCAGAAATCGCTGGAAGAGCGGGGCATGAAGTTCCTGATCGGCGCCAACACGCAGGAGCTGGTGGGCGACCAGGATGAGGGCAAAGGTGGCCGCGTCAAGTCGGTCAAGTTCAAGGACGGCAGCGAGGTGCCGGCCGACCTGGTGGTGATGGCCGTGGGCATACGCCCCAACACCGAGTTGGCCGAAAAGATGCGCCTGCACGTCAACCGCGGCATCGTGGTCAGCGACACCCTGCAGACCGTGACCGACCCGCGCATCTACGCTGTGGGCGAGTGCGCGGCCCACCGGGGCATTGCCTACGGCCTGGTGGCGCCGCTGTTCGAGCAGGGCAAGGTGCTGGCCACACACCTGGCCGAGTTCGGCATCGGCCGCTACACCGGCTCGCTCACATCGACCAAACTCAAGGTGACCGGCATCGACCTGTTCTCGGCCGGCAACTTCATGGGCGGCGATGGCGCAGAAGAGATCGTGATGAGCGACCCCTTCGGCGGCGTCTACAAGAAGCTGGTGATCCAGAACGACAAGCTGGTGGGCGCCTGCCTTTACGGCGACACGGTGGACGGCTCGTGGTACTTCAAGCTGCTGCGCGAAGGCCGCAGCGTGGCCGACATCCGCGACAAACTGATGTTCGGCGAGTCCAACATCGGCGACGTGGGCCACGAAGGCCACAACAAAGCCGCCAGCATGCCCGACGAGGCCGAGGTCTGCGGTTGCAACGGCGTCAAGAAGGGCGCCATCTGCAAGGCCATCAAGGACAAGGGCCTGTTCACGCTCGAAGAGGTGCGCAAGCACACCAAGGCCAGCGCCTCGTGTGGCTCCTGCACCGGCCTGGTCGAGCAGATTTTGATGTTCACCGCCGGTGGCGATTATTCGGCGAGCCCGAAGCTCAAGGCCATGTGCGGCTGCACCGACCACGGCCACGCGGCGGTGCGCGAAGCCATTGCCACGCCCCTGGCCGACGGCAGCAAGCTGCTGACCTCGGCCCAGGTGTTTGCCCACCTGGGCTGGAAGACGCCCAACGGCTGCGCCAGCTGCCGCCCGGCCATCAACTACTACCTCATCAGCACCTGGCCCAAGGAGGCCAAGGACGACCCGCAGAGCCGCTTCATCAACGAACGCGCCCACGCCAATATCCAGAAGGATGGCACCTACAGCGTGATCCCGCGCATGTGGGGCGGCGAGACCACGGCCGACGAGCTGCGCCGCATTGCCGATGCGGTGGACAAGTACCAGATCCCCACCGTCAAGGTGACCGGCGGCCAGCGCATCGACCTGCTGGGCGTGAAAAAGGAAGACCTGGTCAACGTCTGGAAGGACATCGGCATGCCCAGCGGCCACGCCTACGCCAAAGCGCTGCGCACGGTGAAAACCTGCGTGGGCAGCGAGTGGTGCCGCATGGGCACACAAGACAGCACGCAGATGGGCAAGGACCTGGAACGCGCCATGTGGCGCATGTACGCGCCACACAAGGTGAAGTTCGCCGTCTCGGGCTGCCCGCGCAACTGCGCCGAGGCCGGCATCAAGGACGTGGGCATCATCGGCGTGGAATCCGGCTGGGAGATGTACGTGGGCGGCAACGGCGGCATCAAAACCGAGGTGGCGCACTTCTTCGCCAAGCTCAAGACCGCCGAGGAAGTGATGGAGTACACCGGCGCCTTCATGCAGCTCTACCGCCTGGAAGGCTGGTACCTGGAGCGCACGGTGCACTACATCAACCGCGTGGGCCTCGATTACGTAAAGAAAAAGATCCTGGAAGACGCCGAGGGCCGCAAGGCGCTGTGGGAGCAGTTGCAGTTCGCGCTCGACGGCGAACCCGACCCGTGGTTCGACCTCCAGGAAGCCGCGGTGGACACCCGGCAATTCATTCCGATCAACCCCGCCGTCACGGCACAAGCCGAAGGGAGCGCCGCATGAGCGAAGCCAACTGGACCCCCATCTGCCGTGTCGAGGACATCCCGGTGCTGGGCTCGCGCCGTGTGGCGCGCGACGCCGGCCTGGACGTGGCCATTTTCCGTAACGACCAGGACGAAGTTTTTGCCCTGCTCGACCGCTGCCCGCACAAGGGCGGACCGCTGAGCCAGGGCATCGTCTTCGGCACCAGCGTGGCCTGCCCGCTGCACAACTGGACCATTGGCCTGTGCACCGGCCAGGCGGCCGCGCCCGACGAAGGCTGCACGCCCAAGTTCGTGGTCAAGGTGAAGGATGGTCAGGTGTTCCTGGATGCCACGCAGTTGGCGTCACACGCTACCGATCTGACCCGTCCCATCGCCGGACCAACCCGCCGTGTTTTGTCCCCTCTCCCCCTGGGAGAGGGCTAGGGTGAGGGCAGGCGCCGTGCACACCCGCTCCGTCAACAGCCCTCACCCCTACCCTCTCCCAGAGGGAGAGGGACCCAAGTCGGAAACCCGCTCCACCTGTCCTTACTGCGGCGTTGGCTGTGGTGTGATCATCGCCTCCGATGGCGCGCAGATCACCGGTGTGCGCGGCGACCCCGATCACCCGGCCAACTTCGGCAAACTTTGCACCAAGGGCAGCACGCTGCACCTCACGGCCACGCCGCAGGTGACGCGACAGACCCGGCTGCTGCAGCCCATGCGGCGGCTGCAGCGCGGTCAGGCACCGGTGGCCATGCCCTGGGACGCAGCCATGGACCTGGCCAGCGAGCGCATTGCCGGCATCGTGCAGGCCCATGGCCCCGACGCCGTCGGCCTGTACCTCAGCGGCCAGTTGCTGACCGAGGACTACTACGTCTTCAACAAGCTGGCCAAGGGCCTGCTGGGCACCAACAACGTGGACACCAACTCGCGCCTGTGCATGAGCAGCGCGGTGGCCGGCTACAAACTCACCCTGGGCGCCGACGCGCCCCCCGCCTGCTACGACGACGTCAACCACGCCCAGTGCCTGTTCATCGTTGGCAGCAACGCGGCCTACGCCCACCCCATCCTGTTCCGCCGCATCGAAGAGGCCAAGCGCGCCAACCCGGCCATGAAGGTGATCGTGGCCGACCCGCGCCGCACCGACACCGCCGAACTGGCCGACCTCTTCCTGCCCCTGCTGCCCGGCAGCGACGTGGCGCTGTTCCACGGCCTGCTGCACATCATGTTGTGGGAAGGCTGGACCGACCCTGCCTACATCGCGGCCCACACCAGCGGCTTCGACGAACTCAAGGCCCTGGTGCGGGAATACACGCCGGAATCGGTGGCACAAACCTGCGGGCTGAAAAAAGAGGATCTGTTCACCGCAGCGAAATGGTTCGCCACTTCGCCGGCCACCCTCAGCCTCTACTGCCAGGGCTTGAACCAGAGCAGCAGCGGCACGGCCAAAAACGCCACCCTGATCAACCTGCACCTGGCCACCGGCCAAATTGGCAAGCCCGGCGCCGGCCCCTTCAGCCTGACCGGCCAGCCCAACGCCATGGGCGGCCGCGAGGTGGGCGGCCTGGCCAACCTGCTCAGCGCCCACCGCGACCTGGCCAACCCCGCGCACCGCGCCGAGGTGGCGGCCCTGTGGGGTGTGGCCGCTGTGCCTGAAAAACCCGGCAAGACGGCGGTGGAGATGTTCCAGGCCGCCGCCGATGGCGAGATCAAGGCCCTGTGGATCGCCTGCACCAACCCGGCGCAATCCATGCCCGACCAAGCCACCGTGCGCCGGGCTCTGCAGCGCGCCGAATTTGTCATCGTGCAAGAGGCCTTCGCCACCGCCGCCACCTGCGAGTTTGCCGACCTGCTGCTGCCCGCCACCACCTGGGGCGAAAAGGAAGGCACGGTCACCAACAGCGAGCGCCGCATCAGCCGCGTGCGCGCCGCCTTGCCGGCGGCCGGCGAGGCACGGCACGACTGGCTTATCGCGGTGGACGTGGCGCAACGCCTGGAGGCCCGCCTGCGCCCCGGCCAGCCCAGCCTGTTCGACTACCCCACGCCCGAAAGCGTGTGGCTGGAGCACCGCGACAGCACACGCGGACGCGACCTCGACATCACCGGCATGAGCTACGCCCAGCTGGAAGCCCAGCCCCAGCAGTGGCCACAACCCGAGGGCGCCGCCCAGGGCACCACGCGTCTGTACGAAAACGGCGTCTTCCCCACCGCCGACGGCCGCGCCCGCTTTGCCGCCCTGCCCCACCGCCCGCTGGCCGAGTCGCGTGAATCGCGCTTTCCGTTTTCGCTCACCACCGGCCGCCTGCGCGACCAGTGGCATGGCATGACCCGCACCGGCACCCTGGGCCGCCTGTTCGGCCACGTGGCCGAACCCACGGTGCAACTGCACCCGCAAGACATGGCACGTCGGGGCCTGAAAGAAGGCAACCTGGTGCAGGTGACCAGCAAACGCGGCTCTATCGTGCTGCCGGCGCAGGGCGACACCGGCCTGGGCCTCTCGCAAGCCTTCATCGCCATGCACTGGGGGCCCGAGTACCTGAGCGGTCGCAGCAGCGTGGGCGAGCCCCTGGCCGGCGTCAACGCACTCACCACCTCGGCCTACTGCCCCAGCTCCAAACAGCCCGAGCTCAAACACGCGGCGGTCAAGGTGCTGAAGGCCGATCTGTCGTGGACGCTGCTGGCCATGGCCTGGCTGCCCGATGATCAGGCGCTCAGCACGCTCACCGAACTGCGGGGGCTCATGCCTTCGTTCGAGTTCGCTGCCTGTGTGCCCTTTGGAAGGGAGCGCACCGGCGTGTTGCTGCGCGCCGCTGCGCACGAACCACCGGACGCCGCGCTCATCGACCAGATCGAACAACTGCTGGGGCTGGCCATGTCCGACACACTGCGCTACCACGACCGCCGCCTGGGCCAGCGCCGCAGCGTGCGCCTGGTGCGCGACGGCGAATCCACCACGGTGCAGGGTTTTGTGCTGGCCGGCGACAGCCGCGCCGAGGCCTGGATACGGCCGGTGCTGCAGGACGAGTTGCCCGCTGGCGGCTACGGCCGCCTGCTGCTGATGCCGGGCGCCCAGGCGCCGGTGGCTGTGGTGGCCAAGGGCCGCCAGGTCTGCACCTGCTTCAACGTGAACGAACCCGCCATCACCACACAACTGCAAGGGAACGCGGGCAACGAGGACCAGCGCCTGGCCAACCTGCAGGGCGCACTGAAATGTGGCACCAACTGCGGCTCCTGCGTGCCCGAACTGCGCCGCCTGGTGCGGGCCACGCCGCCTGTGGCGACAGCCGCCATATAAGCCAAAGTCATTTGCACTGCGGGACAATCGCGCACCATGGGGATCAGCCACTACATCAAGGAGATCGGGCGCGGCAAGGACGGCGCCCGGGCGTTGTCGCGCGAACATGCGACCGACCTGTTCGGCCAGGTGCTGGACGGCGCCGTGACCGATCTGGAGGTGGGCGCCTTCTGCCTGGCCATGCGCATCAAGGGCGAAACCCCCGAAGAGATGGCCGGGTTTCTCGATGCCACCCGAGAGCGCACCCTGCTGCAGGGATCGGCCGACCTCTTGCCCGTGGTGCTGCCCAGCTACAACGGCGCGCGCAAGCTGCCCGTGCTCACCCCCTTGCTGGCCCTGCTCCTGGCACAGCGCGGCCTGCCCGTGCTGGTGCACAGCGCGGCCACCGATTCGGTGCGTGTGCACGCCCCCACGGTGCTGGGCCTGTTGGGCATCGCGCCCGGCGCCGCTGTGGCAGCGGGCCAGGTGAGCCTGGCCCCCACCGATACACTGTGCCCCGGTTTGAAGCGCCTGCTGGACGTGCGCCGCGTGGTCGGCCTGCGCAACCCGGCACACAGCCTGGTCAAACTCATGAACCCCTGCGTGGGCCGCGCCCTGGTGGTGGGCAGCTACACCCACCCCGAGTACGCCGTGTCGATGGCACAGACCTTCGAACTCGTCCAGGCCGATGCCCTGCTGCTGCGCGGCACCGAAGGCGAACCGGTGGCCGACCCGCGCCGCGCGCCGCAGATGGACGGCTTTGTGGCCGGCCAGCGCCAGCGCCTGCAGGACATCCAGGCAGGCTCGCTGCAACAACTGCCCGACCTGCCCGCACCGGACGCCGAGGCCACCGCCCGCTACACCCGCGCCGTGCTGGATGGCGACCTGCCCGTGCCCGCGCCGCTGGCCGCACAGGTGGAACACATCTTGCAAATTCACACCCAAATTCACGCCCAACTTCAACCCGCCAAGGCCACGCCATGACCACCCCTTTCGCCCCCACCGTGACCCTGGTCGGCGCCGGCCCGGGCGACCCCGAGCTGCTCACCCTCAAGGCCGTCAAAGCCATACAACGGGCCACCGTGCTGCTGGTCGACGACCTGGTCAACCCGGCCGTGCTGGAACACGCCAGCCCAAGCGCCCGCATCGTGCACGTCGGCAAACGTGGCGGCTGCAAAAGCACGCCTCAGGCCTTCATCGAAAAACTCATGGTCATGGCCGCGCGCGAGGGTGAAACCGTGGTGCGCCTCAAGGGCGGCGACCCCTTCATCTTCGGCCGAGGCGGCGAGGAAGTGGAAAGCCTGCAGCGCGAAGGCATCGCGGTGTTGGTGGTCAATGGCATCACGGCGGGCCTCGCCGCCGTCACTTCGCTGAACGTGCCCCTGACCCACCGCAACCACGCCCACGGCGTCGTCTTCGTCACCGGCCATGCCAAACCTGGTGACGACGGCACCGACTGGGCCGCCCTGGCCACCACCGCGAAGGCTGCCAAGCTCACGCTGGTGATCTACATGGGCGTGAGCGGTGTGGAACACATCGCGGGCGGCCTGCTGGCCGGCCTGCCCACCAGCACCCCGGTGGCCATCGTGCAACACGCCAGCCTGCCGCATCAGCGCGAGGCCTTCTGCACGCTGGGCGATCTGGCACACACCGTGCGCGAGCAAGGCATGGGCAGCCCGGCGGTGATGGTGGTGGGGGACGTGACGGCCGGTGTGGCCGCCGCCTCGCACAAAACCGCACAACAGGCACGGCAAGCCGCCTGAACACGCGCACGAAGCACTTCTGCCGACATTGGCCTTGTCGTCTATAGGCCAATGGCCTACACTTCGCCATGGATTTCGAATGGGATGGGGCCAAAAGCGACGCCTGTTTTGTGGAGCGGGGTTTTGACTTTGCGTATGCCGCGCAAGCCTTCTTCGATCCGGACCGCTTGATCAGCCCCGATCTGCGACGCAGCTACGGAGAAGACCGCTTCCGTTTGCTCGGCCGCATCGACACCCGGGTTTTTGTGCTGGTGTACACATCGCGTCCTCAGGCCACCCGAATCATCTCGGCCCGCAAAGCCAACACACGAGAGGTCAAGCAGTATGAAAACGGTACGCGTGAAGATTGAACCCGCCACGCACACGGGTGCAAGCAGCGGACGTGTGGACCTGTCCAGGCTGGATGCCACCAGCGAGGTTGACCTCGCCAGACAGGCCGCTCAGGATGAAGCGCTGGCCCAACAGGACGCCGCCAAATTCGCCCGCCGCGTGCGGCGGCGCCTGGGTTTCAGCCAGGCCGAATTCGCCCGCCGCATCGGTGTGTCGCCCGAAACCATACGCAACTGGGAACAGGGCAAACGCAGCCCCACAGGGGCGGCCCACGCATTGCTCAAAGTGCTGGACAAAGCCCCCGAAGCCGCTCTGGCCGCCCTGCATTGATGCGAGCCTTTCTGGCCATTTCAGGCACGGCACTTGCAGGTGTGAGGCACGCAGCCTGACCTCCTCGCACCATGACCCACCTGCCCGCCACCAACGACATCTCCTTGGTCAACCTCGCGGCACGCCAGCGCATGCTGTCGCAGCGCCTGGCGCTGCAAATCCTGCTGGCGGCGCAGGGCCGCGACGGCATGGAACAGGCCGCGCAAGCGACGCTGAAGCTGTTCGCCGACAGCCAGGCGCAGTTGCTGAACACCCTGGGCCGGTTACCCGCCACCGACGCCGCCGCGCTGCAGGCGGTTTACCAAGGCCCAGGCGGCGTGCAGCGGCTCATCGACAGCTTCATCACGCAAGCCAAAGACGCCCTGGCGCCGGGCCCGCTGCAGGCCCGCGCCTTGGCCTGGCTGGTGGACCACATCGACGAGGTGCTGACCGCGCTCAACACCGCCACCACCGCCTTCGACCAGATCAGCACCCGCAAAGAGGCTTCGCTGATGAAGGAGCTGCGTGGCATCGTGGGCGATATCCAGTCCGTCGCGCGGGAAGCCAAGGTGGTGTCCTTCAACGCCCAGGTGATCGCCGCGCGGGCGGGCAGCGTGGGCCGCGAGTTCGCCGTGGTGGCGTCCACCCTGTCCACCATCAGTACCGAGGTGGACACCCTGGCACGCAAGGGCATGGCGCTGGCCACACGCTGAGGTCGGGCGGGGTTGGAGGACATTGCACCCACGAGGTGCACACGGCGGCGGCCGTTCCTATAATGATTTTTCACTTTTGCGCTTTGCACAGAGCCAGCGCCACCGACCACCCACGCACCCGCCATGAGTCCGACCGCCGCTCTGAACTTCTCCGAACCGGGCCTCGTCACGGCCCTGCACACAGCCACCGACGCCGAGCTTGACACGCTGGACTTCGGCGTGATCGGCATGGACAGCCTGGGGCTGGTGCGGCGCTACAACCGGTTTGAATCCGAGGCCGCGGGGCTCTCGCGCGAGCGGGTGGTGGGCCAGCCGCTGTTCACCGTGGTGGCGCCGTGCATGAACAACTTCATGGTGGCCCAGCGTTTTGAAGACGCCGTGGCTGAGCAGCTCGCGCTGGACGACACCCTCGCCTACGTGTTGACCCTGCGCATGCGCCCCGTCAAGGTGCGGCTGCGCCTGCTTTATCAACCCGGTCTGGCCCAGCGTTTTGTGCTGGTGGACCGATCCACCTGACGCGACGAGGGTGCCTATGCAAGACGGCGTCGACAACGAGCTGGAGGCGCTGCTGCAGTTTCTCTACCAGTCCCCGGTGGGGCTGGTGCAGACCGATGCCGAGGGTGACATCACCCTGATCAACCCGATGGCCGCGCAGCTGTTGATGCCACTGGCGCCTGACGGCCAGTTGGGCAATTTGCTGGACGTGCTGGACCCGGTGGCGCCGCAGCTGCGCCCCCTGCTGCACGACAACGGCGGCGCCCCCGGCCCGGTGTGCGAGGCCTTGCGCATCCACCTGCCCTTGCCCAACGGGCACACCAACGGACACGCGACACGCGCACAGCCCAGCACCACCACGCTGGAGTTGCGTCTGGTGCGGCTGGCGGCCGACAAGCTGATGGCCAGCCTCAGCGACGTGTCGCTGCTGGAGCAGGCCGAACAGCGCCGCCTGGAGGACCGCCTTCGCGATGCGGCACGGATCGACACCCTGACCTCGCTGCCCAACCGCTCGGTGGCGCTGGAGCGCATCGAGGCCGCGTTGCACGCCGCCCGCCAGCCCGATGGGGCGGCGTTTGCGGTGCTCTTCGTCAATGGCGACCGGTTCAACCGCATCAACGTCACCATGGGCCAGGCCGGCGGCGACGAGTTGCTGCGCCAGATGGCCGCCCGCCTGATGGGCATGGTGCGCCTGGGCGACGCCGTGGCCCGCACCGGCGACGGCAAACACACACCGGTGCGCCTGAGCGGCGACGAGTTTGTGGTGGTGATGGAAGACCTGCGCCACCCCGCCGACGCCAGCGGCCTGGCGGCGCGGGTCGTGGAAGTGCTGGGCAAACCCTACCGCATCGGCAACGAGCCGGTGTTCGCCTCGGTCAGCGTGGGCGTGACCCTGGGCCACGGCCAACAACCCAACGGCGACGCGGTGCTGCAGGAAGCCAGCCTGGCCATGCGCGAGGCCAAACTGGCCGGAGGTGCGCGGCACAAGGTCTTCACCGCCGAGATGCGCGAACGCGCCTGGTGGCGTGGCGTGGTGGAAGATGACTTGCGCCAGGCGGTGCAGGCCGGCCAGTTGTATGTGGTGTACCAACCGATTGTGCGGCTGGGTTCGATGGAAGCCGCTGGCATGGAGGCCCTGGTGCGCTGGAACCACCCGGTGCGCGGCCTGGTGTCGCCGGCGGACTTCATTCCCATCGCGGAGGAGAGTGGCCTGATCGGCCCGGTGTCGGCCTTTGTGCTGCGTGCCGCCTGCACCTGTTTTGTGCAATGGCGCCAGACCTTGGGCCACCAGGCGCCTGGGCTGATGTCGGTCAACCTCTCACGCGCGCAACTGAGCAACCCCACCCTGCCGGACGAGGTGGCCGAGGTTTTGCGCGGCGCTGGCATGCCGCCGGCCTGCTTGCAGTTGGAAGTGACCGAAAGCCTCGCGGCCCAGGACGAAAGCGTGCAGGCGCGCCTGCGCGAGCTCAAGGGCCTGGGCCTCACGCTGGCGCTGGACGACTTCGGCACGGGCTACTCGTCGCTGGCCAGCCTGCACCAGTTGCCGGTGGACGTGGTCAAGATCGATCGGTCCTTCGTGAGCCAGCTCGAATCCAGCGAATACCACCGCGTGCTGGTGCAGGCCACCGTGCGCGTGGCCCGCACCCTGGGCATGCGAACGGTGGCCGAGGGTGTGGAAACGCCGGGCCAGGCCCAGTTGCTGCAGGCCTTGCAATGCGACAAGGGGCAGGGCTACCTGTACGGCCGGCCGCTGACGGAGGCACAAGCCACCGACTGGCTGCGGCAACAAGCCCGCCCCACCGCGCCCGCGGCGCCCATGCCGGCTGCGCCCCCAGCCAGCGGGCTGCCCAGCCCGTTCGCCTGCACCCGCCTGCAGGAATTGCTGGACCACTCGCAACTGGCGGTGGCGGTTTTCGACCCCCAAGAGCGGCTGGCGTACGCCAACCAGTCGTACCGCAGCCTGTACTGGGATCGGCCGGAGGGCACACCCACGTGGGAAGAGGTGATGCGCGAGGCCTACCGCAGCCGCAAGGGCCTTCTGATCGACACGGCGGACATCGATGGCTGGCTGACCGACGTGCGCAAGCGCTACCGACAGCAGCCGCTGCGCCGCTTCGAGTCCGACATCGCCGATGGGCGCTGGCTGCGCGTGACCGAAGAAACCCGGCCCGATGGCTGGCAGTTGTGTGTGTCCACCGACGTGACCAGCCTCAAATCGACCGAAGCCGACCTGCGCCGCGCGCGCGACGCCGCCATGCTGGCAGCCATCACCGACCCGCTGACCGAACTGCCCAACAGGCGCTTCGTGTTCGAGCGCCTGCAGTCCCTGCTGGCACTGGCACAAACTTCCAACCGGCCCTTGACGGTGGTGCTGATCGACCTGGACGAATTCAAGGCCATCAACGACCAGCACGGCCACGCGGTGGGCGATCAGGTGCTGGTGGGCTTCTCGCAGCGGCTGGCGCAGTCGGTGCGCCAGCGCGACGCGGTAGGTCGCATCGGCGGCGAAGAATTCCTGCTGGTGCTCACCGACACCGGCCATGAAGGCGCACTGCGCGTGGTCAACGAGTTGCGCTCGCTGTTCGCCGCCGACACCCTGCCCCACCTGCCCCCAGGCGTGCACATTGGCTTCTCCACCGGCATCGCCCAGGCCGACGCCAACGACACCGCCGACACCCTGTGGCAGCGTGCCGACCGGGGCCTGTACCGCGCCAAGGACAGTGGCCGTGGCCGCGACGTGTTTGTGCCGCCAACGCCCCCCACCTGACACCGCCGCGCTGGCTACACTGCCCGCATGCTTGATTTCGACGTGGTGATCGTGGGTGCCGGCGCGGCCGGCCTGTTCTGTGCCGGTGTGGCCGGGCAGTTGGGGCAGCGGGTCTTGCTGATCGACCACGCGGACAAAGTGGCTGAAAAAATCCGCATCTCCGGTGGTGGCCGTGCCAACTTCACCAACCGCGACCTCGATCCCCGCGCGCCGCAGAAACACTACCTGGGCGAGAACCCGCACTTCTGCCGCTCGGCGCTGTCGCGCTACACCCCCACCGACTTCACCGCCCTGCTGCAGCGGCACGGCGTGCCCTTCCACGAAAAACACAAGGGCCAGCTCTTTTGTGACCGTTCGGCCGAGGACCTGATCAAGGTGTTGCTGCGCGAATGCGAAACCGGCGGCGTGACCCGCTGGCAGCCCTGCGCGGTGAAGGCGGTGGCCCATGGCGCGGATGGCTACACCCTGGAGACGGGCCAAGGCAGCGTGCGCGCACCGGCCCTGGTGGTGGCCACCGGCGGTCTGCCTATTCCCAAAATCGGTGCCACCGACTGGGGCCTGCGCATCGCCCGGCAGTTTGAGTTGCCCGTGGTGCCCACCCGGCCCGCCCTGGTGCCCCTGACCTTCGACGAGCAGGCCTGGGCGCCGTTTGCCGAACTGGCCGGTCTGGCCTTGCCCGTGCACATCGAAACCGGCGACAAAAAAACCAAGGGCGCTTTCGACGAAGACCTGCTGTTCACGCACCGGGGCCTGTCGGGCCCGGCGGTGCTGCAGATTTCGAGCTACTGGCGCGAAGGCCAGCCCTTGCGCCTGGACCTGCTGCCAGGCGTGAACCTGCTTCACACGCTGACCGAGCGCAAGTTGTCCAGCCGGCGCCTGCTGGCCAACGAGTTGTCTAGCCTGCTGCCCAGTCGCCTCGCGGACACCTGGGCCGCACAAGACCCGCTGCTGCAACGCCCCACGAATGAGGTGCCCGACAAGGCCCTGGCCCGGCTGGCCGAAGGCCTGCAGCGCTGGCAGCTCACACCCACCGGCACCGAGGGCTACCGCAAGGCCGAGGTGATGGCCGGCGGCGTGGACACCAAAGCCTTGTCGTCACAGACCATGGAATCCCAGCAGCCCGGGCTGTACTTCATCGGCGAGGTGGTGGACGTGACGGGCTGGCTCGGCGGCTACAACTTCCAGTGGGCGTGGGCCAGCGCATATGCCTGCGCCCAGGCGCTCGCCGCACGCGGCTGAATCAGTTCAGCGCGGCCTCCAGCCGCTCGCACAAGGTGCGCAGCACCTCGATGCGTGACCACAGCTTGTCGTCGGACGCGATCACGTGCCAGGGCGAGGTGCGGGTCGAGGTGCGGTCGATCATGTCGCCCACGGCCTGGGCGTACAGCGGCCACTTGGCGCGGTTGCGCCAGTCGTCCTCGGTGATTTTGTACTGTTTGTGGGCGGTGTTTTTGCGTTCCTCGAAACGGCGCAACTGCTCCTCGGGCGTGATGGCCAGCCAGAACTTGACCACCACGGCGCCGGCCTCGCTGAGCTGTTCCTCGAACTCGTTGATTTCACCGTAGGCGCGCATCCAGGCGGCCTCGGTGCAAAAGCCCTCGACCCGCTCGACCAGCACACGGCCGTACCAGGAGCGGTCGAACAGCGTCATGTGGCCCTGGTGCGGGATGTAGCGCCAGAAACGCCACAGGTACGGCTGGGCACGTTCGTTCTCGTTCGGCGCGGCCACCGGCACCACGCGGTAGTGCCGGGCGTCCAGGGACTGGGTGACGCGGCGCAAGGTGCTGCCTTTGCCTGCGGCGTCCATGCCCTCGAACACCAGCACCAATGAGCGCTGCTGCGTCTCGAGGCGGCGGCTCAGGCCATTGAGGCGGCCTTGCAGCAGCTCCAGTTGGTCTTCATACCGTTTGCGGGACAGGTGGCGGCCGTAGTCTTGTGCGGCCAGCAGGCTCAGCCCGTCCAGTGCGGGGGCGGACAAGGCCGCCGGTGTGGCCGTGGTCACCCGCTCCGGCACGGCCGGCTTGGCCTTGAGACTGGCGTTGAGAGCATCCAACAGCAGCCGCCCCGCCGTCAACGAACGGTAGGCGGGGTCAGCGCCTTCGATCACACGCCAGGGCGCGTCGCCGGTGCTGGTCTTGCGCAAGGCTTCTTCGCTGGCCACCACCCACTGGTCGTGTTGCTTGAGGTGGTTCCACTCCTGGGTGGTCACGCGCCAGGCGGTCTTGGGATCGGATTCGAGCAGCTTGAAGCGCGCCTTGGCGGCTTTTTTGGACAGGTGGAACCACAGCTTGAGCAACACCACCCCTTCGGACACCAGCATCTGCTCGAACTGCCGTATGCGCTCCAACCGGTGAAGAAAACGGTCGTGTTTGTCATGCCCGACGACATGATCGGTCAGTGGGTCGGTGTACCAAGACCCAAACAAGATGCCAATGTGCCCCTTGGGCGGCAACACCTGCCAAAAACGCCACATGTCAGGGCGCCCATCGCTGCCGGCCGGGCCAAAGGCCTCGGTGCGGATGTGGCGCGGGTCCATCCACTCGTTGAACAGGTTGACCGTCTCGCCTTTGCCGGCACCCGGCACACCATTGACGAGCACCACCACCGCTGCGCGGGCCTGGCGCAACAGCTCGTACTGCGCACCCAGCAGGGCCTCGCGCAGCTGAGGCTCCTCGCGCTTGTAACTGGCTTTGTCGATCTGGTGGCCAATTTCTGCCGATTCGAACACAGGCATCCTCCGGGTGTGGGTGAACGGGCACTGTAGCAGGGCGTGACAAGCGCGCCACTCGCGCTATAATGCTGGGCTTTTCTGGCAAACCCCGTCGGCCAATACTTTTCACAGACGGGGAAACACCTCGGGAAAATGCTCCCGGCACAGGGCTTGATCTACCCGGTGCTCCATTTTGAAACCATTAGCTAATGACCACCATCCGCGTTAAAGACAACGAGCCGTTTGACGTCGCACTGCGTCGCTTCAAGCGCACCATCGAAAAACTGGGCCTGCTGACCGATCTGCGTGCCCGCGAGTTCTACGAAAAGCCCACCGCCGAGCGCAAGCGCAAGAAGGCTGCTGCCGTCAAGCGCCACTACAAGCGTGTGCGCTCCATGCAGCTGCCCAAGAAGCTGTACTGAGCACCGCCGGTGCCACCGCTGAGGTGGCCCTGCGAACAAGCCCGCTGGAGGACGCTCAGGCGGGCTTTTTTGTTTCTGAATCCCATTCCCCACACCGCGAGACACACCATGGCACTCAAGGACCAGATCACCGAAGACATGAAAACCGCCATGCGCGCCAAGGATTCGGCGCGCCTGGGCACCATCCGCCTGTTGCAGGCGGCCATGAAGCAGAAGGAAGTGGACGAGCGCATCACACTGGACGACGCCGCGGTCATCGCCATCGTGGACAAACTGGTCAAGCAGCGCAAAGACTCCATCGAAGCCTTCCAGAAAGCCGACCGCCAGGACCTGGTGGACCAGGAGCAGGCGGAGTTGCTGGTGCTGCAAGCCTACCTGCCAGCGCGCCTGAGTGCCGACGAGGTGGCAGCCGAGGTCAAGTCCATCGTCACGGAGCTGGGCGCCGAACTGGGACGTGTTGTGGGCCCGGGCGACATGGGCAAGGTCATGGGCGCTGTCAAACAGAAGCTGGCCGGCAAAGCCGACATGGGCCAAGTCAGCGCAGCGGTCAAAGCGGCGTTGGCCGGTTGAGCGCACCGCCCTCGCCGTCCAGCCACAAGGCGCGCACCACCCACAAGCCAGCCTCGCGCAAGGCGGCTGGAGTAAGGTCGGCCCAGGCCAAGGCCGAGCGCTGAACCGCCCCGCCCGTGGGCCGCGCGCGGGCCCGCCAGCGTCCGACCAAAGTGGCCATGGCCAAAGCCTCGTCCTGGCGCCAGGCCAGCCGGTGGACGTGGTCGTCCAAACCAGGTGGACACGCCTCAGGCAGCCCGCCCCACACACCCGCTTGCTGCAAACGCAGCAAGGCCTCGGAGTGCATCCGGTCGCTGCGCGCCAGCGCCAGCGCCTTGTCGTCATTGGCCGCGCAGCCCACGCCCGCGACGCCAAACAGCGGCCCGCTGCGCGACCATTGAAAACTGATGGCCACGGACAAACCGTGTGAATGGCACACGATCAGATCGCGCACACCGTCGGCCGGCTGCGGGGCTGAGGCGGCACGCTGCTGGCGCGCCAATGCCTGCCAAAGCGGCAACATCGCACGCCGTTTGATCTGCTGATGCTGCGCGGCCGACCTGGCTGCCGCCAGCGCGTCGGCACAGGCCAAGCCATCCAG
Organism: Hydrogenophaga defluvii; assembly: GCF_042665235.1. Taxonomy (NCBI): domain Bacteria; kingdom Pseudomonadati; phylum Pseudomonadota; class Betaproteobacteria; order Burkholderiales; family Comamonadaceae; genus Hydrogenophaga; species Hydrogenophaga defluvii. The sequence continues at coordinate 82,738 of NZ_JBHTBZ010000089.1, read as the reverse complement.
GTCGCCCACCACGCGACCGTTGGCGAGTCGGAAGGGCGCGTAAACCCGCGCCGCCGGCATCCAGACGTCACGCCGCTGTTCATCACCCGCCCACATGCGCACCCAAGGCCCTGGGCCAGTGCCGTGCGGTGGCTGAGGCGGGTGCTTGGTCAACGCCTCCGCATCCCAGAACCCGGCGGCATGCCGCGCCATCGCCCGATGCAACGCCTGCTGACAGGCTTCGTCGGCGCTGGGGGCGGTGGCCGTTGCATCGGGACGCAAAGCTTGGGCCGCCGACCCCATCACCTCCACGCCCTCCGCCACACATGTGACACAGCCTGGCACCACCGAATGACAGACCAGCCGCCGCACGGGTCCGCTCGCCAAGGCATGGGCAAGTGATGGCGAAACCGAGCCAGATGGCTGGTGCGCACCCCCTGGGGCGGGTTCAAAAACGGTTTGTCCAAGGGGCAAGGTCTGGCCCGGACGGTGCGGCTCTGCGGCCATGTTGCTCTCCCTGAAACAGCGCCCGGCCATGTGCAGCCGGGGCGCACAGAGTATCAAGCAAAGTCAGTCGAGGTCAACGAAACGAGCATTGTTCGCATTTTTTACGAGAAAAAGTGTCGCAGTTGCCGTGAATGCAAATATTCAATGATCACAATTTTGCAGTTTGAGTGACAACACCATCACGATCCTCCTTCACCACCGCCCCAGGATCAGCCCACACCCCACCACGGCCAACACCGCCCCGCCCCAGGCACCAGCGGCAGGCCGCCGGCCATAGACCCACCACAACAAGGGCAACAACAGCACCGGGGACACCGACGACAACAGGCCCACCAGGCCCGCACTGCCGTGGGCCAAGGCCTGCAAGATCAGTGTCATGCCCAGCGCCAGGGCCACGGCCGCACTGACGAAGGTGAAGCCCAGATCGCGCACGTTCAGGTGCGCGCGGTTGCGCGCCAGCTGCCAGCCGCTGAGCCACAGCAGGGCATGGGCGCCAAATCCCGCTGTCATGCGCACCGCAGACGCGGCCATGGGGTCCACGCCGGTGCTCATCAAGGGCTTGAGGATGAGGGTGCCCACCGACTGCCCGAGTGCCGACGTGAGGCCCAGCGCCACGCCCACCGCAAGGCGCCCGCGCGTGGCCTCCCAGCGGTGGGCTTCGTCCTCGCGTTTGCCAAAGGCAATGGCCGTCATGACACCGCCCACCAGCAAGGCACTGCCCAGCAGGGCGAAGCCCTGGATGCGCTCGCCCAGAAAGGCCCAGGCCAACACCGCCGAAAACAGCGCATGGGTGGCAAAAAGGATGCCCGAACGGCGCGGGCCCAGGCGGTTCATGCAGGCAAACAAGGCCGTGTCACCCACGAAGATGCCAATGAGGCCGGAAACCACCAGCAAGCCCACGCCGTCCCAGGCCAGGCTGCGCCAGCCGCCGGTGAAGGAAACGATGGCCCACAGGATCAACGAGGCAAACACCATGCGCCAGCGCGTGAAGGCGAATGCCCCCATGTGAGCAGATGCGGTGGCAGAAAACAGGCTGGCCGTGGCCCAGCAGGCAGCGGCCAGCAAGGCCAGGGATTCGACGGGCATGGGTTCAATCGGCGGCAGGGCGAACCCAACATTGTCGCCGTGTCATACCATGGGCCATGAAAATCGATTTCGATGGCGTGCAGGCCTTTGTGCTGGTGGCCGAGCTGGGCGGCTTCAACAAGGCCGCCGAACAACTGCACATCACCCAAACCGCGCTCACCCGTCGCATCCAAAAACTGGAGGCCTACCTCGGCCTCATGCTGCTGGACCGCACCACACGGCGGGTGGACCTCACCGCCGTGGGCAAAGAATTCCTGCCCAAGGCGCGGCACATCGTGTTCGAGATGACGGCGGCGGTGGAACGTTTGAAGGACATGTCGCAGAACGCGCGCGGCAACTTCACGCTGGCTTGTATTCCCTCCATGACCTCGCACGTGCTGCCCGAGGTCATTCGCCGCTACGCCAGCCAGTACCCCGACAACCGCATCCGCCTGCTCGACGGCGCCTCCAACGAGGTGCGCGAAGCGGTGCTCAACGGCCAGGCCGAGCTGGGCATTGCGGTGGCTGGCGACAAACACCCCGACCTGTCGGAAACCGTGTTGTTCGCCGACCCACTGGTCTTCCTCTGCCACACACCCCACCCTTTGCAGCACCACAAGACCGTGAGCTGGCGCGACATGCGCGATGCCGAGCTGATTGGTGTGAGCAGCTTCATGGCCACCCGGGTGTTCATGGACTACCAACTGGCCAAGCGCGGCATACGCCTGCACGGCAACTACGAGGTGCAGCACCACGCCACCGCCGTCAACCTGGTGGCAGCCGGGGTGGGCAGCGCCATCCTGCCGTCGTCCACCTTCAAGACCGGCGACCGCCCGAACGTCCTCAAAATTCCGCTGGTGCAACCCTCGGTCAAACGCAAGGTGGTGTTGCTGCAACGCCAGCGTGGCGGGTTGTCGCCTGCGGCAGAGGCCTTCCATATGCTGCTGCGTGGCATGTCATTCAAGATTTGACGTTCATGCGTCAAACGCAATAGTCTTAACCCAGGTTTCATTTATCAAAACAATGACCAACTAAGAGAATTCGCTCCATTCCAACTGGAGGCAAGTTCTCATGGGCACAGATGTGCTGGTCATCGGCGGCGGCAACGCCGCCCTCTGCGCGGCCCTCATGGCCGCCGAAGCGGGGGCCCGGGTGCTGCTGCTCGAAGCCGCACCGCGCGCCTGGCGCGGCGGTAACTCGGGCCACACCCGCAACCTGCGCTGCATGCACGACGCGCCGCAAGACGTGCTGGTCGATGCCTACCCGGAAGAAGAGTACTGGCAAGACCTGCTCAAGGTCACCGGCGGGCGCACCAACGAACACCTGGCGCGCCTGACCATCCGCGCCTCGTCCACCTGCCGCGACTGGATGCGCCGCCACGGCGTGCACTTCCAGCCGCCGCTGTCGGGTGCGCTGCACGTGGCCCGCACCAACGCCTTTTTCATGGGTGGCGGCAAGGCGCTGGTCAATGCCTACTACCGCAGCGCCGAACGGCTGGGTGTGCAAATCCGCTACGAATCGCCGGTGGACCGGCTGGAAATCGAGAATGGGCGCTTCGTGGCCGCCCATGTGAAAGGCGAACGCATCACCGCCAAGACCTGCGTGCTGGCGGCTGGCGGCTTCGAATCCAACCGCGAGTGGCTGCGCGAGGCCTGGGGCCAAAACGCGCGCGGCGAATGGCCAGCCGACAACTTCCTGATCCGTGGCACGGCCTACAACCAGGGCGTGTTGCTCAAGCACCTTTTGGACGACCACCAGGCCGACGGCATTGGCGACCCGACCCAGGCCCACATGGTGGCCATCGACGCCCGCGCGCCGCTGTACGACGGTGGCATCTGCACCCGCATCGACTGCGTGTCGCTGGGCGTGGTGGTCAATCGGGAGGCGCGGCGCTTCTACGACGAGGGCGAGGACTTCTGGCCCAAGCGCTACGCCATCTGGGGTCGCCTGGTGGCCCAGCAGCCGGGGCAGATCGCCTACTCCATCATCGACGCCAAGGCCATCGGCCGCTTCATGCCCCCGGTGTTCCCGGGCGTGAAGGCCAACACCTTGCCTGAATTGGCGCAGCAACTGGGCCTGGACGTGGACACCTTCATGGCCACGCTGGGCAGCTACAACGCGGCCTGCGTGCAGGGCCAGTTCGACCACACCCAGCTGGACAACTGCCACACCGAAGGCCTGGCGCCGCCTAAAACCCACTGGGCCCGCCCCATCGACACCGCTCCTTTCTACGCCTACGCCGTGCGCCCAGGCGTGACCTTCACCTACCTGGGCCTGCACACCGACGACACCGCCGCCGTGCGCTTTGGCGGCCAGCCCAGCAACAACCTGTTCGTGGCCGGCGAAATGATGGCCGGCAACGTGCTGGGCCAGGGCTACACCGCGGGCGTGGGCATGTCGATCGGCACCGCCTTTGGCCGCATCGCCGGCAGCAATGCAGCACATGCCGCCCTCAACACTGGAGCACGCCCACATGCAAGCGCTTGAAGCCCTCACCCGCGACGCGCGCGCCCTGGCCAACGGCGAGATCGTGACCGCGCCCGAAGCCGAGGTCGCGCGCCAGATGACGATCTGCAACGCCTGCCGCTATTGCGAAGGCTTTTGCGCCGTGTTCCCGGCCATGACGCGCCGGCTCGAATTCGGCAAGGCCGACGTGCACTTCCTGGCCAACCTGTGCCACAACTGCGGTGCCTGCCTGCACGCCTGCCAGTACGCGCCGCCGCACGAATTTGCCATCAACGTGCCGCAGGCCATGGCCCAGGTGCGAGGCCAAACCTACGCCGACTACGCCTGGCCACCGGCGCTGGGCAAGCTGTACCAACGCAACGGTCTCACGCTGTCGGTGGCCCTGGCCGCCGCACTGGCCCTGTTCCTGGTGCTGGCGGTGGCCACCCAAGGTCGCCTGTGGGGCGCGGTGGGTGCGGGCGGCTTCTACGCCATCTTCCCGCACAACCTGCTGGTGGGCCTGTTCGCACCGGTGTTCCTGTTCGTGGTGTTCGCGCTGGGCATGGGCGTGCGCCGCTTCTGGCGCGACGTGTCGCCCGCCACCAGCGGTGCACCCTTGAGCCTGCCGGCCTCGGCCGAGGCCACCCACGACGTGCTGCGCCTCAAATACCTTGACGGGGGTCATGGCGACGGTTGCCACAACAACGACGACGCCTACACGTTGTCGCGCCGGCGCTTCCACCACCTCACATTCTACGGCTTCCTGTTGTGTTTTGCTGCCACCAGCGTGGCCACCATTTACCACTACGTGTTCGGCTGGGTCGCACCATACGAGCTGCCCTCTTTGCCCAAGCTGCTCGGCGCTGTCGGCGGCCTCAGCCTGATGGTGGGCACGGCTGGCCTGTGGCACCTGAACCGCCGCCGTCACCCCGCGCACGGCGATGCAAAACAAAAGCCCATGGACCTGGGCTTCATCGCCCTGCTCTTCCTCACCAGTGCCAGTGGCCTGGCGCTGTGGCTGGGGCGTGGCAGCGCCGCCCTGCCGCTGCTGCTGTGCCTGCACCTAGGCGCTGTGATGGCCCTGTTCGCCACCCTGCCCTACGGCAAGTTCGCCCACGGCGTGTTCCGCACCGCAGCGCTCTTGCGCCATGCGGTGGAAAAACGCCAGCCCAACCCCATCGGCCTGGGCGCCGACTGACCTACCCCACCCCCGTCGCTTGCCCGCTTCGCGTGGCCGCATCCCCCCTCAAGGGGGCGACACCAGCCGTCCGGCAAAGCCGGCCCGGCGGTGTCCCCCGGAATGGGTTGCGTCAGCCGATGCGGACAACACGCCGGACCCCTTCCCCACCCCACCACGGAGACATGACATGAACAAACGCCACATCCTCACCACGGCCGCCTGCGCGGCGCTGCTGGCACTCGCCGCGCCCTGGGCCCAGGCCCAGGACTTTCCGCCCAAGAAGCCGGTGACCATCGTGGTCGGCTTCGCGGCCGGCGGCGCGGCCGACGCGGCGGCGCGCATCATCGCCAAGAAGCTGGGCGACAACATCGGCGTGCCGGTGGTCATCGACAACAAGCCGGGCGCGGGCGGCAACATCGCGCACCAGTACGTGGCCCAGGGCAATGCCGACGGCAGCGTGTTGCTGTTCGGCTCGGTGGGCCCGCTGTCCATCGCACAGCACCTGATGAAGCTGCCCTACGACCCGGTGAAGGACCTGGCGCCCATCACCATGGGCGTGAACTTCCCCAACGTGCTGGTGGTGCATTCGGGCACCAAGATCAAGACCATTGCCGAGTACGTCGCGTTTGCCAAGGCCAACCCTGGCAAGTTGGACTATGCCTCCACCGGCAACGGCTCGGCCTCGCACCTGGCCGGCGAGCTGCTGGATGACATGGCCAAGATCGACACCCTGCACGTGCCCTACAAAGGCGGTGCCCCGGCACTGCAAGACCTGCTGGGTGGTCGTGTGGCCGCGTACTTCTCGACGCTGAACACCGCACAACCGCACATCCAGAGCGGCAAGCTGGTTCCGCTGGCCAGCACGGGGGCCAAGCGCCTGCCACAACTGCCGCAGGTGCCCACCATCGCCGAGTCCGGTTTCCCGGGCTACAGCGCCACCAACTGGTACGCCTTCGTGGCCTCGTCCAAGGTGCCCACGGCCATGCTCGACCGCTGGAACACCGAGCTGGTCAAGGTGCTGAAGAACCCCGAGGTGATCAACGAGCTCAACGCCCACGGCATGCCGCCCCAGCCCGGCACCCGCGAGGAGCTGGCCAAGGAAATCGAGCGCGAATCCGTCACCTGGGGCCGCGTGATCCGCGACCGCAAGATTTCGGTGCAGTAACGCCATACCCCAAAGAGGAGACACACCATGCGTTTCACATCCACCCTCACCCGCCGCGTGGTGGGCGGGCTGCTGCTGGCTTTGCTGACGGCCCAGGCCGCACTGGCTGCCGACATCCGCGTCGTCACCTCCGGCGCCTTCACCGAGGCGTACAAAAAACTGGTTCCCATGTTCGAGGCCGCCACCGGCCATCGGGTCATCAGCTCGTACGGTGCGTCCATCGGCAACGCCCCCGACTCGATTCCCAGCCGCTTCGCGCGCGGTGAGTCGTTCGACATGGTCATCCTGTCCGAAGGTGGGCTGGAGGCGCTGATGAAGGACGGCAAGCTGGTGCCCGGCTCGCGCGTGGACATCGTGCGATCGCAGATCGGCGCGGCCGTGCGCAAGGGCACGCCCAAGCCCGACATCAGCACCGTGGCCGCCTTGAAGCAGACGCTGCTGAACGCCTCATCCGTGGCCTACTCGGCCAGTGCAAGTGGCACCTACCTGTCCACCGAACTGTTCGCCAAGCTGGGCGTGCAGGAACGCCTGGCCCAGACCGGCAAAAAGATCCTCAGCGAACGGGTGGGCGCGGTGGTGGCGCGGGGCGACGCGGAGCTGGGCTTCCAGCAGGTGAGTGAGCTCATCTATTTCAAGGAGCTGGATTTCATTGGCACCCTGCCCGACGAGGTCCAACAAACCATCTTCTTCTCGGCCGGTTTGGTGCAAGGCGCACAACAACCCGAACTGGCGCGCCAGCTGCTGCACTTCCTGACCTCGCCCGCCGTGGCCGAAACCGTGCGCGCCACAGGGCTGGACCCGGTGGCCCAAGGCACGGCGGGCGCCGCAAAGTGAGCCCCACCGCCCGCCCGGCCCCGCGCAGCCTGGGCGAGCTGTTCTGGGCCTTCTCCTGGCTGTCGCTGCAAGGTTTTGGCGGGGTGTTGGCGGTGGTGCACCGCGAGCTGGTGGACAAACGCCGCTGGCTCACCGAAGCCGAGTTTCTGGAAGACTGGGCCGTGGCGCAGGTGATGCCCGGCCCCAACGTGTGCAACCTGGCCCTGATGTTCGGTGACCGCCACGCGGGTTGGCGTGGCGCGGCCACCGCCCTGGCTGGGCTGCTGGCCTTGCCCATGCTGCTGTTGCTGGCCCTGGGCACCTTGTTCACGCAAGGGGCAGATCAGCCGCTGGTGGCCGGCGCGCTGCGTGGCATGGGCGCGGTGGCGGCGGGCTTGATGGCCGGTGCCGGCCTCAAGCTGCTGACCAGCTTGCGCGGGCACGTGCTGGGTTTTGTGCTGGTGCTGCTGCTGGCCGCGCTCTCTTTCCTCGGGGTGGTGGTGCTGCACCTGGGGCTGCACCTCATCGTGCTAGGCGTGGGCGGACTGGCCTGCCTGCTCACCGCCAATGCATTGCACCGGAAGCGGGCACCATGAACCTGGCCGACTGGGCGCATCTGCTGCTCTACCACCTGTCGATCTCGTTGCTGGCGGTGGGAGGTGCCATCACCCTGGTGCCCGATCTGCACCGCTTTCTGGCCACCGACCAGCGCTGGCTGACCGATTTGCAGTTCACCCAGTCGGTCACGCTGGCGCAGGCCGCGCCGGGCCCCAATGTGTTGTTCATCGCCCTGGTGGGCTGGAACGTGGGCCACAACGCGGCCGGCCCGCAGGCGGGCGCGGTGCTCACCGCCCTGCTCTCCACTGCGGGCGCACTGATCTGCACCCTGGGCGTGCTCGCCCCCAGTTCGCTGTTGACGGTGTGGGCCACGCGCTGGTGCCAGCGGCACCGCGAGCAGCTGGGCGTGCAATCCTTTCGCCAAGGCATGGCGCCCATTGTGGTGGGCGTGCTGCTGGCCACCAGTTGGTTGCTGGGCCGTGCCAGCGGCACCCCCCGGCTGGACGCGGGCCTGTGGCTGCTGACCCTGGGCAGCGCCTTGCTCATTTGGCGCACCCGCCTGCACCTGCTGTGGATGCTGGCCGTGGGCGCCGCGCTGGGTGCCCTGGGTTGGGTCTAAAAACACGCTGTGGCAACGACGCGACCGCTCTGGATGAAGGGGCCAGCAGCCTTCTTGCTCACGAACAAAGGAAGCGATATTCGGGGAAACCGACCGCAGGCGAGCGCCCGAGCGTCGGCCGCACCCACTCAATCAAATACCGGTCGGAAAAAGCTGCGTTCGTGGCTGATCACGCACCGCGTTTCTTCTGCGTACTTGAACGCGGCCAGGCAATCAGCGTCCTGAAATGACCGCTGCCTGTACAACTCATATTCGGCAAGCGACGGAAAACTGAACAAGGCCAACGCCACGTCGTTTGCGCCCTCCGAAGGAAGGAAGTACCCGTGGTGTTGGCCACCCAGTTTTTCCACCAGCGGAATCCACAAACGCCCGTAATGCTCAAACTCTTTGAGCTTGAAGGGGTCGATGATGTACTTCAAGTAACACGTGATCATTTGAATCTGCTCCCTTGTTTTTGCGCCTGACAGGCTAGAACCTGGTCAGTTCCCAGCAACTTTCATCTTGCCGATGAGGATGGAGCCCACGGTTTTGGCGCCGTAGGCGTAGGCGTCGGCGCCAATGGCCTCGATCTGCTTGAACATGTCGCGCATGTTGCCGGCGATGGTGATCTCTTCCACCGGGTAGGCAATGACACCGTTTTCAACCCAGTAGCCGGCCGCGCCGCGCGAGTAATCGCCGGTGACGTAGTTCACGCCCTGGCCCATGAGCTCGGTGACGAACAGGCCGGTGCCCAGCTTGCGCAGCATCTCGTCGAGGGTGTCGCCCGGCTGGGTCAGGCGGCTGGTCATCACCAGGTTGTGCGAGCCACCGGCGTTGCCGGTGGTGCGCATGCCCAGCTTGCGCGCCGAGTAGGTGCTGAGGAAGTAGCCCAACACCTTGCCGGCGCTGAGCACCTTGCGCTTGGCGGTGCGCACACCTTCGTCGTCAAACGGCGCGCTGCCTTTGCCGCGCATCTGGAAGGGGTCTTCCACGATGTCGATGTGTTTGCTCAGCACCTGTTTGCCCAGGCTCTCGTTCAGGAAGGTGGTCTTGCGGTACAGCGCGCCACCGCTCGTGGCCTGCACGTAGGCGCCCAGCAGGCCGGCGGCCAGCGGGGCTTCGAACAGCACCGGGCATTCGGTGGTGGCGATCTTGCGACCGTGCAGGCGGGCCAGCGCGCGCTCGGCGGCGTAGCGGCCCACCGCCTCGGGGCTCGCCAGCTGCTCGGGCGCACGCATGGAGCTGTACCAGGCGTCGCGCTGCATGTGTTTGCCTTTGCCGGCGATGGGGGCCACGGAGAGGCTGTGGCGCGAACTCGCATAGCCGCCGCTGAAGATGCCGGTCATGCGGCGTTCGCCGCCGCGCATGTGTTCAGCAAAAAAATGCGACTGCTGGGCCGACACGCCCGCGCCCTCGCTGTTGGTGATTTTCTTGCTGGTGGCAAAGGCCGCCGCCTCGCAGGCCAGCGCGATGCGCGCGGCCTCGGCCGAGTCGATGGCCCAGGGGTGAAAGAGGTCGAGGTCGGGGTATTCGTCGGCCACGTCCTCGGGGTCGGGCAAGCCGGCCACCGGGTCTTCGGCGGTGAAACGGGCGATGTCGTAGGCCGCCTGCACCGTCTGGCGCACAGCGTCGGGCGAGAAGTCGGAGGTAGACGCGTTGCCGCGCCGCTGGCCCAGGTAGACGGTCACGCCCAGCGATTTGTCGCGGTTGCGCTCCACGTTCTCCAGCTCGCCCTTGCGCACCGACACGCTCAGGCCCGCCCCCTCGGACACCTCCACCCCGGCGTCGGCCGCCCCCAGGTGTTTGGCATGGCTCAAGGCCACATCGGCCAGCGCTTCGAACTGCGCCCGGGCGTACTGGAAACCCGGGCCGGGTTGTTGGGGATCGATGGACCGGGAAGGGGCTGCGGTGGGCGAAACGGCGCGGGTGGGGGTTTTCTTCATGGCGCGGCTATGATACTTGCCGCTGTCCGCCGGGCCGCGAGGATTCCCCAAAGACCATGTCCCGAAAACCCACCAAAGGTTATTACGTCCGAGGCCACTTCGTGGCCGAAGGCAGCGAGCTCGACCTGGAGCTCAAGCGCGAACTCAAGGGCTCGGTTGAACTGAGTCGCACCGATCTCAAAAAAGAAAGCGACCGCCGCCAGGCGCTGGGCGAAGCCCTGGTGACGCTGCGCGCCGACCTGCTCGCCAAGTTGGGCCTGTCCGACAAGCTGCTCGATGCCCTGGCCGAAGCCAAACGCATCACCAACTTTGAAGGCCGGCGCCGCCACATGCAGTTCATCGGCAAGCTCATGCGCCAGCTCGACGAGGACACCGTGACCGCTGCCCAGGCCGCGCTGGACGAACAGCACAAAGGCTCGGCCGAGGAGTCTTTGGCGCTGCACCAGGCAGAACAGTGGCGCGACCGCCTGATCGCCGAAGAAGACGCGCTGACCGACTGGCTCGCCGCCTTCCCCAACACCGATGTGCAGCGCCTGCGCACCCTCATCCGCCAGGCCCGCAAGGACGCCCAGGGCGTGAAAGAACGCCCAGGTGAGGCGGTGCGCCACGGCAAGTCCTACCGCGAAATCTTCCGGCTGGTGCGTGCGACCTTGCGGGGCAACGACAGCGAAGACGACAGCGCCGACGAAACCGATACCGACCATGAGTGACACCCCACCAACTGCCACCTTCGATGCCGTGCGCATCGGCATCGTCTCCATCAGCGACCGCGCCAGCAGCGGCGTCTACGAAGACAAAGGTTTGCCCGCGCTGCAGGACTGGCTGGCGCGTGCGCTCAAGAACCCGCTCACCTTCGAGCCACGCCTCATCCCCGACGAGCAGGCCACCATCAGCCAGACGCTGATCGACCTGGTGAACGCCGGTTGTGCCCTGGTGTTGACCACCGGCGGCACTGGCCCCGCGCTGCGCGACGTGACGCCCGAGGCCACGCTGGCCGTGGCGCACAAAGAGATGCCGGGTTTTGGTGAACAGATGCGCCAGATCAGCCTGGCCTTTGTGCCCACCGCCATCCTCTCGCGCCAGGTCGCCGTGATCCGCGACAAAAGTCTGATCATCAACCTGCCCGGCCAGCCCAAGGCCATTGCCGAGACGCTGGAGGGTTTGAAGAACGCCGACGGCACCCAGAAGGTGAACGGCATTTTTGCCGCTGTGCCTTATTGCATCGACCTCCTCGGCGGCCCTTACCTCGACACCCACGACGACGTCTGCAAGGCCTTTCGGCCCAAATCCGCCGTGCGCCCCTCGCGCTGATACAGCGCCTGCCATGCCCGTCGTTCTGCGTCACAAGGATTTTCGTTTTTTCTTCTACTCCAACGAAGGGCACCCCCGCGAAGCCCTGCACATCCATGTGCGCAGCGCCGAAGGTGAGGCAAAATTCTGGCTGTCGCCCGCCGTGCTGCTGGCAGACAGTGTGGGTTTCGACGCCAAGACCCTGCGCGAACTGCACGGCGTGGTGATCGACAACGCCGACTTGATTGAAAGGGCATGGCATGAACACTTCGCCTAAATCGGTGCGCATCGATGAAGACACCCTTTGGGTGCTGCTCAACGACGGGCGCACCATCGCCGCGCCTTTGGCCTGGTTCCCGCGGCTGCTGCAGGCATCGCCCGAGCAACGTGCCGAGGTGGCCTTGAGCGCCAATGGGCTTCACTGGGACGCATTGGACGAAGACATTTCTATTCAGGGTCTCCTGGCCGGCCGAGCCGATCTGACCCGCAGCGGCCATGCCGCTCACGCGTGAACACCCAAACACCTATGCACATCACCAAAAACACCGTGGTCACCATGACCTTCAAGGTCACCGACGCCCAAGGCAAGTTGCTTGAAGACGGCAAAGAACCCCGCGCCTACCTGCACGGTGGTTATGGCAACACGCTGCCCCGCGTGGAAGCCGAGCTGGAGGGCAAGGAAGCCGGCTTTCAGACCACGCTGACGCTGCCCCCCGAAGACGCCTTCGGCCCGCGTGATGAGAGCCTGGTGACCACCATGCCCAAGAAGGACTTCCCGCCCGGTGTGAAGGTGGGTGGCGAGATCAAGGGCTATGACGCCAGTGGCCACGAACAGTGGTTCATCGTCAAGAAAATCAAGGGCGACACCGTGCACCTGGACGGCAACCACGCCTATGCCGGGCAGACGCTCAAGTTCGCGCTGAAAGTGATTTCAGTGCGTGCGGCCATTGCAGAAGAAATCGCCCATGGCCATGCACATGGCGCGCACGGGCACCACCACTGAAGAAACTCACTTGCCGACGAGCTGGTTGAGCTTGTCGGCCTCAAAGCACTCTTCTCGCGCGGCGTCCTTGGGCACACAATCCCCCGTTTTCACGCAGTCCTGCAGGCGCTCGATGGCTTGCCACAACATGGCAATCTGGTGCTCCTGCCCGGCGGCGTTGTCGATCAGGCCGCGCATGGCCTGGCTCAACGGGTCGTCGTTCTGCGTCACACCGTAGGCCGAGAAGCCCATCTTGGAGGCGACCTCTTCGCGCTTGGCGTCCACCTCGGCGGCGATGATGCGTGCGGGGTTGCCCACCGCCGTGGCGCCGGCCGGCACCGGTTTGGTGACCACCGCGTTGCTGCCCACCTTGGCGTTGTCGCCCACGGTGAAGCCCCCCAGCACCTTAGCGCCCGCGCCCACCACCACGTTGCGGCCCAGCGTGGGGTGGCGTTTGGCGCCTTTGGTGAGTGACGTGCCACCCAGCGTGACACCCTGGTAGATGGTGGTGCCCTCGCCCACCTCGGCGGTTTCACCGATCACCACGCCCATGCCGTGGTCGATGAACACGCCGGGCGCGATCTTGGCGCCGGGGTGAATTTCGATGCCCGTCATCCAGCGCGAGAGGTGCGAGATGAAACGCCCCAGCCACTTGAAGCCTGCATGCCAACAGGCGTGGGCGCGGCGGTGCAGAAACAGCGCATGCAGGCCGGGGTAGCAGGTCAGCACCTCCCAGGTGCTGCGGGCCGCGGGGTCGTGGTCAAGGATGATGCGGATGTCCGCCCGGGTGCGTTCAAACATAGGGCGCACAGTCTATCGCTTCGCCTTCGCCGCCATCTGCTGCACGGCGCGGGCAACACCACGCAGGATGTGGATTTCTTCCTCGGCCAGTTGCGCCCGGTTGAGCAACTGGTTCAGGCGCGGTATCAGCTTCTTGGGCGCGGCCGGATCGAGGAAACCCACGTCGATGAGCGCCTGCTGCCAGTGGTCCAGCACGCCGGCCACCGCACGCGCGTCGGCCGGCACCTGCTCGGGTGTGCCACTGGGTGGCAAGGCAAAACCACCCAGGGCCTCACGCCACTCGTAGGCAATCAATTGCACCGCCGCCGCGAGGTTGAGCGAGCCGAAGTTCGGCGCAGTGGGAATGCTCAGGCACATGTGGCAACGGTACACATCTTCGTTGGCCATGCCAAAACGCTCGCTGCCAAACAGAAATGCGACACCTGCTTGGGGCGGCGCGTCGGGTGCCACCAGCGTGGGCAGGTGCTGGCGCGGGCTGCGCGTGGTCGGACCAAAGTCGCGCGGGGTCATGGCGGTGGCGCACAGGTGGGTGATGCCGTCCAGCGCCCCGTCCAGCGTGTCCACGATGCGGGCGTTGGCCAGCACGTCGTTGGCGCCGCTGGCGCGCTGTATGGTTTCTTCGCGGCGCAACACGTTGGCCCAACGGGGCCGCACCAGCACCAGGTCGTCAAAGCCCATCACCTTCATGGCGCGGGCCACGCCGCCCACATTGCCGGCATGGCTGGTTTCGATCAGGACAAAACGGGTCTTCATGGCGGGGTTTGCCACCGGGCTGGCCGGGCGGGTAAAATCGCGCTATTGTCACCGCCATCGAGCGGCCTTTTTTTTGCTCTTAAACAAGTCATGTCGTCCAACCTGCACCCCATGCTCAACGTGGCCATCAAGGCCGCCCGTACCGCTGGCACCATCATCAACCGCGCCGCACTCGATGTCGAATCCGTGCGCGTAGCCGCCAAGCAGACCAACGATTTCGTCACCGAAATCGATCAGGCCGCCGAAAAAGCCATCATCGAAACGCTGCTCACCGCCTACCCCGACCACGGCATCTGGGCCGAGGAATCGGGCCAGCGCGAAGGCCGGGGCCGCGACAAAGACCACGTGTGGATCATCGATCCACTGGACGGCACGACCAACTTCATCCACGGCTTCCCGGTCTATTGCGTGAGCATTGCGCTCATGGTCAAGGGCCGCATCGAGCAGGCCGTGGTCTACGACCCCACCCGCAACGACCTGTTCTGCGCCACGCGTGGCCGCGGCGCCTACCTCAACGAGCGCCGCATCCGCGTGGCCAAGCGCACCACGTTGCGCGACACGCTGCTGTCCACCGGCTTCCCTTTCCGCCCGGGCGACCATTTCAAGACCTACATGGCCATGCTGGCCGACGTGATGCCGCTGTGCGCCGGCGTGCGCCGCCCCGGCTCGGCCGCGCTCGACCTGGCCTACGTGGCCGCTGGCTTCTCCGACGGCTTTTTCGAGATGGGTCTGAGCCCTTGGGACGTGGCCGCAGGCTCGCTGCTGGTGACCGAGGCCGGCGGCCTGGTCGGCAACTTCACCGGCGAGGCCGACTTTCTGGAACAAAAGGAATGCCTGGCCGCCAACCCGCGCATCTACGGCCAACTGGTGACGGTGGTGGGCAAGTACAGCAAATTTGCCAGCGCGGGCGACAAGGCGGCTGTCCGCCAGTCCACCGGCGAAATCGCCACGGGCGCCCCTTCGGCCGACAGCGCCACCGATGACGCCGCTGCGGACACCCGCTCGCACGGCGAAGACGCGCCCTTCTGACCTGCTCGCCTGCTGCCCAGCTACAGCAGCGGGGTGAAATCGTCCATGTTGGGCGAAGGCCGCCCGAACAGGTAGCCCTGGAACTGGCGGCACCCGTTGAGCGCGAGGAAATCGCGTTGCCCACGGGTTTCCACGCCCTCGGCCACCACCGCCAGCCCCAAGCTCTGCGCCAGGGCCAAAATGGTGCGAACAATGGCCGCATCGTCCGGATCGTCGAGCACGTCGCGCACAAAACTCTGGTCGATCTTGAGCTGGTCCAGCGGCAAGCGCTTGAGGTAGCTCAGGCTGGAATAGCCGGTGCCGAAGTCGTCCAGCGAGAAGCTCAGGCCACAGGCTCTGAGCCGGTTCATCTTGTCGGCAATTTCCTCGGTGTCGTGCAGTAACACGCTTTCGGTCAGTTCCAGTTTGAGCCGCGATGGGTTGATGCCGGCGCGGGCCACGGCCTCGCTGACCTGCGCCACAAAACCGGCACTGCGGAATTCGCGCGCGCTGATGTTGACGGCCAGACTCATGTGCGCCAGCCCCGGTGTGTCGGCCCAGCCCCGCAGGCACTCGCAGGCCCGCTCCAGCACCCACTGCCCCAGCGGCAGGATCAGGCCACTTTGCTCCGCCACCGGGATGAAATCGGCCGGCGACACCATGCCCCTCTGGGGATGGCGCCATCGCACCAGTGCTTCTGCGCCGACCATTCGCCCGGCAGCATCGACCACCGGCTGGAAAAACAGCGCCAGTTCGTCGCGTTGCAGGCCCACGCGGAGGTCGGCCTCCAGCGAGGCGCGTGCCAGCACCGCCGCCTGCATCTGGGGGTCGAAAAAGCGCAGTGTGTTACGGCCTTCGATCTTGGCTCGGTACATGGCCAGATCCGCGCGTTTGAGCAACTCGTCCACGGTGTCATCGCCATGGCCAAACAAGGCCACACCTATGCTGGGCGAGCTGTTGTGCTCGCGCCCAGCGAGCACATAGGGTTGGTTGAGCATGACCAGCACCTTGCGCGCAATGGCCTCGGCCTCCGAAGCCGCCTGTGCCACGTCAGCGTGCAAGCCCACCAGCATGAGCACAAACTCGTCGCCGCCCAGACGTGCCACGGTGTCGGCGCTGCGCACGCCGCTTTGCAGCCGCTGCGCCACCAGTTGCAAGAGCTCGTCGCCCCGGTCGTGGCCCAAGGTGTCGTTGAGGTCTTTGAAGTTGTCCAGGTCGATGAACAGCAACGCGCCGTGTTGGCCCGCGCGCACGCTGCCGGTGATGGCCATGGCCAGGCGGTCGAGCAACAGGCGGCGGTTGGGCAGCCCGGTCAGGACGTCGTGAAAAGCCAGCCGCTCGATTTCCTCTTCGGCATGCTTGCGGTCGGTCACGTCGTGGGCCAGCATGATGAAGCGCTCGGTCTCGCCGGCCTGCACGGGTTTGCGCGTCACCGAGAGTTCAAACCAGCGTTCGCCCTCGGGCAACAACAAGGGGTATTGCCGCCCCACTGAAGCGCCCTGCGCGCGCGCCTCGGCGATGGCAGCCTGCACCACCTCAGCCGCCTCGGGCGCCAGCACCTCGTTGATGTGGCGCCCCAACAAATGCTCGGGCGACATGGCCAACAAGCGCTCGTCGTTGCAGCTCACGTACACGTAGTGCCCGTCGGCCGTGATTTCAAACAACGGGTCGGGTATCGCTTCCAGAATGGCCTGCAGCCGGTGGCGGGCGGCCTGCACCTCCTGCTGGGCCTTCATGCGCGCATCGATGTTGCGGCCCACGCCACGGTAGCCGGTAAAGCGACCCATGGCGTCAAAGATGGGGGCACCGCTCATGCTGACCCAAAAGGTTTGACCGTGCTCGCCTTCGCGCAGCAACTCCAGGTCGCGAAACACCTGGTGCGCCTCCAGCAGGCGCTGGTGTTCGGCCCAGTCCGCATCGGTCATGTTGAGGGCGCCGATTTCCTGCCGCGTCTTGCCCAGGTGGTCCTCAATCGACATGCCGGTGCCCCGCTCCAGGTCGCCGGCCGCCTGCACAAAACGGAACTGTGCGTCCTGCTCCCAATACCAGTCGGACGACAGCTCCACCAGGCTGCGAAACCGGGCCTCGCTCTGCGCCAGCGCCTCTTGGGCGTCGAAGTAGCCGGTCACGTCGGCATAGGTGCGCACCATGCCACCGTCGGGCAGCGCCCGCGTACGCACCTCAAGCGCCAGGCCCTTGAGCGTGCGCCGCCAATAGCTGCCGGGCGCGGGCAGGCCTTCGCTGTCAAGCCTGGCTGCGTCGCTCACGTAAGCGCGGCCACCGGGGTCCACCAACTCGAACTGTGGCCCAAAGGCGCCCTGCTCCTTCTGGTGGTTCACCAAGGCATGGAAGTCGGGCTTGGAGGCCAGCAACGCGGCCGGCAAATCCAGCAGATCGAGCGCGCGCTGGTTGAAACTGGTGACCACGCCATGCGCATCGACCCGCAACAGGCCCTGGTCCATGCTGTCGAGGGCGATCTGCAACTCCTGCTGCGCCTGGGTGCGTTGTTGCTCCACGCGCCAGGCGCGGAACAGCTGCCCCACGGTGCTGATGAAGGGGGCCAGAAAGTCGGCATCGGCCTGGGTGTAGCCCTCGGGCTGGTTCGCCAGCCCCACCAGGGCCACCAGCTCCCCATCCAGCTTGACCGGCAAACCCAGGTAGGCACGCAAAGGCGGGTGCCCGTGCGGTCGCCCTGTGGCACGCGGGTCGTTGTTGGGGTCGTTCGCGATCACGGCCTTGCCGGTGCGCAGGGTCACGCCCAGCAGGCTGTCGGGGCTGTCAAAAACCATGCCGCCCTCGGCCACCTTGGCGTAGAGCGCCTGCGAGGGCGCGTCCCAGGCGATGTTGGTCATGGCATGGATGCGCAGGTAGGGCACGCTGCCCGGACGCGGCACCACTTCGCCCACCAGCCCGTATTCACTGTCGGTGACCTGAAGCAGCTCCTCCAGCAGCAGCTGAAACGCGCCCTGCAGGTGGCTTTGCTCGATGTAGCTGTTTTGTGCCCGGCTCACCGCCTGCAGCAGACGGTGTTGCCGAGCCAGGGTGTGTTCGGCCTGTTTGCGGGTGCTCACATCGGCATGTGAGCCCACCATGCGCAAGGGCGTGCCGTCGGGCGAATGCTCCACGGTGCGGCCGCGGCTGTGTATCCACAGCCAATGTCCGGCGCGGTGGCGCATGCGGAACTCGGTCTCAAGCATCGAGAGGTCGCCGCTGACCACCAGCTGGCGCTGGTGCTCCAGCTGCAAGGCGTCGGCGGGGTGGACCAGGGACAACCAACGCCCGTGGTCGGTTTCCATGTCGCCACGGACATGGCCCAGCAGCGCAAACCAACGCTCGTCCATCAGCTCACGGCCACTGCGCAGATCGCGGTCCCACAGGCCCAGATCCACCGCGCCCAGCACCAAATCCAGGCGTTGCACGGTGCTCTGCAACTGCCGCAGGTTGTCGGCCTTGGCCATCACGGCACGCACCTGCTCGGGGAATGCGTGCAAATAGCCCGCAGCCGGATCGACAATGAAGTAGTCGCTCACACCACGCCGCATGGCCTGGGCCGCGAGCGCCTCCTCCCCCGGCGCCACATGCACCAGGGCAGGCCACCGCTCCCAGGGCAGATCCAGCTCGGTCATGCAACCGTCCGGCAACATCAAGGCCATCACCACCACCTCGGGCACGGGGCCGTCGTGCGTCAGCCGCTGCACCGCTGCCGCGCGTGAGCTCACCACCTCGACCGGTTGCACCGCACCCAACGAGACCAGCGCACCGCTCAGCGCGTGCACGCGCTGGGGGTCGGCATCGATCAGCAGGGCGGTGAAGACCATTGCCCAAAGTATCGCAGCTTGTGCCGCTGGACGAACCGATCCACGCCCGGGCACGGGCGCAGGCGTTGTTTGCGCGCGCCGTTCAGCGCGGCATCAGGCGATCGCCTGAGCGGCGCTGGCGCTGGTAGGCGGGCACCAGCCACAGGGGCTGTGTCGGATCGCTGGGTGGCATGACACGCCACGCTGCGTGTCCAGCACCGGCGGCATCAGCGGCCAGCCCGGGCGCGCGGCGGACAAGTTGCGAAAACCATTGTTGAAACCGTGCCATGTGAATGCTTCCCTTCGTGAATCAGGTGGGTTGGTGCCGCCTCACCCCGCTGGCAAAGGACGACCCACCAAAGGTACGGCGCCTCCGTATCAAAACGCGATACGGAAATCGGGCATGCTCGCAACATGAACGAGATAGATCGCCTCTACCGCTACAAAAGCCTGCTGACCAGCCGCCACGCGGTGGCCAGCGAAGAACTCATGGCCACCTTGGGCATCTCGATTGCGACGCTCAAACGCGACATGGCGCGGCTGCGCGAAACCTTGTCGTTACCTGTGGTGTACGACCGCCTGGCCGGTGGCTACCGGCTGGCCCCAGGCAACACACGCCGCGAGCTGCCCGGCATGTGGCTGACACCGCAGGAACTGGTCGCCCTGGTCACCTTGCAACACTTGCTGAGCGAACTGGCGCCAGGGCTGCTGGGGCACAAACTGGCGCCCCTGCGCGAGCGCCTGGCCCACCTGCTGCACGACATCGACATCGACAGCCTCGGTCTGGCGCAACGCATGCGGGTGGTGCACGCGGGGCAGCGGCGGCTGCCGCCTCAGGCCTTCGACACCGTGGCCAGCGCGACGCTGCAACGCAAGCGCTTGTGGCTGCGCCACTTCAACCGCGCCACCGGGCAACGGGTGGAACGCGAGGTGTCGCCTCAGCAGCTGGTGCACTACCGCGACAACTGGTACCTGGACGCCTGGTGCCATTTGCGCGAAGACCTGCGCAGCTTTTCGGTGGACGCGTTGGAGCGCTGCGAGATGCTGACCGACACACCGGCTGTGGATGTCCCGGCCGAGCAGCTCAAGCGAGCCATGCAAGCCGGCTACGGCATTTTCAGTGGGCCGCCCGTCGCCCGGGCGCGCCTGCGATTCACCCCTCAACGGGCGCGTTGGGTGAGTGGCGAGCAATGGCACCCCGACCAGTCGGCCCAGGTGGAGCCGGATGGCAGTTACGTGTTGGAGCTGCCCTACGCGGACGACCGCGAACTGCTGGGCGACATCCTGCGCCACGGCCCGGACTGCGAGGTGGTGCACCCCCCCGAACTGCGGCAGAAGGTCGCTGAAGCCTTGCGCAAGGCAGCAGAGCAATATGCCCAAGCCTGAGCGTGGACCGAGCACCCATTGAGGCAAAGAAAAACCCGCGCAAGCGCATGGCTCGGCGGGTTCAGATGCTTCGCCAGGCCACCAACCGGTGGCGCTGGCGCAACAGCAACATCAGGGCTTCTTGGCTTCTTCAGCAGCAGCGGGAGCAGCAGCCGGGGCGGCAGCGGCGTCGGCAGCAGGTGCGGCTGCGGCGGGGGCAGCAGCAGCAGGTGCGGCAGCAGCGTCGGCCGGTGCAGCGGCGGGAGCGGCAGGGGCGGCTTCAGCAGCGGGTGCAGGTGCGGGCGCGGGCGCTTCTTCCTTCTTGCCGCAGGCGGCCAGGGTAGCGGCGGCCAGCACGGCGGCGAAAACAAACGACTTGTTCATGGTGTCAGAGCTCTGATGCAGGGGTTCGGGACGATGTTGGATTCGGCAAACAGGCACCCCCGATGTGAAGCACTGCCGGCCGGATTTGCCTTGCACACAAGTGCAGAAGACAAAGCGGCCGGATCATATCCGAAAAAGTCAATAGCACTTACCCTGAAATATTGATTTTTGTGAAATATTGTGGCCAGGTGTTTCCTACAAACCCAGTGCGGTCGCAGGAAAACCCGGTCTGGCCTGTGACCAGAGCTGTTGCAGCGCTTCATCCAGCCGCGTGCGCTGCACTGTTTCGGTGGTGGCCACGGCCACATCGCGGGCACTGTCCAGCCGCTGCATCGTCCACGAGGGCGTCCACAACACACTGGGCAAACTGGCCTGGCCCGCCGACCAGACACGAACCTCCACGCGGTGCGACCAACGCGCCCGCAAGTCCACAAAACGCGCATGGCGCAGGCGCATGTCGTCGAACCGTTGGCCCAGCACACGCAGTTGCGCCAACGGGTGGGTGCGTGTGGCCACCGCCCAGTCGTCCAGCGCCTGCATCAACTGGCGTTCGCCCAGCGGCCAATCGGCAAAGTCAGGGTCACACAGCCAGAGCAACGGGCAGGCATGGTGAGCGGCTTGCTGCACGCCCTGAACCAGCAGGTTGTGAAAGTTCGCCCTGCCAACAAAACGCCCCTCCGGCCACGGAACAGGCGAAGGCTGTGGGGTTGGGTTGTCAGTCATCGCCGGGCACCTCGATCAGCCAGCCGCTGTCCACCCATTCGGCCAGCAGCGCGCGCGCGCCCTCACTGGCACGGGCCAAGGCGCGCGCGTCCAGCCGGTGTTCATCGGCGAGTTGCCGCATCAGGCGCGCATCGGCACCACCGGCCCGAAAACTCTCGCCGTTGATGAACACATGCTTGTCGTCGTACATCATGCGGCTGCGGCGGTCCAGTTGCAGCGCGCCGCCCGACCACGCGGCCGCCGGTTCGTCGAACCAGACCGTGGGTTTGGGCTCGGTCAAGACCTCGCCCAGGGTGCAAGCCAACAAATCGCCCTCGGCCAACAGGCGGCGCAAGCCGTCGGCCGCAAACTGTTGCAAGGCTTCGGGCACACGCGCCGGCGTGGCGGTGGCGGGCTGGCTCGGGTCGCGGTAGAGCGTGGTGTCCTCGTGTTCGTCAGCCAAGCGCAGAGCCAGCTCACCGGCCAAGCCACCACGCTGAGGCGAACGGAAACCGATGGAACAGGTCATGCAGTCGCCTCCCACGGCGTCGCCGTCGTGTGCCCAACGCGGCGGCAGGTACAACATGTCGCCGGGGTTGAGCACCCACTCTTCCTCAGGCTCAAAGTGCTGCAGGATTTTGAGCGGCACATCGGGCTGCAGGCTCAGGTCTTTCTGGCGGCCGATGCGCCAGCGGCGCTGGCCGGTGGCCTGCAGCAGGAACACGTCGTAGCTGTCGAAGTGTGGCCCCACACCGCCCCCGGGGCTGGCCCAAGAGATCATCAAATCGTCCAGCCGCGCATCGGGCACAAAACGAAAACGGCTCATCAGCTCATGCGCGGCGTTGCTGTGCAAGTCCACACCCTGCACCAGCAGGGTCCAGCGCGCCTGCTCCAGCGGCGGCAGGCTGCGGCGCGCAAACGGGCCGTGTTTGAGCTGCCACCCCTTGCCACCGTGCGCGATCAGCCGGGACTCCACACCTTCGTGGGCCGCCAGATCGAACAGCGCCTTGCGGTCCAGCGGCGGCACAAACGCCGGTAGGGCCTGGCGCACCAGCAAAGGCTTTTTGTGCCAGTGCCGACGCATGAATTGCTGAGGGGTGAGCCCACCCAACAAGGCCAGGGCCTGGTCGGGAGCGGGCGGGAGGCTGGGGGGCGCTGAGGAGATCATGGGACAATTGTGCGATGAAAATTTCGGAACAATGTGTGGTGTCGCTGAGCTGGACGCTCAAGGACACCCTGGGTGAAGTGCTGGACGAATCGGATGACCCGGTGGAGTTTCTGCTGGGCGGCGGCGATCTGCTGGCCAAAATTGAAGAGGGCCTGATGGGTCATGAGGCGGGCGACAAAATCGACCTGCACCTCGAACCCGAACACGCCTTTGGCGACTTCGACGACCAGTTGCTGTTTCTGGAGCCGCTCTCGCATTTTCCGGCCGAACTGGACATCGGCATGGCCTTTGAAGGCCTGCCCGAAGGCTGCAACCCGGACGCACCACGCGATCTGGTGTACTTCGTGAGCGAAATCTACCCCGAGCACGTGGTGCTGGACGCCAACCACCCGCTGGCCGGCATCGCGTTGCGCCTGCAGTTGCGTGTGCACCAGGTGCGCGAAGCGACGGAAGAAGAAATTGGCCGGGGCACGCTGGGCACCGGTTTTTTCAATGTGCAGACCGGCTCGCCGCCGGACGCGACCCTGCACTGAGGCGCTGACGCTGACCCGCCAGCGTCAGGCTTTGCCGGTGGAACCGTAGCCGCCGGCGCCACGTTCGGTGGCGTGATCGAAGTCATCCACGACACGAAACTGCGCCTGCACCACCGGCACGATGACCAGTTGTGCCAGGCGCTCCATGGGTTGCAGGGTGTAGGCCACGTCGCTGCGGTTCCAGGCGCTCACCATGAGCTGGCCTTGGTAGTCGCTGTCGATCAGGCCGACCAGGTTGCCCAGCACAATGCCGTGTTTGTGGCCAAGTCCGGAGCGCGGCAGGATGAGCGCCGCGTACCCCGGGTCCCTGAGGTGGATGGCCAGCCCGGTGGGCACGAGCTGCCAGGCGTTGGGCGCCAACAGAACAGGCTCATCCAGGCAGGCACGCAGGTCCAGGCCGGCGCTGCCAGGCGTGGCGTAGGCCGGCAGCTGGCCGGCCATGCGCGCATCCATGACCCGCACATCAATCAGCATGTGCATGGCACCTTCACTTCTTGTCTTCCTTGACGGCGTCCTGGAGCGCCTTGGCCGGATCGTCCTCGGCCGCAGCTTCTTCAGCCGGAGCGGCTTCGCCTTCGGCAGCGGGCTCGGCGCCCATGCCTTCCTGGCTGGCTTCTTGGCCCGAGTCGGTGTCCTCCATGCCCGGCATGTTGTTGAGCATGTCGGTCACAGCCGATTCATCGACCTTGACCTTCTCACCCAGGCTGCCCGTGACCATGCCCGGGAACGCAATGATGGCCGCCACCATAAGCAACTGCAGAATGATGAACGCAATCGAGCCCTTGTAGATCTGCGCCGTGGTCACCGCTGGGATGCGCTGCTTGGTGATCTGGTCGGTGTAATCGTTGCGGGCCGCCACGCTGCGCAGGTAGAACAGCGCAAAACCGAACGGCGGCGTCAGGAACGAGGTCTGCAGGTTCATCGCGATGATGATGCCGAACCAGATCAGGTCGATGCCCATCTTCTCAGCCACCGGGGCGAGCAGCGGGATGATGATGAAAGCGATCTCGAAAAAGTCGATGAACATGCCCAGCACAAACACCAGGGCGTTCACAAAAATCAGGAACCCGAGCTGGCCACCTGGCAGTTTGTCGAACAGGTGTTCCACCCAGATGTGACCATCGGCCGCATTGAAGGTGAAGCTGAACACTGTCGAGCCAATCAGGATGAACAGCACAAAAACAGCCAATTTGGTGGTGTTCTCCAGCGCCTGTTTCATCAGGTCAAACGACAAACGATTGCGGGAGCCCGCCATGATCAAGGCACCCAGCGCGCCCATGGCGCCGCCTTCGGTGGGCGTGGCAATGCCCAGGAAGATGGTGCCCAGGACCAGGAAAATCAGCACCAGCGGTGGGATCAGAACAAAGGTGACCTGCTCAGCCAGGCGCGACAACAGCCCCAGGCGGAACAAGCGGTTGAGCAGCGCCAGCGCCAAGGCCAACACCGAGCCAACCGTGGCGGAGAGGATGAACACCTCATCGGTGGCGGCCGGATTCTCACGACCAATCCACTGCGCCATCATGCTGTCGTGAATCTGTGACCAGCCATAAGCAGCCGCGCCACAGGCCAGCAGCAGCAGCAGCAAGGAGCGGTGTCCGCTGCTGCCATTGGGTTCGGAGTAGATGCGCGCCTCCAGCGGCAACGCGGGCACCCAGTCGGGTTTGAGCAACGCCACGGCGGCGATGAAGGCCAGGTACAAGCCCACCAGCAGCAGGCCAGGTATCAAGGCACCGGCATACATGTCACCCACCGAACGGCCCAACTGGTCGGCCAGCACGATCAGCACCAGCGAGGGCGGCAGTGCCTGCGCCAGCGTGCCGGACGCGGTGATGGTGCCGGTGGCGATGGTGCGGTTGTAGCCGTAGCGCAGCATGATGGGCAGCGAAATCAGGCCCATGGAAATGACCGCCGCAGCGACCACGCCCGTGGTGGCCGCCAGCAGCGCACCCACCAACACCACAGCCACCGCCAGGCCACCGCGCACCGGACCAAACACCTGGGCCACGGTTTCGAGCAAGTCCTCGGCCATGCGGCTGCGCTCAAGGATGATGCCCATGAAGGTGAAGAAGGGGATGGCCAGCAGGGTGTCGTTCTGCATGATGCCGAACACACGCAGCGGCAAAGCCTGGAACAGGTTGTCGGGGAACAGCCCCACTTCCATACCAATCAGGCCAAAAAACAAACCGGTCGCGGCCAACGAGAAAGCCACGGGAAAACCGGTCAGCAAAAACACCAGCAAGCCGCCAAACATCAGCGGCACAAAGTTGGCAGAGATGAATTCGATCATGATCAGTTGGCTCCCTTCAGGCGCAGCGCTTCTTCTTCCAGGAGTTGTTGTGCCAGCAGTTCTTCATCGCTGGGGCCGTCATGGGCCAGGGGATCGGGGCCGTTGCCGGTAAGAAACGCAAAGCGCTTGATCAATTCGCTGATGCTCTGCACAAAGAGCAGTAAAAAACCCAGCGGGATGAGGGCGTACACGGGCCAGCGCAACAGGCCGCCCGCGTTGGACGACATCTCACCGCTGTTCCAGGCGTTCAGGAACAAGGGCATGCCCAGGCTGATGAGCAGATAACACAGCGGAAACACAAAAACGAGGATGCCTCCCACGTCGATCCAGTTGCGTGTGCGGGCACTGAAGCGGCTGGAAATGAAATCGATGCGCACGTGTGCGTTGCGCAGAAAGGCGTAGCCACTGCCCAGCATGAAAACGGCGGCAAACAGGTACCACTGGATTTCCAGCCAGGCATTGGAACTGGTGCCAAACAGCTTGCGGATGATGGCGTTGCCAGCGCTGATGAGGGTGGTGGCCAGGATCATCCACATCGCCAGCTTGCCAATGAGGTTGGTCAGCGCGTCGATCAGGCGTGAAAGTTTGAGCAGTAGTGACATGGGAACCCCTGGATGGAGGGTGAAGGCAAACGGGCGCAAAGTCTATCGGATCGGCCAACGTCCCGGCTGGCCACACCCGTCTTACGGCGAAGCATTGCAGCAAAAAACCCCGCGGGTGCGGGGTTTGGTGCCGGCACAGCAAGCTGCTTACAGCTTGGCCGACTGCATGTAGGAGTCGAAACGCGCTTCGGTGAAGCGGAACCACAGGTTCTGGTCCTTGCGGAACGCCGAGTAGTCCGTGTAGATCTTCTTCCAGTTCGGGTTGCTGGCGCTGAGTTCGCTGTACAAAGCCATCGACTGCTTGTACGCCTCGTCCATCACCGCCTTGGGGAAGGGCAGCAGCTTGGCGCCACCAGCCACCAGGCGCTTCAAGGCCCCCGGGTTGCGGGCGTCGTACATGGCCTGCATCATGGTGTGGGCGTGCGATGCAGCGGTTTCCACGATGGCCTTGTTCTCGGTCGACAGGGCGTTGAAGGCCGCCTTGTTGATGTAGAAGTCCAGCTGTGCGCCGCCTTCCCACCAGCCGGGGTAGTAATAGTTCTTGGCCACTTTCTGGAAGCCCAGCTTTTCATCGTCGTACGGCCCGATCCATTCGGTCGCGTCGATGGTGCCTTTTTCCAGCGCCTGGTAGATTTCGCCACCGGGGATGTTCTGGGGCACGGCGCCCATGCGGCTCATGACCTTGCCAGCGAACCCGCCGACGCGCATCTTCAGACCCTTGACGTCGGCCAGGGACTTGATTTCCTTGCGGTACCAGCCACCCATCTGGGCGCCCGTGTTGCCGCCGGGGAAGTTGACGATGTTGTACTGGTCGTAGAACTCGCGGAACAGCTTGAGGCCGTTGCCGTCGTAGTACCAGGCGGTGAGCTGGCGGCTGTTCAGACCAAACGGAATCGCCGTGCCCATGGCAAAGGTGTCGTCCTTGCCGAAGTA
Organism: Hydrogenophaga defluvii; assembly: GCF_042665235.1. NCBI lineage: Bacteria > Pseudomonadati > Pseudomonadota > Betaproteobacteria > Burkholderiales > Comamonadaceae > Hydrogenophaga > Hydrogenophaga defluvii. The sequence continues at coordinate 55,880 of NZ_JBHTBZ010000089.1, read as the reverse complement.
GTAATAGGGTGCGGTGTGACCGGCTTCCACGGTGCCTTGCTGCACAGCGTCCACAATGCCGAACGCCGGCACCAGTTCGCCAGGAGCGTGCACGGTGACCGAGAACTTGCCGCCGGACATCTCGTTGACCTTCTTGGCGAACACGTCGGCCGCGCCGTGAATGGTGTCCAGCGCCTTGGGGAAGCTGGAGGTCAGGCGCCAGCGGATGGCTGCCTGGGCATGCACAGCAGGTGCGGCGCCTGCGGCCAGCACGCCGGCGATGCCTGCATGTTTGATGATTGAACGACGATCCATGGTTTGACTCCGATTTGGATTGTTGACGGTCGGCGGCGCACTGGACACCGCCTCGCCTGTGTGTGAAGGCTTGCGCATTGTAGGAAGCAGAACTCCCCGAAACTTGGGGGTTTTCCCTCGCAAACGCCGGTTTGAACACCAAACGCCGTGAAAAATTTTCACGGTCGCATTCTTGAAAAATCAGGTGGTCGCTGAAGCGGCGGAAGCCGCACCGACCAGGTGCGAAAAACGCTCTTGGACGCGCCGCTCGATGCCTTCGGCATCCAGGCCCTGCAGGCTCAGCAGCTTCACCGGGTCACCGTGTTCGATGAACTGATCCGGCAAGCCCAGCTGCAGCACCGGCAGGCTCAGCCCGGCAGCTTGCAGTGCTTCCAACACGGCGCTGCCGGCCCCACCCATGGTGGCGCCGTCTTCCACCGTCACCAAGCCACTGTGGCTGCGGGCCAGTTCCAGCAACAGTTCCACATCGAGAGGCTTGGCCCAGCGCATGTTCGCCACACTGGCGTTCAGGCCCTCGGCAGCCTGGAGCGCCGGGTACAACAAGGTGCCGAACGCGAGGATGGCCACCCCCTGCCCGCGGCGGCGCCACTCGCCCTTGCCATAAGGCAGACCGCCCAAGTCAGCGGGCTGCGGCCGGCCAATGCCTGCCCCGCGCGGGTAACGCACCGCAACCGGGTGGTTCTGTTCGTATGCCGTGCTCAGCAATTGCCGGCACTCGGCCTCGTCGGCCGGGCAGGCCACGGCCATGTTGGGGATGCAGCGCAGGTAAGCGATGTCGTAGTTACCCGCGTGGGTGGCGCCGTCGGCCCCCACCAGGCCAGCGCGGTCCAGCGCAAACACCACCGGCAGGTTTTGCAGCGCCACGTCGTGGATCAACTGGTCGTAGGCGCGCTGCAGAAAGGTGGAGTAGATGGCCACCACCGGCTTGAGGCCCTCACAGGCCAGGCCGGCGGCAAAGGTCACGGCATGTTGTTCGGCGATGCCCACATCGTGGTAGCGCTCGGGAAAACGTTTGTGGAACTCGACCATGCCCGAGCCTTCGCGCATGGCGGGTGTGATGCCCACCAGGCGTTTGTCGGCCTCGGCCATGTCGCACAGCCACTGGCCAAACACCTGGGTGAAGGTGGTCTTGGGTGGTGTGGCCGGCGGCGTGAGGCCCACGGCAGGATCGAACTTGCCGGGCCCGTGGTAGGCCACCGGATCGGCCTCGGCCAGCTTGTAGCCCTGGCCCTTTTTGGTGACCACGTGCAAAAACTGCGGGCCCTCCAACTGCTTGATGTTTTCGAGCGTGGGGATCAGCGAGTCCAGGTCGTGGCCATCGATGGGGCCGATGTAATTGAAGCCGAATTTTTCGAACAGGGTGGCCGGCACCACCATGCCCTTGGCCTGCTGCTCCAGCCGCTTGGCCAGTTCAAACAGCGGGGGCACCGGCTTGAGCACACTTTTGCCCACGTTTTTGGCCGCCGCATAAAACTGCCCGCTCATGAGCTGCGCCAGGTAGCGGTTGAGTGCGCCCACCGGCGGGCTGATGGACATGTCGTTGTCGTTGAGGATGACCAGCAGCCGGCAGTGCTCCACACCCGCGTTGTTGAGCGCCTCGAAGGCCATGCCGGCGGTCATGGCGCCGTCGCCGATCACCGCGATGGCGTGGCGGTCTTCGCCCTTCTGGCGTGCGGCCACAGCCATGCCCAGTGCGGCTGAGATGCTGGTGGATGAGTGCGCCGTGCCGAAGGTGTCGTACTCGCTTTCGGCCCGCTGGGGAAAGCCGCTGATGCCACCCAACTGACGCAGCGTGTGCATGCGCTCACGCCGGCCGGTCAGGATTTTGTGCGGGTAGGTCTGGTGCCCAACGTCCCAGACGATGCGGTCCTCGGGCGTGTTGAACACGTAGTGCAAGGCCACGGTCAGCTCCACCGTGCCCAGGTTGGAGCTGAGGTGCCCACCGGTCTTGGACACGCTGTCGAGCACAAACTGCCGCAGCTCGTCGGCCAGCGGACGCAGTTGTGTGCGCTGCAGGCGGCGCAGGTCGGCGGGCGATTGGATGGTGGGCAACAAGGCGCTCATCGCGAGGGGTACTTTCGATATCCGTTGTCGGGGGGCTCAGTGGGAACGCTGCACCACCTGTTGGGCCAGCGCCGCCAGCGCGCGGGTGTCGGTCAGACCACTGCGTGCCAGGGCTGCCTGGGCACGTTCGATCAACGCTTGGGCATAGGCACGCGCAGCGTCCAGCCCCATCAGTGACACAAAGGTGGGCTTGTCGTTGGCGGCATCCTTGCCGGCGGTTTTGCCCAGCGTGGCCGAATCGGCCACCACGTCCAGGATGTCGTCCACCACCTGGAAAGCCAGGCCCAGAGCGGCACCATAGTCGGCCAGGGCGTCGCGCTGCGGCTGTGTCACCCCCGCGCAAGCGGCACCCATGAGCACGCTGGCCTGCAACAGAGCACCTGTCTTCTTGCGGTGCATGTCTTCCAGTGCCACCTGGTCCAGCATCTGGCCCACGCTGGCCAGATCGATGGCCTGCCCACCGGCCATGCCCTGTGCACCGGCGGCCTGGGCCAACAGGCGGCACAGGCGCGCGCTCACCGCGGCGGGCAGCACGTCTTCGCCGGGCAGCAGCAACTCAAAGGCAAGCGCCTGCAAGGCATCGCCCGCCAGCAGCGCCTGGGCCTCGCCAAACTGCACATGCACCGTGGGTTTGCCCCGGCGCAACACGTCGTTGTCCATGCAGGGCATGTCGTCGTGCACCAGCGAATAGGCATGGATCAGCTCAACGGCACACGCGGCACGCAAGGCCGCCTGCGGCTGACCACCCACGGCCTCTGCTGCCGCCAAGACCAGCAAGGGGCGCAAGCGTTTGCCACCGTCGAGCACGGCGTAGCGCATGGCCTCGCCCAGCCGGGCGGGCGCGTCCACCGGCACCCAGGTTTCGAGCGCGCGCTCCACCTTGGCCAGCTGTGCCTGGCTCCAAGCCGCAAAATCCAGGGTGGCAGCGTTCACTGGGCACTCCAGGGCTGCGTCGTGCCGTTTTCGAACACACGTATCTGCTGCTCCACCGTGTCCAGCTGTGAGCGGCAAAAACGCAGCAGTTCGGCACCACGTTGGTACTGGGCCAGCAACTGGTCCAGCGGCAACTGACCAGCGTCCAGCGCAGCGACCAGCTGTTCCAGCTCTTGCAACGCGGCTTCGTAGGTGGCGGGCGGGGCGGGCGCCTTGGCGGCGGCGGTTTTGGACATGGGCAAATAAATAGACGGCCCAGCGCCGGAAGGCGTGTGCCAAACCTCGCATTTTAGTGGCCCGCCCAAACGGTGCCCTCACACCCCCGGGGTACAATCGCCCCCTTTCGTTTTCAGGAGCCCGGGCTCTATCCACCCCTTCCGCGCTGACTTCACCGTCGACAAGCGCTTACCCTGCCCCTTCATAGGGGGAGTCTCTAGGTCACGACCACGATGTCTGATTTAAGTCTTCAACTGCAGCAGGCCGCAAGCCAACTTCCAGTTTCCAGTTACTTCGACGAGGCGCTGTTCCAGCGCGAACTGGAGACCATCTTTCAGCGCGGGCCCCGCTATGTGGGGCACCAAAACGCCGTCGCCAACCTGGGTGACTATTACGCTCTGCCGCAGGAAGGCCAGGGCCGCGCACTGGTGCACACCGCACAAGGTGTGGAGCTGGTCTCCAACGTCTGCCGCCACCGGCAGGCGGTGATGCTCAAGGACCGGGGCAACCTCAACGAACAGCGCAACGGCAGCGCCGGTGGCCACATCGTGTGCCCGCTGCACCGCTGGACGTACAACGGCGGCAGCGCTCCAGGTACAAAACTGGGCAATCTGCTGGGCGCCCCACACTTCACACAAGACCCCTGCCTGGACCTCAAGCGCTACCCGCTGCGCGAATGGAACGGCCTGCTGTTCGAAGACAACGGCCGCGACATCGCCGCCGACCTGGCCAACATGGGCCCGCGTGCCGCGCTGAACTTTGATGGCATGGTGCTGGACCACGTGGAGCTGCACACCTGCAACTACAACTGGAAAACCTTCATCGAGGTCTACCTGGAGGACTACCACGTCGCGCCCTTCCACCCCGGTCTGGGCAATTTTGTGACCTGCGAAGACCTGCGCTGGGAGTTCAAGCCCGAGTACTCGGTGCAAACCGTGGGCGCGGCCAACCTCCTGGGCAAGGCCGGCAGCCCGGTGTACCAGCGCTGGCACCAGCAGCTCATGCAGTACCGCAACGGCGCCATGCCCGAACACGGTGCCATCTGGCTGACCTACTACCCCCACATCATGGTGGAGTGGTACCCGCACGTGCTCACCGTTTCCACCTTGCACCCCATCAGCGTGGACAAAACGCTGAACATGGTGGAGTTCTACTACCCCGAGGACATCGCCGCCTTTGAGCGCGAGTTCGTCGAGGCCCAGCGCGCCGCCTACATGGAAACCTGCATCGAGGACGACGAGATCGCCGAACGCATGGACGCCGGTCGCAAGGCCTTGCTGGCGCGCGGCGACAACGAGGTCGGCCCCTACCAGAGCCCCATGGAAGATGGCATGCAGCACTTCCACGAGTGGTACCGCCGCCACCTGGGCGATTCGCTGCGAGGCTGAACATTCCGACCGCCACCCAAGCCATTCCGGCCAAAGGCCAGCAAGCGCTGTGGATGCTGCTGGCCTCTTTTCTGTTCGCCAGCATGGGGGTGTGCATCAAGTTCGCCTCGGCGCACTTCAACAGCTTCGAAATCGTCTGCTACCGAGGCATCTTCGGCGTGGTGTTTCTCTACGCCATGACGCGTGTGCGCGGCGTGTCGCTGCGCACCCAGGTGCCCATGATGCACGTGTGGCGCAGCGTGGTCGGCACCATTTCGTTGGCGGCCTGGTTCTACGCCATTGCCATCCTGCCACTGGGCACCGCCATGACGCTCAACTACATGAGCAGCATCTGGATCGCCACGTTTCTGCTCGGTGGCGCGCTGCTGATGCAGGGGCGCAACCTGCCGGTGCGTCGGCAGGGGCCGCTGTTTGCCACCGTGCTGGCCGGTTTTGCTGGTGTGGCCCTGGTCCTGCGGCCCACACTGGCGCCCGACCAGGTGGTGGGCGCGCTGGTGGGGCTGGCGTCGGGCGTCACGTCGGCGCTGGCTTACCTGCAGGTGTCGGCGCTGTCGCGTGTGGGCGAGCCTGAAAGCCGGACCGTCTTCTATTTCTCCGTCGGTGCGGTGCTTGTGGGCGCAGGCGGCATGGTGTTCGCAGGGGTTTCTCCCTGGAACGGCGCCCACGTGCTGTGGCTGCTGCCCATTGGTTTGCTGGCGGTGCTGGGCCAGCTGTGCATGACCCGTGCCTACGCCAGCGGCGCCACCCTGGTGGTGGCCAACCTGCAATACTCAGGCATCGTCTTCGCGGCGTTGTACGGTCTGGTGGTGTTTGGCGACCGCCTGCCCTGGGTGGGCTGGGCCGGCATGGCCCTGATCATCGTCAGCGGCGTCGCCGCCACCGTGCTGCGCGAACGCGAAGTGCCCGACAGCCCTGCAGAGGAACACGCATGAACGCCCCCTTCACCACCCTGATCGACGTCGCCCAGCTGCAAGCCCTGATCGCCAGCGGCCAGCCACTGTTGGTGTTCGACTGCAGCTTTGACCTCACCAGCCCGGCGGCGGGCGAGCAACAGTTTGAGCAGGCCCACATCCCCGGGGCGGTGTACGCGCACCTTGACCGCGACCTGAGCGACAAAACGGGCGCCGCCGATGCCGCGTCCGGTGGTCGCCACCCGTTGCCCTCGCGCGAAACGTTTGCCGCCTGGCTGCGCAGCGTGGGCCTGTCAGCCGACATGCAGGTGGTGGTGGTGGACCGCCAGGGCGCCAACTACTGTGGCCGCTTGTGGTGGATGCTGAAGTGGTGCGGCCACGAAGCGGTGGCGGTGCTCGACGGTGGCCTGCAAGCGTGGCAGGCCGCAGGTGGTTCGGTTGCCAGCGGACCCGACAAAACCTCCCGCCCCACCGGGGACTTCACCCTGTCACCGGCACGCGCCCGGCTGGTGTCGGCCCAGCAACTTTTCGAGCAACTCGGACACCCAGACCAGGTGGTGCTGGATGCGCGCGCCACGCCACGTTTCCGGGGCGAGGTGGAGCCACTGGACCCGGTAGCGGGGCACATCCCGGGCGCCTTGAACCGACCGTTTGGTTTGAACCTCACGCAAGATGGCCATTTCAAATCCGCCGCACAACTGCGGCAGGAATTCGACACCTTGCTGGCTGGTCGCGATCCCGCGAGTGTGGTGCACCACTGTGGCAGCGGCGTGAGCGCCATCCCCAATGTGCTGGGCATGGAGATCGCTGGACTGGGCCGCGCGGCCTTGTTCGCGGGCAGCTGGAGCGAGTGGTGCAACACCCCCGGTCTGCCCATCGCCCAGGGGTGATACATCCGACTCATACGGCTTCGCATTCGAGCGCAGAACAAGGCGGGAAGCCGAAGACAGTGCTGTAGCACGGCGAGGCGAACCAACGCAGTGATGCGCTTGAATGCGAAGCCGTATCAGTGACCGCCGTGGGCGAGGCCACTGACCACCGTCACCAGGGCAATACCGGCCAGCAGCCAGAAGATTTGTGAGACGGTCTCGCGCATGCCAAGTTTTTTCTGCAGTTGCGGAATCAGGTCGGCCAAGGCCACGTACACAAAACTGCTGGATGCCGCCACCAGGAAATAGGGCAGATAGTCGTTCAATTGGTTGACCAGCAGGTAGCCGGTGAGGCCACCCAAGGCCGTCACCGTGCCGGCCATCGACACCTTGAGCAACGCCGCACGCCGCGTGCCGGAACTCTTTTGCAACACCACCAGATCGCCCATGTGGTGGGGCACCTCGTGTGCCAACACCGCCAATGCAGCCACCACCCCCAGGCGGATGTCGGCGACAAACGCCGACGCGATCATGACGCCGTCGCCAAACGCATGCACGCTGTCACCCGCCAGCACCGCCCAACCACCGCCAGAGCGGCCATGGTCATGGCCGTGGTGATGCGCGTGCCCGTGGTCATGCGCGCCCGCGTGTGAGTGGTCATGGTGGTGTTCGTGCCCGTGGTGCCACAGCTCGGCCTTGTCGAGCAGAAAAAAGAACACCACACCGCCCAACAAAAGCGCGAACAGCTCCTTCGCACCCGCGTCGCTGTTGAACGCCTCGGGCAGCAGGTGCATGAAAGCGGTGGCCAACAAGGCGCCGGCCGCCAGGCTCAGCATGTGCTGCGTGTAGCGTGCCAGCATGGCCATGCTGAGCACGGCGGCCACCCACACACTACCAATGCCCGCCACCAGGGTGGCCGTCAAAATTGCCAACAAAAGCATGATGCGTACGCCGGACAAGCCGGGAAGAAAAATACCCGCCTGCGATGTGAGCATCGCTGCAGCGGGTGACAATCGCATCTTAGCAAGTGTGTCAAGCACCTTCACGGTTTGGATGTCTCTCGCATGAATACACCCTCCCTTCGCCTCTTGGCACTGTGCGCCGCCGTGTGGCTGGCGGGCTGCTCGACGCCCCCGAAACCCAGCGCCACCGCCGACGCGGGTGTGGCCCGCATTGAACTGGAGCGTCGCGCCGGCCAATGCGAACTGACACTCACCGGCGACATCGATCAGAACGCGGTGCAGCGCCTGTCGCAATCCTTGAGCCGCCTGGAACAACAAAGCTGCACCGAACGGTGGCTGGTGCTCAACGCGCCCCACGGGCAGATCGGCGCGGCGGTGACCATGGGTGCCATGCTGCGCAACCGCAACTTCAACACCCGCGTGGCACCAGGAAGCGATTGCCTCACCAGCTGTGTGCTGGTGTTTGCGGCGGGACGGGAACGGGTGCTGGGCGTCCACCCCTCACTGGCCCGCATCGGCATCTCTCGGGTGCCGGGTGACGCCGAAATCAGCACCCCGCGCTGCGAGCCGGAAATCGGTCGCGCTCAAGCCCTCACACTCACCCGCTATCTGCGCGCCATGTTGCCGCCGCCCACCGCCGAGGCGGTGTTTCACGTCATGGCGCAAGCCGACTGCAAGGCCAACCTGTTCTGGCGCCCGGCCGAGGTCACCGGCATGGGCTTGGCGACAGCGGTGCGCTGAAGGCACGTGCCAGAAGCAAAAAAGCCACGCGTTTGCGTGGCTTTTTTGCTGGAATTTGGTGGGTCGTGGAGGCTTCGAACCTCCGACCCCCACAGTGTGAATGTGGTGCTCTACCCCTGAGCTAACGACCCAAATTCGCTTGCATCAACAAACGTGCTGTCTTGTCATCTTGCGAGCCTCAAATTATAGCCTGATTTTCAGCCAAATTGAAAAGCCGGCAAAAAATCATGCGGCCAGTTGCGGTTCGTGCCGGCGCCACAGCGTCTTGCCTTTGGTGGACTTGTCCAGATCGGCCAACAACGCCTCGTGCGCCGCCAACTCCAGCTCATTGGCGCGTGGCACGGGCAGGTCAAAGCCACGCAGATCGATTTGTTGCACCTCGTCGCCACCGCCGGTTTGGTCGTTGCTGTCCAGGTCCATGACCAGGGTGTTCTGCCCACGGGTCATGTTGATGTAGACATCGGCGAGCAGCTCCGCGTCCAGCAAGGCGCCGTGCAGGGTGCGGCCCGAGTTGTCCACCTCCAGCCGATCACACAAGGCGTCCAGGCTGTTGCGTTTGCCTGGGAACATCTCCTTGGCCATCACCAGCGTGTCGGTCACGCCGCCCACCAGGGTGTTGATGGGAGGTCGGCCCAGCAGCTCCATTTCCTTGTTCAGGAAACCGATGTCGAACGGCGCGTTGTGGATGATGAGTTCGGCGTCGTGCAAATAGGCCACCAGCTCGTCGGCAATGGCCGCAAACTTGGGCTTGTCGCGCAAAAACTCATTGCTGATGCCGTGCCCCCGCAGCGCGTCTTCATGGCTGTCGCGCTCGGGGTTGATGTAGAAGTGCAGGTTGCGGCCGGTCAGCTTGCGGTGAAGCAACTCCACACAACCGATTTCAATGATGCGGTCGCCGTTCTGTGCCGACAGACCGGTGGTTTCTGTGTCCAGAACAATCTGACGTGACATGCGAGGGCCTTCGCTCAATGGTTTTCGCGGGCGTGGTTGATGGAGTACTTGGGAATCTCCACCACCAGATCTTGCTGCGCGAGGATGGCCTGGCAGCTCAGGCGCGAGTTGGGCTCCAGGCCCCACGCGCGGTCCAGCAAGTCTTCCTCGCCTTCTTCCATCTCGTTGAGGCTGTTGAAACCCTCGCGCACGATGACGTGACAGGTGGTGCACGCACAGCTCATGTCGCAGGCGTGTTCGATGGCGATGGCGTTGTCGAGCAGCGCCTCGCAGATGCTGGTGCCGGCCGGCGCCGACAGGCTGGCGCCCTGCGGACAGAACTCGGGGTGGGGCAGGATTTTGATGACGGGCATATCAGAGGCTTTCGACATTTTTGCCCGCGAGGGCCTGGGCAATGCCCCGGTTCATGCGCATGGCTGCAAAGGCTTCTGTGCCCTTGGCCAGCGCCTGGGTGGCGGCTTCGATGGTGGGAGCGTCCTGTTTGGACTCGGTCGCCAGCAAATCGGCCACCAAGGCGTGGATGACACCGCGCTCATCCTCGCTCAGCAGGTCGCCATCGGCGTCCAGCGCGCTCTGGGTGGCCATGCGCATGCGCTCGGCGTCCACACGGGCTTCCACCAGCGCACGGGCCTGCATGTCTTGCTGAGCGGTGGCAAAGCCATCCTGCAGCATGGCAGCGATCTGCTCGTCGCTCAGGCCATAAGAGGGCTTCACATCCACACGCGCTTCCACCCCGGTGCCCTGCTCTTTGGCGCTCACACTGAGCAAACCATCGGCGTCGATGGTGAAGGTCACACGAATGCGCGCCGCACCGGCCGACATGGGCGGAATGCCGCGCAACTCGAAGCGCGCCAGGCTGCGGCAGTCGGCCACCAGGTCGCGTTCACCTTGCACCACGTGGATGGCCAGGGCGGTCTGGCCGTCCTTGAAGGTGGTGAAGTCTTGCGCCAAAGCGGTGGGAATGGGGCTGTTGCGCGGCACGATGCGCTCCACCAACCCGCCCATGGTCTCGATGCCCAACGACAGCGGGATCACATCGAGCAACAACAAGTCGCCTTGCGGGTTGTTGCCCGCCAGTTGGTTGGCCTGGATGGCCGCGCCCAGCGCGACCACCTCGTCGGGGTTGAGGTTGACCAGCGGCTCGGTGCCAAAAAATTGGGCCACGGCCTGCCGCACCACCGGCATGCGCGTGGAGCCACCGACCATGACCACGCCCTTCACCTCACTTTTGTCGATGTGCGCATCGCGCAGCACCTTGCGGGCGGCGGTGATGGTGCGGTCGGTCAGCGCGCGGGTGGCCTGGGCGAAGTCCGCCAGCGTGACGGGCTGCAAGAGCTGCAGGCTGGGCAAGGCCAGTTCGAAGGTCACGCTGCCGGTCTCGTCCACAGCCGACAAGGCCTCTTTGCAGTGGCGCGCTTCGCGCATCAGCAGGGCACGTTCACCGGCGCTGAAGTCGGTGGCACGGGTGGTGTGGCCAGTGGCGGCCAACACCCAGTCGGCCAGGGCACGGTCGTAGTCGTCGCCGCCCAAGGCGGAGTCGCCGCCTGTGGCCATGACCTCGAACACACCCTGCGTGAGCCGCAGGATGGACACGTCGAAGGTGCCGCCGCCCAGGTCGTAGATGGCGTAAACGCCTTCGCTGGCGTTGTCCAGTCCGTAAGCGATGGCCGCGGCCGTGGGTTCGTTGATGAGGCGCAGCACCTTGAGGCCGGCCATTTGTGCCGCGTCCTTGGTCGCCTGGCGCTGGGCATCATCGAAATAGGCTGGCACGGTGATGACGGCACCAAACAGCTCATCGTCAAAGCTGTCCTCGGCACGGAAACGCAGCGTGGCCAGGATTTCGGCACTGACCTCTACCGGGCTTTTTTCGCCAGCCACCGTGGCCACAGCGGCCATGCCGGGGCGGTCCAGCACGGTGTAGGGCAGACGCGCCGCATCGGCCACGTCGGCCAGGCGCCTGCCCATGAGTCGCTTGACGGAGCTGATGGTGTTGGCCGGGTCGTCCACCTGGGCCGCCAGGGCGTCAAAACCGATCTGGCGGCCGCTGCCCTGGCCGGTGGGCAGGTAGCGCACCACGCTGGGCAGGATGACGCGGCCCTGTTCATCAGGCAGGCATTCGGCCACGCCGTGGCGCACGGCCGCCACCAACGAATGGGTGGTGCCCAGGTCAATGCCCACCGCCACGCGCCGCTGGTGCGGGTCGGGCGATTGGCCGGGTTCGGAAATCTGCAGCAATGCCATGTGAGCTGAAGCCGGGGAAGAACGGCTCCGTTGGTGAACGCAAAAAGGCTATTGTCCCAGTTGATCGAGGCGGTCCTCGACCTCTGAGGCAAATCGCTCGACAAACATGAGGGCTCTCACGCTTTGTGCAGCCCGAGTGGCGTCACCGTCGGTGTCCAGGGCCTGGGCCAGCTGCGCCGTCAGCTCGCGGGCCGACGACTGGGTCTGCGCCTTCAGCGCCTGCAAGTCGGCAGCGGAGGTCGCCTCGTCCAGCGCCTCGCGCCATTCCATCTGTTGCATCAAGAAGGCCGCAGGCATGGCGGTGTTGTTTTCGGCCTGTATGGGCGCACCGCGCAGCTCGCACAAATAGGCGGCGCGCTTGAGCGGATTTTTGAGCCTCTGGTACGCCTCGTTGATCCGCACCGACCACTGCATGGCCACACGCTGAGCGGTGGCCGCATCGGCGGCAAAACGGTCGGGATGCACCTGGCGTTGCAGGTCTTTCCAGCGTTGGTCCAGCGTGGCGCGGTCCTGCTCGAAGCGCTCCGGCAGGCCGAACAGAACAAAATCGTTGGACTGCAGGTTCAGCGCCAACGCCGCCTGTGGCTCAGACACGGAAGGACTCACCACAACCGCACTTGTCGCGCTCGTTGGGGTTGTGGAACTTGAAGCCTTCGTTCAGCCCTTCGCGCACAAAATCGAGCTCGGTGCCGTCGATGTAGGCCAGGCTTTTGGGGTCCACCAGCACCTTGACACCGTTGCCCTCAAACACCACGTCCTCTGGGGCAATTTCGTCGGCGTATTCGAGCTTGTAGGCCAGGCCCGAGCAACCGGTGGTCTTGACGCCCAGACGCACACCCACACCTTTGCCCCGGCGGTTGATGTATTTGGTGACGTGCCGCGCAGCGGCCTCAGTGATGGTGACCGACATGGCGCCTTCAGTGAGCGTGTTTTTTGCGGTAATCGTCCACGGCCGCCTTGATGGCGTCTTCGGCCAGGATGGAGCAGTGAATCTTGACCGGCGGCAGCGCCAGTTCTTCGGCGATCTCGCTGTTCTTGAGCGCCGCGGCTTCGTCCAGCGTCTTGCCCTTGACCCACTCGGTCACCAGCGAACTCGACGCGATGGCCGAGCCGCAGCCGTAGGTCTTGAAGCGCGCGTCCTCGATGACGCCGGTTTGCGGGTTCACCTTGATCTGCAGCTTCATCACGTCGCCGCAGGCGGGTGCGCCCACCATGCCGGTGCCCACGGTGTCATCACCCTTTTCAAAGGAGCCGACGTTGCGGGGGTTTTCGTAGTGGTCAACCACTTTTTCAGAGTAAGCCATGGTGTTTCTCCTTCAGTGAGCTGCCCATTGGATCGTGGACAGGTCGATACCATCCTTGAACATTTCCCACAGCGGCGACAACTCGCGCAGCTTGGCCACGTTCTCCTTGATGGTTTGGATCGCGTAATCGATTTCTTCCTCGGTCGTCCAGCGGCCGATGGTCATGCGCAGGCTGCTGTGCGCCAGTTCGTCGCTGCGGCCCAGGGCACGCAGCACATAGCTGGGCTCCAGGCTGGCCGACGTGCAGGCCGAACCCGACGACACCGCCAAACCTTTGATGCCCATGATGAGCGACTCGCCTTCGACGTAGTTGAAGCTCATGTTCAGGTTGTGCGGCACACGCTGTGTTTCGTGGCCGTTGATGAACACCTCTTCCACGTCCTTGAGGCCCGCGACCATGCGGTCGTGCAAGGCGCGGATGCGCGCGTTCTCGGCATGCATCTCTTCCTTGGCAATGCGGTAGGCCTCGCCCATGCCCACGATCTGGTGCGTGGGCAAGGTGCCGGAACGCATGCCACGCTCGTGACCACCACCGTGCATCTGCGCCTCGATGCGAATGCGCGGCTTGCGGCGCACGTACAGCGCGCCAATGCCTTTGGGACCGTAAGTTTTGTGCGAGGTCAGGCTCATCAGATCGACCGGCAACGTCTGCAGGTCGATGTCCACGCGACCCGTGGCCTGGGCGGCATCCACGTGGAAGATCACGTTCTTCTCGCGGCAGATCTTGCCAATGGCGGCGATGTCCTGGATCACGCCGATCTCGTTGTTCACGAACATGACGGACGCCAGGATGGTGTCGGGCCGGATGGCGGCCTTGAACACGTCCAGGTCCAGCAGGCCATCGGCCTGCACATCGAGGTACGTGACTTCAAAGCCCTGGCGCTCCAGCTCGCGCATGGTGTCGAGCACGGCCTTGTGTTCGGTCTTGACGGTGATCAGGTGCTTGCCACGCGTCTTGTAGAAATGCGCTGCGCCTTTGAGGGCGAGGTTGTTGGATTCGGTGGCGCCACTGGTCCAGACGATTTCGCGCGGGTCCGCGTTGATGAGGGCGGCCACCTGCTCGCGTGCGGTTTCGACAGCCTTTTCGGCCTCCCAGCCCCACGCATGGCTGCGCGAAGCCGGGTTGCCGAAGTGCTCGCGCAACCAGGGAATCATGGCGTCCACCACCCGCGGGTCGCAGGGGTTGGTGGCGCTGTAGTCCATGTAGATGGGAAAGTGCGGCGTGCTCATGGTTGGGGAGGTAGAGGCAAAAGGAGCATGCGGCAGCGCCCCACGGGGGGCACCACCACACAACAACAAATCACTTGGACATGGCCGCGCCGAGCGCGAACACCGAGTTGGGCGCGTTCACGCGGATGGGTTTGACCACCGGCGCGCTGGAAATGGCGCGTTTGACGGAAGGCGCATTTTCCACCACCACACCTTTGGCGAGCTGCTCGTCCACCAGCTTTTGCAGGCTGATGGAGTCGAGAAAATCGACCATCTTGGCGTTGAGCGCAGCCCACAACTCGTGGGTCATGCAGCGGTTGCCTTCGCCGTGGCAGTTTTCCTTGCCACCACACTGGGTGGCGTCGATAGGCTCATCAACCGACACGATGATGTCGGCCACGGTGATGTCGGCCGCTTTGCGTCCGAGGGTGTAACCACCGCCGGGGCCACGGGTGGACTCCACCAGCTCGTGGCGACGCAGCTTGCCGAACAGCTGCTCCAGATAGGACAGCGAAATGTGCTGGCGCTGGCTGATGGCCGCGAGCGTGACTGGCCCGTTGCTCTGGCGCAAGGCCAGATCGATCATGGCGGTGACCGCAAAGCGGCCTTTGGTCGTGAGGCGCATATCAAGCTCCTGTGTTTGGCTTGAGTTCGTTGAATCCCTGCGTGCGCCGCCGCACGTCAAGGCCCTGTTCTCCATCCGCCCCGGTTGTTCACCTGTTTGCTGCTGTGCGGCGAGCGTTGACCGCCAACACGCCAGGCTTTTTGCCTGACCGTTTTGGTCGATTATAGCACAAGACCAACTGTTTTACTCGGCATTGCGACTGACTGGTCGCGTATCGCACTACGGCGTCACATTGTCATGCGTCGCGGCGCCGAACGCCAGGCGCTTGAGCTCCGCCAACTCGTCCCGCACCCGCGCCGCCTTTTCGAATTCGAGGTCGCGCGCGTGTTCCATCATGAGCTTCTCCAGGCGCTTGATTTCGCGTGCGACGTCCTTCTCCGACATGTCCTCAACGCGGGCCTGTTGCGCAGCGGCTTGCTCCAGACGTTCGGCCTCCTGCCCCGCCTTTTCGCTGTAAACACCATCGATCAAGTCCTTGATGCGCTTGACCACCCCGCGCGGCGTGATGCCGTTGGCGGCGTTGAAGGCCACTTGTTTGGCGCGTCGGCGTTCGGTTTCGCCAATGGCCTTTCGCATGGATTCGGTGATGCGGTCGGCGTAAAGGATGGCGTGGCCGTTGAGGTTGCGCGCCGCCCGGCCAATGGTCTGGATCAGGCTGCGCTCGGAACGCAAAAAGCCCTCTTTGTCGGCGTCCAGAATGGCGACCAGCGATACCTCGGGAATGTCCAGCCCTTCGCGCAGCAGGTTGATGCCCACCAGCACATCGAAGGTGCCCAGGCGCAGGTCGCGGAGGATTTCCACCCGCTCCACCGTGTCGACGTCGGAGTGCAGGTAGCGCACCTTGACGCCGTTTTCCGTCAGGTAGTCGGTCAGCTGCTCGGCCATGCGTTTGGTCAGCGTGGTGATCAGAACGCGCTCGCTTTTTTCCACCCGGCTGCGGATTTCCTGCAACACGTCGTCCACCTGGTGCACAGCCGGGCGCACTTCCACCAGCGGGTCCACCAGCCCGGTGGGCCGCACCAGTTGCTCCACCACCTGCCCCGCGTGGGTCTTTTCGTAGTCGGCCGGCGTGGCGGACACGAACACCACCTGGCGCATCTTGGTTTCGAACTCATCGAACTTGAGCGGGCGGTTGTCCAATGCGCTGGGCAATCGGAAGCCGTACTCCACCAACGTGGTTTTGCGCGCGCGGTCGCCGTTGTACATGCCGCCAAACTGGCCAATCAGCACGTGGCTTTCGTCCAGGAACATCAGTGCGTCCGACGGCAGGTAGTCGGTCAGCGTGCTGGGTGGCTCGCCCGGCGCGGCGCCGCTGAGGTGGCGGCTGTAGTTTTCAATCCCCTTGCAGAGCCCCACCTCGCTGAGCATTTCCAAATCAAACCGCGTGCGCTGCTCCAGCCGCTGCGCCTCGACCAGCTTGCCCATGCCCACCAGCTCCTTGAGGCGCTGAGCCAGCTCGGCTTTGATGGACTCCACCGCCATCAGCACCTGCTCGCGCGGCGTCACATAGTGGCTGCTGGGGTAGACGGTGAAACGCGGGATCTTCTGCTTCACGCGCCCGGTCAGCGGATCGAACAGTTGCAAGGTTTCCACTTCATCGTCGAACAGCTCGATGCGGATCGCAAGCTCGGAGTGTTCGGCCGGGAACACGTCGATGGTGTCGCCGCGCACGCGGAACTTGCCGCGCGAAAAGTCCTGTTCGTTGCGTGCGTACTGCATGCGCACCAGTTGCGCAATCAGGTCGCGCTGCCCCAGCTTATCGCCCACCCGCAGCGTCATCACCATCTGGTGGTAGCTCTCGGGCTTGCCAATGCCGTAGATGGCCGACACGGTGGCCACGATCACCACGTCGCGCCGCTCCAGCAGGCTTTTGGTGCAACTCAAACGCATCTGCTCGATGTGCTCGTTGATGGCACTGTCCTTCTCGATGAACAGGTCGCGCTGGGGCACATAGGCCTCGGGCTGGTAGTAGTCGTAGTAGCTCACGAAGTACTCGACCGCGTTCTTGGGAAAGAACTCGCGGAACTCGCTGTAGAGCTGCGCGGCCAGCGTTTTGTTGGGCGCGAACACGATGGCCGGGCGGCCCAGGCGCGCGATCACGTTGGCCATGGTGAAGGTCTTGCCCGAGCCGGTCACGCCCAGCAGAGTCTGGAACACCTCGCCGTCGTTCACCCCTTCCACCAACTGGCGGATGGCTTCAGGCTGATCGCCCGCCGGCGGGTAAGGCATGAAAAGTTCGAAGGGCGAGCCGGGGAAACGGACGAATTCACCCGCCGGCGCGGGTCCGGCGTCGGCGGCGGTGGGCACGGTGGGCTGGGTCATGGGCGCTAAAATTCCGGGTTAACCCGACAGACTAACGCAGTTTCGGCTTTCGGGTTGCCCCCGCCGCCCCACCGCCACCTCCTTATCAGGACACGTCATGTCTTTGTTTTCTGCCGTCGAAATGGCCCCCCGCGACCCCATCCTGGGTCTGAACGAGCAATTTGCTGCCGACACCAACCCCAACAAGGTCAACCTGGGCGTGGGCGTGTATTTCGACGACAACGGCAAGCTGCCGCTGCTGCAGTGCGTGCAGGCCGCTGAAAAAACCATGATGGACAAACCCACCGCGCGCGGTTACTTGCCCATCGACGGTATCGCCGCCTACGACGCCGCCGTCAAAGGCCTGGTGTTTGGCGCCGACAGCGAACCCGTGAAAAGTGGCCGCGTGGCCACCGTGCAAGCCATTGGCGGCACCGGCGGCCTGAAGATCGGCGCCGACTTCCTGAAAAAAGTCAGCCCCACCGCCCAGGTGCTGATTTCCGACCCGAGCTGGGAAAACCACCGCGCCCTGTTCACCAACGCGGGATTCGAAGTGGGCACCTACGCTTATTACGACGCTGAAAACCGCGGTGTCAACTTCGACGGCATGCTGGCCAGCCTGAACGCAGCCGCACCCGGCACCATCGTGGTGCTGCACGCCTGCTGCCACAACCCGACCGGCTACGACATCACCGCCGCCCAATGGGAGCAGGTGATCGCCGCCGTCAAGGCCAAGGGCCTGACGCCTTTCCTCGACATGGCCTACCAAGGCTTCGGCCACGGCATCGCCGAAGACGGCGCCGTGATCGGCAAGTTCGTGGCAGCCGGCCTGAACTTCTTCGTGTCCACCTCGTTCTCCAAGAGCTTCAGTCTCTACGGCGAACGTGTGGGTGGTCTGTCGGTGTTGTGTGCCGACAAGGCCGAGGCAGACCGCGTGCTGAGCCAGCTCAAGATCGTGATCCGCACCAACTACAGCAACCCGCCCACCCACGGTGGTGCCGTGGTGGCGGCGGTGCTGAACAACCCCGAGCTGCGCGCCTTGTGGGAAAAAGAATTGGGCGAAATGCGCGTCCGCATCAAGGCGATGCGCCAAAAGCTGGTGGATGGCCTGAAGGCCGCTGGCGTGAAGCAGGACATGTCCTTCATCACCAGCCAGATCGGCATGTTCAGCTACTCGGGCCTGAGCAAAGACCAGATGGTGCGCCTGCGCAGCGAGTTCGGTGTCTACGGCACCGACACCGGCCGCATGTGCGTGGCCGCCCTGAACAGCAAAAACATCGACTACGTTTGCAAGGCGATTGCCCAGGTGGTCTGAGCGGCTGAGTCACGCAAGCGACACATGACAACGCCACCTCCGGGTGGCGTTGCTGTTGGTGGGCGCCAGAATGTCAAAAATCGACACCTGACGTTTTTTGCAAAGCAAACATCAGTTGAGCCTGCTATATTGTTGCGCTGCAGCATTTCACACGGAGACCCCCTCATGCTCTACCAGATGTACGAAACCCACCGCTCCCTGATGGAGCCGTTTTCGGACCTGGCCCAAACGGCCTCCAAGCTTTACAGCAACCCGTTGTCGCCGCTGGGCCAAATGCCCATGGCCCAACGCATCTCAGCCGGGTTCGACCTCATGCACCGCTTGGGCAAGGACTACGAAAAACCCGAGTTCGGCCTGCGCACGGTGGACGTGGACGGTGTGGACGTGGCCATCCATGAACGGGTGGAAATCGACAAGCCCTTCTGTGAACTGCGCCGCTTCAAGCGCTTCTCCGACGACCTGCCTACGCTGGACAAGCTCAAGGGTCAACCCGTCGTGCTGATCGTGGCGCCCCTGTCGGGCCACTACGCCACGCTGCTGCGCGACACGGTCAAGACCATGCTCAAGGACCACAAGGTCTACATCACCGACTGGAAGAACGCCCGTCTGGTGCCGCTGTCCGAAGGCGAGTTCCACCTCGACGACTACGTCAACTACGTGCAGGAGTTCATCCGGCACCTCCAAAAGACCTATGGCAACTGCCATGTGATGAGCGTGTGCCAGCCCACGGTGCCGGTGCTGGCGGCTGTGTCGCTGATGGCCTCGCGCGGCGAAACCACACCCCTGTCCATGACCATGATGGGCGGGCCCATCGACGCCAGCAAGTCGCCCACGGCGGTGAACAACCTGGCCACCCAACGCAGCCACGCCTGGTTCGAGCACAACGTGATCTACCGCGTGCCGAGCAACTTCCCCGGCGCCGGCCGCCGCGTCTACCCGGGCTTCCTGCAGCACACCGGTTTTGTGGCCATGAACCCGGACCGCCATGCGTCCAGCCACTACGACTACTTCAAGGACCTGATCAAGGGCGACAACGAAAGCGCCGAGGCCCACCGCAAGTTCTACGACGAGTACAACGCCGTGCTCGACATGGACGCCGACTACTACCTGGAAACCATCCAGACCGTGTTCCAGGAATTCAAGCTCGTCAACGGCACGTGGGACGTGAAGAACCCACAGGGCAAGCAAGAGCGCGTGCGCCCCCAAGACATCACACAAACCGGTCTGCTGACGGTGGAAGGCGAGCTGGACGACATCTCCGGCTCGGGCCAGACCGCCGCCGCCCACGATCTGTGCACCGGCATCACCAAAGAGCACCAGATGCACCTGGAAGCCAAAGGCGCGGGCCACTACGGCATTTTCAGCGGCCGCCGCTGGCGCGAGATGGTCTACCCGGTGGTGAAAGCTTTCATCCTGGCACACCAACCGAAAGCGGCCGCGCCGCAGCCTGCCGCCGCCATGCCCGCTGTGGTGTCACAGGCTGTTGTGGCCAAGGCGCCCGTCCGCAAAACGCCGGCCGCGGCGCGCAAAAAGCCCGCCACGGCCAAGTGAGCACCGAGGCACTGGCGGCGCGGCTCAACGACGCGCTGCCGCAGACCCAGTGCACGCGCTGCGGCTACCCCGATTGCGCGGCCTATGCCCAGGCCATGGCCCAGGCCGGAGCCGACATCAACCAGTGCCCGCCGGGCGGGGCGAAAGGGGTTGAGCGGCTGGCAGCACTCACCGGCCGCCCGCCCAAGCCCCTGAACACCACCCATGGCACCGAAGGCCCGCTGCGCCTGGCCCTGATCGACGAAGACTGGTGCATCGGGTGCACCTTGTGCATCAAGGCCTGCCCGACCGACGCCATCGTGGGCGCCAACAAGCGGATGCACACCGTGGTGGAAGCCTGGTGCACGGGCTGCGAGCTGTGCATTCCCGTCTGCCCGGTCGACTGCATTGGCCTGCGGGTGGTGGACGAACACGCCACCGGCTGGACCGCCTGGTCACCCGAACAGGCGGCCATGGGCCGCCAGCGGTACACGGCACGGCAGACCCGGGTGGCCCGCGAAACGACCGAACACCAGGCCCGCAAGACCGAAGAAGCGCAGGCGAAGTTGGCCGATCTGGCCGGCCATTCCAAGATCACCGACCCCGAGGTGCTGGACAAAAAAAAGGCCTTCATTGCGGCCGCATTGGCCAAAGCCCGGGCGCGCCAGGGGGATTGAGACTCGCGTCGCACTTTCTCGGTTTGATCGATACAATCGATTTCCGCACCTTCACTTTGGACCCCGCGTGAAACCGACCGAGTTGTCCGCCAAGCCCTACCTGACCCCCAACGAGGTCGCGGCGTGGATGATGGTGTCGCCCATCACCGTGCGGGGTTGGGCCCAGAAAGGGCTGCTGCAGGCCGAGGTCACACCGGGCGGGCACCGCCGCTTTCGCCGCGAAGAAGTGGAGCGTTTTGCGCGCCAGTGGAACCCCGCTGGCAACAAGGGGCCGATGCGCATTTTGATCGCGGACGACGACCCGGCCGTGGTCGGTTTTCTCAAGGAGTGGCTGGAGGACGAGCGCTTCAACACCCGCGTGGAAACCGCGTTCGACGGCTTTGAAGCCGGCCTCAAGGTGCACAGCTTTGTGCCCGATGTGGTTTTGCTCGACGTCATGATGCCCGGCCTCAAAGGCACGGAGGTGTGCCGGCAAATCAAGCAGATGCCCGGCAACGCCGACCTGCGCGTCATCGGCCTGACCGGCCACCTCAGCCCCGACACCGAACGCGCCCTGCTGGACGCCGGTGCCGAATGTTGCCTCACCAAACCGGTGGACATGCCCCGGCTGCTGCAGCAACTGGGGCTGGACGCCTGAACCGCCCCCCGGCAAGCGCTCCGGCCCCCCGCGTGACCTCCGCGCCCACCCCGCCCGCGCACCGACGCCAGCGCTGCGGCCTGCGTTGCCAAGTGGGCCTGCTGGTGCTGGCACTGGGCCTGCTCACCCTGTGGGCCATGGCCCAGCCCTTGGGCGACTGGCACATCCCGCGCGTGCACTACCTGCCGCTGCACACGCTGATGGAACTGGCCTCGGTGCTGGTGGCTTTCCTGGTGTTTGCCACCGTCTGGCACACGCCCGCGCGCGAGGTGTCGGGCTCACTGGTGCTGCTGGCGCTGGCGCTGGCGGCTTCGGGCTGGCTGGACATCTTTCATGCCTTGTCCTTCCGCGACATGCCGGTTTTCATCACACCGTCGTCGTCGGAAAAGAGCATTGCGTTCTGGCTGGTGGCGCGGGCCTGGGTGGCACTCAGCCTGCTGGCCTACAGCCTGTGGCCCGGCCAGCCCCCGATGCGAAAAAGCAGCCGCCACGTGCTGCTGTTCGGCGCCTGTGTGCTGGTGCTGATGATCAGCTGGGGCGTCATCTTCCACGAACACGCCTTGCCCGACACCTTTGTGCCCGGCAGCGGGCTGACACCGTTCAAAGTGGGCGTTGAACGGGCCATCACCGCCGTGCTGGCGCTGGCCGCCTGGCGCCTGTGGCGCCGCTCGGGCCAGACGCGCAGCCTGTCGCAGGTGCTGCTGTTTGCCGCCACCATGTTGCTGCTGTACGGCGAAATTTTTCTCACCCGCTACGCGCTGAGCAACGACCTGCAGAACATGCTTGGCCACCTGTTCAAGGTGCTGGCCTACCTCGTCATTTACTGGGGTTTGATGGTGGTCACGGTGCGCCGCCCCTACCAGGCGTTGGCCGATCAGACCCAGGCCTTGCAGAACGCCAACGACACGCTGCGTGCCCAGGCCCTGGCGCTGGACAGCACGGTCACGCCGGTGGGCGTGTTCGACGCCCAGGGCCACGTGGTCTGGCGCAACCGCGCCTCGCGCGAGCTGCTGCCCCCGGGCAGCCTCCCCAACCAGGACCCCCTCAACCTGTTCGAGCTGCCGGCCATCACCGATGCGACGGTGGCCCAGGCCATGCGCCAGTCGCTCGACCAGGGCAAGGCCTGGAGCGGTGTGGTGCCGGTGATCGACGGCGCAGGGCGGCACCGCCAGGTGCGGCGGGTGGTCACACCGCTGAGCGGCCCAAACGGCGAAGCCCAGGGCTACGTCTCCGTGTCGGAAGACGTGACCGACAGCCTGCAGGCGCAGTCGCGCTACCAGCGTGTGCTGGAAACCGCACTCGACGGCTTTTGTGTGCTCGACGCCAACGGCCGGCTGCTGGAAGCCAACCAGGCGCTGGCCAACATGTCGGGCTACAGCACGGCCGAGTTGGTGGGCAAACCCATACGCGAGCTGGACGCGTCGACCGAACCCAGCGGTTTTCGCGCCCGCAGCGAGCACGTGATGGCCCACGGCCACGATCTCTTCGCCACGCGCCACCGCCACAAGCGAGGCCACGACTACCCCGTGGAGGTGTCCATCACCCGCGACCCCCACAACGGGCATTTCTACGCCTTCGTGCGGGACACCTCGGAGCGCGACCAGGCCCACGCGGACCAGCGCGAACTCGAGCGCCAGCTTCAGCAGGCGCAAAAGATGCAGGCGCTGGGGCAACTCACCGGCGGCATCGCACACGACTTCAACAACATCCTCACCGCCGTGCTGGGGTACGCCACCCTGGCCCTGGACCGCCTGGTGCCGGACAAGCAGAGCAAACTCGCGCGCTACCTGGGCGAGGTGGTGGCGGCCAGCGAACGGGGCCGCGAACTGATCGCCAAGCTGCTGCTGTTCACCCGTACTCAGGCCACGGCCGACGCGGCCATGATCGCCCCCACCCAGGTGCTGCACGAGGTGCTGGCCATGCTCAAACCGTCCATTCCACCCGGCGTGGTGATAGGCACCCGCGTGGACGACACCTCGGCTCTGCGCATCCACCCGGGCGAACTCCACCAGGTGCTGGTCAACCTGATCCTCAACGCCCGCGACGCCATTGGGCCAAGCGGTCACATCGACATCCACCTGCACCAGGTGGTCGTGACCGAGCCGATGTTGTGCGCGGCCAGCCACGAGGCCTTTGCCGGCCCCTTCCTGGCGCTGGATGTGTGCGACAGCGGCGGTGGCATCCCGCCCGCCGACCTGCCGCGCCTGTTCGAGCCCTTTTTCACCACCAAGGGCGTGGGCAAGGGCACAGGCCTGGGTCTGGCCATGGTGCAAGGCATTCTGCGCCGCGCGGGCGCTTATGTGTCGGTGCAATCACGTCAAGGCGGTGGCACGTGTTTCCGGCTGTACTTCCCGCTGGTGACTGCGGCCCTGCCGCCCTGTGCGGCGGCGCCGGTGCCACCCGTTCGGGCCGACGGTGCCGGCCAACTGGTCTGGGTGTTGGACGACCAGCCTGCGGTCGGGCGTTACCTGCACGAACTGCTGGTCGGCGAAGGCTACCGGGTGGAGGTGTTCGACACGCCACAAAGGCTGCTGGAGGCCTTGCCCGGCCAAGGCCACGGGGTGGTGGCCCTGCTGACCGATCTGACCATGCCCGGCATGGACGGCTTGGAACTGGCCGGGCAGGTGCACCGTCGGCTGCCGGCCCTGCCCATCTTTTTGTGCACCGGCCACGGTGAAGGGCTGGACGCCGCCGATCTGGCCGCACGGGGCATACGTCAGGTGTTTCGCAAACCGCTGGACAACCGCGCCCTGCTTCGGGCACTGGCCGACCGCCTGGCCCACCCCACCTTGAACCGGGCAAGCCAGCGAAGGGCGACCGATCGCCTGACCGGCGGCGAATGAATTCGATCAAATCGATTGACCCGATTCTTTCGCTTTGTTAAGCTGCCGGTTACGCAGTTTGCATTTGCACACACCCCCGCCGACACGGAGCCCGCATGAACCTCAGCCCATCTGCCTCCCATGCAACGGCCGGCGAATACCTCAGCTTCCGCCTGGGGCGCGAGGAATACGGCATCCCCATCCTCACGGTGCAGGAAATCCGGGGCTACAGCGAACCCACACGCATCGCCAACTCGCCCGCCTTCATGAAGGGGGTCGTCAACCTGCGCGGCGTCATCGTGCCCATCGTGGACCTGCGCATCAAGTTCGGTCAGGCCACCAGCTACAACGAGATCACCGCCACCATCGTGCTCAACATCGGCCAACGGGTGATTGGCATCGTGGTGGATTCGGTGTCCGACGTGATCGCCCTGCCGGCCGACGAGATCAAGCCGCCGCCACAACTGGCCAGCGGCATCGACACCGCCTACGTCACTGGCATTGCCACCCAGACCCAGGGCGAGCAGCAACGCATGCTGATCCTGGTGGACATCGAGCAGCTCATGTCCAGCGACGAACTCGGCCTGCTCGACGCCGCCGCGACCGTCTGAACCGCGCCCCACCCTTCTTCACCCCACGAACGGCCCACCATGAACAACCTCAAAATCTCCACGCGCCTGATCGTGCTGATTGGCCTGCTGTCGGCGCTGCTGATCACCATCGGCGGCATCGGCCTGTGGGGCATGAGCGCCACCAACGCCTCGTTCAACACCGTCTACCAGGACCGCATGGTGCCCGTGGGCCAGTTGGCCGACGTGCAGCGTCTGGTGCTGCGCAACCGGTTGGAGGCCGCCTCGGCCATGCTGGACCCCAGGCCCGAGGTGCTCAACAAGGAGCTGACGGCCATGGCCGCCAACACCAAGGAAATCAACGACCTGTGGGCCGCCTACATGGCCACAAAACTCACGCCCGAAGAGGCCACGCTGGCCAAACAGTTCGAGGCGGCGCGCGACCGGTTCACCAACGAAGCCTTTCGCCCGATCCAGGAGGCCTTGCGCGGCGGCAACATCGACGAGGCCAAGCGCCTCAACACCGAAAAGGCCGATGCCCTCTACGAAGGGGTGCGCAAAAACATCGTTGCCCTGGTCGATCTGCAATTCGACGAAGGCAAAAAAGAATACGAGGCTTCCATCGCGCGCTACGAACAAAGCCGCCTGGTGGCCATCGCCGCCATCGTGCTCGGCATCGCCTTTGCCATCGCCTTTGGCCTGATGCTGATCCGTGGCATTTCGCGCTCGCTGTCGCAGGCGTCCGAACTCTCCAAGGCCGTGGCCGAAGGCGACCTCACCCGCCACGTGGACACCAGCGGCAAGCACGAGGTGGCCGTGGTGCTGCAATCCCTGGCCGCCATGCAGCAAAACCTGAGCCAGATCGTGACCCGCGTGCGCCAGGGCTCCGACTCGGTGTCGGTGGCCAGCAGCGAAATCGCCGAAGGCAACCAGGATTTATCGAGCCGCACCGAAAGCCAGGCCAGCGCGCTGGAGGAAACCGCCGCGTCGATGGAGGAACTCAGCTCCACCGTGCGCCAGAACGCCGACAACGCCCGCCAGGCCAACCAGCTGGCTCAAAGCGCCTCCACCGTGGCGGTGCAAGGTGGCCAGGTGGTCAGCCAGGTGGTGGACACCATGAAGGGCATCAACGACAGCTCGCGCAAGATCGCCGACATCATCAGCGTCATCGATGGCATCGCCTTCCAGACCAACATCCTGGCGCTCAACGCCGCCGTGGAAGCGGCGCGCGCAGGCGAACAAGGCCGGGGTTTTGCGGTGGTGGCCGGCGAGGTGCGCAACCTGGCGCAGCGCAGCGCGGCTGCCGCCAAAGAGATCAAGGACCTGATCACCGACAGCGTGGGCCGGGTGGAGCAAGGCAGCGCCCTCGTGGACAAGGCCGGCACCACCATGGAAGAGGTGGTGGGCAGCATACGCCGTGTGACCGACATCATGGGTGAGATCAGCGCGGCCAGCGCCGAGCAGAGCGCGGGTGTGGGCCAGATCGGCGAGGCCGTGCAGCAGATGGACCAGGCCACGCAGCAAAACGCGGCGCTGGTGGAAGAGATGGCAGCGGCAGCGACCAGCCTGCGCACCCAGGCCGACGACCTGGTGCAGACCGTGGCCGTGTTCAAGGTCAACGGCGACGCCGCCAGCCCCCGCCCCACAGCGCATGCGCGCGCACCGGCACCTGCGCCGCGCCAACCCACGCCCACCCCCCTGAACCAGAAGGCGCCCACGCGCCAGACCAAGCCGTCCATGCCCGCGCCGCGCGCCGCTGCCGCCGCACCCCGCGTCGGTGTGTCCAAGTCGGACGCTGGCAGCGACTGGGCATCCTTCTGATCACCGCACCTGCCCGATGACACCGGGCGGGTGCGCGGCGCCCGCCGACGCCACATGACAAGCCATCCCCCACCCACCCCGTCGGTGGCCAGGTTGCAGCGCCAGCGCCGCTGGGCCGTCGGCGTCTGCCTGGCGGCTGTGCTGCTGCTCGCCGTCGCCAGCGCCTTGCCACCGTTTGCGCTGTTTGGCCAGGGCCACGGCCACATGCTCTCCACCCACCTGCTGCTGGAGCTGTTCTCGGTCATCGTCTCGCTGCTGGTGGTCTCCATCGCGTGGTACACCCGCGACGAAGCCTACGCCCACCTGTCCAAGGCGCTGATCTTCGGCTTCACGGTGGTGGCCGGAGCCGACGTGATGCACGCCCTGTCTTATGCGGGCATGCCAGCGCTGTTCAGTGAATCGAGCACACCCAAAGCCATCTTCTTCTGGCTCATGGGGCGCAGCTTCGAGGTGCTCACCGTCTGGTGGTTGGCCACGCGGGTGCACATCGGGGGCAGCAAAGGCCTGTGGTTGTTGCTGGGCCTGATCACCGTGGTCGCGTTGACCTGGATGGGCAGCTTCCACCTGGATACCTTCCCCGAGACCTTTGTGCCCGGGCAGGGGCTGACGCCATTCAAGGTCCGCTACGAGTACGTGTTGTGCGCGGCCAACCTCGCCGCCGCTGGCTGGCTGTTCCACCAAAGCCGGCGCGAACCCCGCGGCCACGCGCTGTGGCTGGGCACCGCCTGTTTTGTCATGGGCGTGGGCGAGCTGGCCTTCACCGGCTACAACGCGCCGTCGGATTTCCTCAACATGTTTGGCCACCTCTACAAGGTGGCGTCCTTCGGCATCATCTACCACGTCACCTTCCAGGTGGCGGTGCGTGAACCCTACGCCAGGCTGGCGAAAACGGAGCGCCAGGTACGGCAACAGGAACGCCAGCTCGACACCGTGCTCAACAACATCCCGGTCGGTGTCTCGCAGATCGACGCCAACCTGCACTACCGCTACGTCAACGCGGTGCACGCCAACAACCTGGGCCGCCCGGTGGCCGACATCATTGGTGCGCGCATGGCCGATGTGCTGCCGGAAGCCTTGATGAGCCAAGCCCGCCCGCACATCGAATCGGCGCTGGGTGGCCACGAGGTCGCGTTTGACATTGCGTTTGTGAACTTCCGCGGCCGCCAGGTGCATGTGCAGGCCCGGATGGTGCCGCAACGCACTGACAACGGCGACATCGTGGGTGCCGTCGCCATCGTCAAAGACGTGACCGAGCAGGAAAAGACGCAGAAACAGCTGCTGGAGTCCATGCGCGAGATCACCGAACTCAAGGCGGCACTGGATGCCCACGCGATCGTGGCGGTGACCGACGCAAGAGGTGTCATCACGCGGGTCAACGACAAGTTCTGCAGCATCTCGAAATACCCACGCAGCGAACTGATTGGCCGCACCCACCAGCTGATCAACTCGGGTCACCACTCCAAGGCCTTCTTCGGCGATCTGTGGCACACCATTTCCAGCGGCGAGGTGTGGAGCGGCGAGATTTGCAACCGGGCCAAGGACGGCTCGCTGTACTGGGTCCACACCACCATCGTGCCCTTTGTGGGCGCCGATGGCATTCCCGAACAGTACATTGCCATCCGGGCCGACATCACCGAACGCAAACGCGCCGAGGACGAGGCCCAGCGCATGGCCTTCTTCGACGCCCTCACCGGCTTGCCCAACCGGCGACTGATGTCCGAGCGGCTCCACCTTGCGCTCATGAACGCCTCGCGCAGCGGCGATTTCGGCGCCCTGGTGCTGCTCGACCTCGACCACTTCAAGGAAGTCAACGACACACTGGGGCACTTCCAGGGCGACGAGCTGTTGCGCCAGGTGGCCATGCGCCTGCAGCGTTGTGTGCGCCAGACCGACACCGTGGCCCGCCTGGGTGGCGACGAGTTCGTGCTGGTGCTCGGTGGCCTGGGTGCCGACGCCACCATGGCCACCGCACGCGCCGGCGACCTGGGCGAAAAAGTGCGCGAGACGCTGGCCGAGCGCTACCACTTCAACGGCCTGCAGGTGGACGCAGCGGCCAGCATCGGCGTGGTGATGTTTCACCGTGCTGAGGAACACACGGACGAACTGCTCAAGCAGGCCGACATGGCGCTCTACCGCGCCAAGGCAGCCGGTCGCAACCGGCTCGCCTTCTTCGACCCGGCGCTGCAGGACGAGGTCAATGCCCGTGCCGCCATGCTGCGGGACTTGCGCCAGGCCATGGAAACCTTGCGTTTTCAGGTGTTCTATCAGCCCATCGTCAACACCCACAGCCGGGTCATGGGTGTGGAGGCCTTGGTGCGCTGGCCCCACCCCGAACGTGGCATGGTGTCGCCTGCGGTGTTCATTCCACTGGCCGAACAAAGTGGCCTGATTCAGCCTTTGGGCCAATGGGTGCTGACCACCGCCTGCCGCCAACTGGCGGCCTGGCACACCGACCCAGAACGCAGCCTCTGGACGATGGCCGTCAACGTCAGTGCGCGCCAGTTCCGCGACGCCGACTTTGTACAAAAAGTCATGTTTGCCATCCAGTCCACCGGGGCCAACCCCCACCTGCTGCGCCTGGAACTGACCGAAAGCATGCTGCACAGCGACATCGAGGAAACCATCGAAAAAATGAGCACCCTGCGTCTGATCGGCGTGCGCTTTTCGCTGGACGATTTTGGGACCGGTTACTCCTCGCTGAGCTACCTCAAACGCCTGCCGCTGGACCAGCTCAAAATCGACCAGTCTTTTGTCCGCGACGTACTCACCGAACCCAACGACGCCGCCATCGCCTGCACCATCCTGTCGCTGGCCAAAAGCCTGGGGCTGGGCGTGGTGGCCGAAGGCGTGGAAACCCTGGCACAACGCGACTTCCTGCTGGAACAGGGCTGCACGGCTTTCCAGGGTTACCTGTTCAGCCGCCCGGTACCTGCGACCCAATTGACCGACACGATCGCACCGCCCGTGGCGGCCTGAGTGTCAGGCCAGCGTCTTGTACACGCCGCAGCCGATGTAGACGTCGTCCACCTTCATCACGTAAGACATCTTGCCCTGCACACGGCCTGAGGCCGGGTTGACGATGTCGTACTCGACCCAGCCCGGTCCTTCCTCGGCCTGGCGCACGATGCCGGCAATCAGCGCGTTGCCGTCGATGCCCGGCACGTCTTGCACCCGCGTGCCCACCTTGGCCGGGTTGCCGCCGAAGGCCACATAGGTGCCATCGGCGGTGAGCGCAAACACATACATGTCGCGGTCAAAGAAGCCGCTCGCGCGGTCGGTCAGGCTGCGCAAGTAGCTGTCCAGCGAACCCGCGCCGCGCCGGTGTGCGTGGGCCCGCTCCACCAGCGCCATGGCCTCTTCGGCCACACCTTGCAACAGCTTGAAGCTGTTGATGGCCGAGGACAGCGAGGCGGCGCGTGTCTCCAGGCTTTCGGACTGCCGCACCGCCACCTCCACCATCTGCGCGTTGCGCTGGGTGATGTCGTCAAGTTGTTTCACCGCCGTGGAGATTTCCTGCACGCTGGTGTTCTGCTCCGAACTGGCGGTGGAGATGGCGGAGATGTTGGCCGACACGCCGCGCGTGCCGCCCAAAATTTGGGCCATGCCCTCGCCGGCCTTGCGGATCTGCCCCACACTGGTTTCCACCTGCGACGACGAGGTCTGGATGAGGTTGCGGATTTCGCGCGCGCTTTCACCGGAACGTTGTGCCAGCGAACGCACCTCGCTGGCCACCACGGCAAAACCCCGGCCGGCCTCACCCGCGCGCGCGGCCTCCACGGCGGCATTGAGCGCGAGGATGTTGGTCTGGAACGCCAGCCCGTCGATGACGCCAATGATCTCGTTCATGCGGTGGGCGCTGCGCTGGATGGCCTCCACCGAGTCCACCGCTGCCGTCATGGTCTGTGCGCCCGACTCGGCCACCGTGCGCACCTCAGCGGCCTGCCGATCCACTTCCAACGCCGTGCCGGCGTTCTGCTGCACCGTGGACGCCAGCTCCTGCACGCTGGCCGAGGTCTGCTCCAGGTTGGCGGCCTGCTGCTCGGTACGTTCAGACAGTTGGCGGTTGCCATCCACCAGCTGCTTGCCGGCGTGGGCCACCAGCGCGGCGTCGCTGCCCACGGCCGCCACCATGGAGGACACGTTGGCAATCATCTTGCGCAACAGTTCGGCCAGATCACCGATTTCATCGTTGGCGCGCACCGAAGCTGCCACGCGCAGGTTGCCGCTGGCCAGCTCGTTCATGGCGTAGCCCAGGCGCCACAAGTCGATCATGAAACTGCGGTAAACGCTGATCACGGTGTACAGCAGCGCCACAAAACCCAGCACCATGACCACGATGAGGAAGGTGCGCTCCGACTGGAGCGACTGCTCACGCTGCACCAACTGGGTCTGCAACGCGTCCATCATGCCCGTCTGCACCTTGAGCACCTGTTCAATCGCCTCGGTGCCGGCGGAAAAAAACGCCCCCGCATCACCCCCTTGCGCACCGTCGGCAAAACGGGCCATGGCCATCTCGCCAAAACGTTTGGCCACCTCCACCGCACCGTCCACCGACAAGCCGGTCAGCCCGGACTGCGTCAGCAGCGCCAGCCCGTGCTGCTGATCCACCAGCATGTCACCCAGTTGCTGCGAGCGCAGGCGCATGCCGGCCGCACCCGCCACATCTGGTTCGCTCTTGGCCAACAAGCCCGCACCAGCGCCCCGCATCTGCCCCAACAATTCGGTCAGCGGGATGGTGCGCACCACCACGTTGTCCATCAACAAGTAGGTCTGCGGCACGGGGTCGAACAGCAGTTGCGAGGCTTCGGCCGTGGTGTAGATGAAGCGCCGCAGATCGCCCACCAGCGTGGTGTGCAGGGCAAAACTGGCGGCCGCAGTGCCGGCGCGGCTTTCGGTGGGCAGGCGTTGCAATCGCTCGCTGAGCCCGCGCCAGGACGACCGAACGTCGAACGAGGTGTTGTTGCTCACCCGCTGATCGAGGGCGGCCCGCGCACGCGCCAATTGCTCACCCGTTTGCGCCAGATCGGCGGCCACGTTGTTGTTGCCGGACAGCAGCACATTAGTCTGGCCACGGTGCTTTTGCACCAGACTCAACACCTCCATGGCGGGGCGGATGTTGAGCACACCTTCGACTTCCGCCTGGGTGGTCTGGATGTCTTTGTGCTGGCGCATCACCAACAGCACCGCCGCCACCAGCAAGGGCACCAGCAACACCGTGGCCATACCGCCCAGCTTGACCGGAAACCGGGCTTTGCGGGCCAGCCATATGCCCAGGCGCCAAACACCCAGTTGTTCGTGGAGAGTGGTCATCGTGTCCCCGTCGTTGTGCGGCTCCACAACAGCAAGCCATCACCGCACGGCAGCGGCTTGAACACAATTGTGAAGTTTTACAAACTATAACGCCTCAAATTGGGCGGGTGCGGGGTTTTACGAGACCTGACAGCCCGCTTACCCGAGGGCCGCAAATGCCTTGACCACCTCGGGCGGCGCCTGTACCAACTCCACCAACACGCCCTCACCGGCGATGGGGAATTCGTCGCTGGCCTTGGGGTGCAGGAAGGTGATGTCGAAACCCGCCGCACCCTTGCGGATGCCACCGGGTGCGAAGCGCACCCCTTGTGCCGTCAGCCATTCCACGGCCACGGGCAGGTCGTCGATCCACAGCCCGATGTGGTTGAGCGGTGTGGTGTGCACCGCCGGTTTTTTCTCCGGGTCCAGCGGCTGCATCAGGTCGACCTCGACCTTGAACGGGCCGCTGCCGATGGCGCAGATGTCCTCGTCCACGTTCTCGCGTTCGCTCTTGAAGGTGCCCGTGACCTCCAGGCCCAGCATGTCCACCCACAGCTTTTGCAAGCGGGTCTTGTCAGGGCCACCGATGGCGATTTGCTGGATGCCCAGCACCTTGAAAGGACGGGCCATCACGCAAACTCCACAATGGGTTGGTCAACGACCAGCGAGTCGCCTTTGGCTGCGAGCACCTTGCCCACCACACCATCGGCGGCCGCAAACAACACGTTCTCCATCTTCATGGCCTCGATCACGGCCACGCGTTCGCCGGCCTGCACCTTCTGGCCCGGCAACACCGCCACCTCGACCAACAGGCCGGGCATGGGCGAGAGCACGTACTTGCTCATGTCGGGCGGTGCCTTGAAGGGCATGAGGGCATGCAGCTCGGCCATGCGTTTGGACACCACCATGGTCTCCAGCTTGGTGCCGTTGTGCTGGATCACCAGCGCCAGCGGGTTGCGCGCGGTGCCACGCTCGATCTGCGCCACGAAGGGATTGCCGTTGCACATGCCTTCAATGCGCACATCGTTCAGGCGCGAGTTGCAGGTGATCTTGTAGCGTTTGTCGTTGACCGTGACTGAGGCGTAGCCGGTCTCGCCCACGAATTCGTCCACGTGCACCGGCGTGTAGGCGTGTTCGCCGTCGGCCGACAGGGACGCCACCACGTAGTCCTTGCCCACCTTGACGCCGTAGCCGGGCAGCTGGCCGCTCAGGCCGCTGGCGCGCTCGCGCGACTTGCGGCGCACGAAGGCGGCGATGGCGCGCAGGAAATCGGTGTCGTCGTGTGGCACGTCCTCGGCGCGGAAGCCGTTGGCGTAGTGGTGGGCGATGAAGCCGGTGTTGAAGTCGCCCGACACAAAATCAGGGTGGGCCAGCAACGCTGCCTGGAAGGGGATGTTGCTGTTGATACCACGGATGACAAAGCCGTTGAGCGCCTCACGCATCTTGGCGATGGCGTCATTGCGGTCTTTGCCATGCACGATGAGCTTGGCGATCATCGAGTCGTAGTACATCGGGATCTCGCCACCGTCGTACACTCCGGTGTCCACCCGCACGCCGTAGCGGTGCGCGGTGTCGGCCTGCCACATGGTTTCATGCGGCGGGTTGAAGCGCACCAGGCGGCCGGTGGAGGGCAGGAAGTTGCGGAAGGGGTCTTCGGCGTTGATGCGGCACTCGATGGCCCAGCCTTCGCGCTTGACGTCGGCCTGCGTCAGCGGCAGCTTTTCGCCTGCGGCCACGCGGATCATCAGCTCCACCAAGTCCAGGCCGGTGATGCACTCGGTCACCGGGTGTTCCACTTGCAGGCGGGTATTCATCTCCAGGAAGTAGAAGTCCTGGTTCTTGCCCACCACAAACTCCACCGTGCCCGCGCTCTGGTACTTCACGGCCTTGGCCAGCTGCACCGCCTGCTCGCCCATGGCCTTGCGGGTTTCGTCGCTGATGAAAGGCGACGGCGCCTCTTCGATCACTTTCTGGTGGCGGCGCTGGATGGAGCATTCGCGCTCGTTCAGGTAAATCACGTTGCCATGGCTGTCGCCCAGCACCTGGATCTCGATGTGGCGCGGCTGCTCGACGAACTTCTCGATGAAGATGCGGTCGTCGCCGAAGCTGTTGCGGGCCTCGTTGCGGCAGGAGGTGAAGCCTTCGAGGGCTTCCTTGTCGTTAAAGGCCACGCGCAGGCCCTTACCGCCGCCGCCGGCGGAGGCCTTGATCATCACGGGGTAGCCGATGTCGCGGGCAATCTCCACCGCGCGCTCGGGCGATTCGATGGCGTCGTTCCAGCCGGGGATGGTGTTGACCTTGGCTTCGTTGGCGAGCTTCTTGGAGGCGATCTTGTCGCCCATGGCGGCGATGGAGTGGGCGCGTGGGCCCACAAAGGCGATGCCTTCGTCTTCGCAGCGTTTGGCGAAGGCTTCGTTTTTGCTCAGGAAGCCGTAGCCGGGGTGGATGGCCTGCGCGCCGGTCTGTTTGGCGGCGGCGATGATGCGGTCCGCCAGCAGGTAGCTCTCGCGGCTGGGCGCAGCGCCGATGTGCACGGCTTCGTCGGCCAGCTTGACGTGGCGGGCTTCCTTGTCGGCGTCGGAGTAGACCGCCACGGTGGCGATGCCCATTTTTTTGGCCGTTGCAATCACGCGGCAGGCGATTTCGCCACGGTTGGCGATCAGAATTTTGGTGAACATGGAAATCTCCTCAGTTCGGGAATCGGTTTGTTTGGCTTTGCGCTGTGGCTGTGCCCGCCATGGGCACGGCGTGCCTGCCTCCGCTCGTGTCCCCCGCCGGCCTGTGGCCGGCTCCTCCTTTACCTCGCTGCGACAGGCACGCCGTACCCATGGCTGCGAAGTGAAGGGGCTTGAACACGGTGGCGCGCCACATGCCCTGGAGTGGGTGGGCTGGGCGTTTTGCGCAGGTAAAGGAGGAGCGCGAAGCGCGGGGGACACGGAGCAAAACGCCCAGCCCACCGACTCCAGCGCGCAAAACCGACACAGCAACAGCCCACGAAATCACAGCGGAATGTTCCCGTGCTTGCGCCACGGGTTCTCCAGCTTCTTGTCCTTGAGCATCACCAGCGAGCGGCAGATGCGCTTGCGGGTTTCGTGTGGCAAAACCACGTCGTCGATGAAGCCCCGCGCACCCGCCACAAACGGGTTGGCGAAACGGGCCTTGTACTCGGCCTCGCGCTCGGCCAGCTTGGCCGGGTCCTTCTTGTCCTCGCGGAAGATGATTTCCACCGCGCCCTTGGCGCCCATCACCGCAATCTCGGCATTCGGCCACGCCAAGTTCACGTCGCCACGCAGGTGCTTGGAGGCCATCACGTCGTAAGCACCACCATAGGCCTTGCGGGTGATGACCGTGATCTTGGGCACCGTGCACTCGGCATACGCGTACAGCAGCTTCGCGCCGTGTTTGATGATGCCGCCGTATTCCTGCGCCGTGCCGGGCATGAAGCCGGGCACATCCACGAAGGTCACCACCGGGATGTTGAACGCATCGCAGAAACGCACAAAACGCGCGGCCTTGATGCTGCTCTTGATGTCCAGGCAGCCGGCCAGCACCAGCGGCTGGTTGGCCACGATGCCCACGGTCTGGCCGTCCATCCGGGCAAATCCGATCAGGATGTTCTTGGCGTAGTCGGGTTGCAGCTCGAAGAAATCGCCATCGTCCACGACCTTGAGGATCAGCTCCTTCATGTCGTAGGGTTTGTTGGGGTTGTCGGGCACCAGCGTGTCCAGGCTCAACTCCATGCGGTCGATCGGGTCACCGCTGGGGCGCACCGGCGCCTTCTCGCGGTTGTTGAGCGGCAGGTAGTTGTAGAGGCGGCGCAGCATCAGCAGCGCCTCCACGTCGTTCTCGAAGGCCAGGTCGGCCACGCCGCTTTTGGTGGTGTGGGTGATGGCGCCGCCCAGCTCCTCGGCGGTCACTTCCTCGTGGGTCACCGTTTTCACCACCTCGGGACCGGTCACGAACATGTAACTCGAATCCTTGACCATGAAGATGAAGTCGGTCATGGCGGGCGAGTACACCGCACCACCGGCCGATGGGCCCATGATCATGCTGATCTGCGGCACCACGCCGCTGGCCATCACGTTGCGCTGGAACACGTCGGCGTATCCACCCAACGACGCGACACCCTCCTGGATGCGGGCGCCGCCCGAATCGTTGAGGCCGATCACCGGCGCACCCACCTTCATGGCCTGGTCCATCACCTTGCAGATCTTCTCGGCATGGGCTTCAGACAGCGCGCCGCCGAAGACGGTGAAGTCCTGGCTGAACACGAACACCAGGCGACCGTTGATCATGCCGTAGCCCGTCACCACGCCGTCGCCGGGGATCTTCTGGTCCTGCATGCCGAAGTCGGTGCAGCGGTGCTCCACAAACATGTCCCACTCTTCGAAGGTGCCCTCGTCGAGCAGCACCTCCAGCCGCTCGCGGGCAGTGAGCTTGCCTTTGGCGTGTTGGGCGGCAATCCGTTTTTCGCCGCCACCCAGGCGCGCGGCAGCGCGCTTGGCTTCCAGTTGTTGCAGGATTTCTTGCATGAGGGGTCTCCGGAAAAATTCAGTCGAACAGTTCAAGCAGTTGACGCGCCGCCGTCGATGCGGGCAGCGTGCCGGCCAGCACCGCGTCGGTGGCGGGGCCCAGACGGGCCTGCACTTGCGGGTGCTGGCGGAAGCGTTGTTTCAGGGCGGCGTCGATGCGCTCCCACATCCAGGCCTTGGCCTGGCCTTGGCGCCGCGCAGCGAAGCGGCCATTGGCATTTTGTACGTCGCGGTATTGACACACGGCTGACCAGAAACTGTCCACGCCCTGGCCCAGCAGCGCGCTGATCTGGATGACCTTGGGGTGCCAGATGGCCGTGTCGTGGTGGGCGTGATCGGGGTTGCCGTGCAGTCCCAGCAGCCGCAAGCTGGAGGTGATTTGCGCCTCGGCGCGGGTGGCAGCGTCGGGATCGATGTCGGCCTTGTTGATGACCACCAGGTCGGCCAACTCCATCACACCCTTCTTGATCGCTTGCAGGTCGTCGCCGGCGTTGGGCAGTTGCAGCAGGCAGAACATGTCGGTCATGTTGGCCACCGCCGTCTCGCTCTGGCCCACGCCCACCGTCTCGACGATGACCACGTCGTAACCCGCCGCTTCACACACCAGCATGGCCTCGCGCGTTTTTTCGGCCACGCCGCCCAAGGTGCCGCTGCTGGGGCTGGGGCGGATGTAAGCCTTCTCGTGCACGCTCAGGTGCTCCATGCGTGTCTTGTCGCCCAGGATGGAGCCACCGGACACGGTGGACGAGGGATCGACCGCCAGCACCGCCACGCGGTGGCCCTGAGCGATCAGGTACAGACCCAATGCCTCGATGAATGTGCTTTTGCCCACGCCGGGCACACCGCTGATGCCCAAGCGCAGCGCTTGGCCGGTGTGGGGCAGCAGTGTGGTCAACAGCTCGTCGCCCTGGGCACGGTGGTCCGGCCGCGTGGATTCAAGCAGGGTGATGGCCTTGGCCATGGCGCGGCGCTGCTGCGCCGGCGTGCCACGCACCACACCCTCGAACAAGGCCTCAGGTGTCACCCGATCGCCTTTTTGATTTGCTCCAGCACGTCCTTGGCGCTGGCGGGGATGGGTGTGCCGGGGCCGTAGATGCCCTTGACGCCGGCCTCGTAGAGATAGTCGTAGTCCTGGCGCGGGATCACGCCGCCCACGAAAACGATGATGTCATCGGCGCCCTGTTTCTTCAGCTCCGCAATGATGGACGGCACCAGCGTTTTGTGGCCGGCGGCCAGGGTGCTGACACCCACGGCGTGCACGTCGTTTTCAATCGCCTGGCGGGCGCATTCCTCGGGCGTCTGGAACAGCGGTCCCATGTCCACATCGAAACCCAGGTCTGCAAACGCCGTGGCCACCACCTTGGCGCCCCGGTCGTGGCCGTCCTGGCCCAGCTTGCTGATCATCACGCGCGGGCGGCGGCCCTGGGCGATGGCGAAGTCGTTGATTTCGGCCTTGAGTTGTTCCCAGCCTTCGGCGCTGTCGTAAGCGGCTGCGTACACACCGGTCACCTTTTGTGTGTCGGCGCGGTGGCGCCCAAAAACCTTCTCCAGCGCATCACTCACCTCGCCCACGGTGGCGCGCAGGCGGATGGCCTGGATGGACAGGTCGAGCAGGTTACCCTGCCCGCTCTCGGCGGCTGCCGTGAGTGCGGCCAAGGCGGCTTGCACTTTGGCGCTGTCACGCGTGGCCTTGATCTGCTGCAAGCGGGTGATCTGGCCGTCACGCACCTTGACGTTGTCGATGGCCAGGATGTCGATCGGGTCTTCCTTGGCCAACTTGTATTTGTTGACGCCCACGATCACGTCCTTGCCCGAATCGATGCGCGCCTGCTTCTCCGCCGCGCTGGCCTCGATCTTGAGTTTGGCCCAGCCACTGTCCACGGCCTTGGTCATGCCGCCCATCTTCTCGACTTCTTCGATGATGGCCCAGGCCTTGTCCGCCATCTCGTTGGTCAGGCTCTCCATCATGTAGCTGCCGGCCCAGGGGTCCACCACGTGGGTGATGTGGGTCTCTTCCTGGATGATCAGTTGGGTGTTGCGCGCGATGCGGGCGCTGAACTCGGTGGGCAGCGCGATGGCTTCGTCGAAGCTGTTGGTGTGCAGCGACTGCGTGCCGCCGAACACGGCCGCCATGGCTTCGATGGTGGTGCGCACCACGTTGTTGTAAGGGTCCTGCTCGGTCAGGCTCCAGCCCGAGGTCTGGCTGTGTGTGCGCAGCATCAGGCTCTTGGGGCTCTTGGCGTTGAAGCCCTTCATGATGCGCGTCCAGAGCAGGCGGCCGGCGCGCATCTTGGCGATTTCCAGGTAGAAGTTCATGCCCACCGCCCAGAAGAAGCTGAGGCGGCCAGCGAAGTCGTCCACGTCCATGCCTTTGGCGATGGCGGTCTTCACGTACTCCTTGCCATCGGCCAGGGTGAAGGCCAGCTCCAGCGCCTGGTTGGCGCCCGCTTCCTGCATGTGGTAGCCGCTGATCGAGATCGAGTTGAACTTCGGCATGTGCTTCGCCGTGTACTCGATGATGTCGCCGATGATCTTCATCGACGGCTCGGGCGGGTAGATGTAGGTGTTGCGGACCATGAACTCCTTGAGGATGTCGTTCTGGATGGTCCCGCTCAGCTGGTCCTGCGCCACGCCCTGCTCTTCCGCCGCCACCACGTAGCCGGCCAACACCGGCAGCACGGCGCCGTTCATGGTCATGGACACCGACACCTTGTCCAGCGGGATACCGTCGAACAAAACCTTCATGTCCTCGACCGAGTCGATGGCCACACCCGCCTTGCCCACATCACCGGTCACGCGTGGGTGGTCGCTGTCGTAGCCGCGGTGGGTGGCCAGATCGAACGCCACCGACACGCCCTGCCCGCCGGCCGCGAGCGCCTTGCGGTAGAAGGCGTTGGATTCTTCAGCGGTGGAGAAGCCCGCGTATTGGCGGATGGTCCAGGGGCGCACCGCGTACATGGTGGCTTGCGGGCCGCGAATGAAGGGCTCGAAACCCGGCAGCGTGTTGGTGTGGGGCAGCGTGGCCGTGTCTTCGGCGGTGTACAGCGGCTTGACCGTGATGCCCTCGGGCGTGACCCAGTTCAGACTGGACAGCGGTTTGTCCTTGAGCGATTTGGCGGCGGCTTTTTCCCAGTCGGACAGGCTGGCAGGCTTGAATTCGAAGGTGCTCATGACAAGGGCAAGGGTTTTCAGGGGTGCCGGGATTCTACATGATTCATAATTATTGATGCAAAATTAAGTTGCTCTACAATCACGTTCCGCATGTTCGACACCCGCCCTGACGCCACCATCATCCCTCGCGCCCTCTACGAAGAGGTGGCGGAGCGCTTGCGCCAGCGCATCTTCAACCGCGAGCTGGAGCCGGGCAGCTGGATTGACGAACTCAAAATTGCGGACGAGCTGGGCATCAGCCGCACACCCATGCGCGAGGCGCTCAAGGTGCTGGCAGCAGAAGGCCTGATCACCATGAAGGTGCGGCGCGGCGCCTACGTGACCGAGGTGAGTGACAAAGACTTGAGCGACGTGTACCACCTGCTGTCCCTGCTCGAATCGGACGCGGTGGCGGTGGTGGCCGAGCGCGCCAGCGACGAACAACTGACAGAGCTCGACCGCCTGCACCAGGAGCTGGAAGCCGCCGGTAGCGACCCCGAGCGCCAACGCGAGCGCTTCTTTCAGATCAACGAGCAGTTCCACATGCGCCTGCTGGACATCGCCAACAACCGCTGGCGCGACCAGATGGTGAGCGACCTGCGCAAGGTCATGAAGCTCAACCGGCACAACTCGCTGTTCAAGACCGGGCGCATCGAGGAATCCCTGCTTGAACACCGCGCCATCATGACCGCCTTGCAGGCACGCAACCCCGCCCTGGCCGCACAACGCATGCGCGAGCATTTCAGCAACGGGCTGGAAGCGGCCATCTGAAGCCGCGTCAGGCCAAAATCACACCGGGGTGGGCGCGTGCGGCTGCGCCGCCAAAGTCTCCGGTCTGTGCTGCGCCAGACACCACACCTCACGCGGCGGCTCGGGTTTGAGGTGGTGATCGCTCCACACCTGCCGCCAACGGCGCGCACCTTTGAGGCCATTGCGCAGACCCAGCATGTGGCTGGCCACCGAGTACCAGCCCACACCGTCTTCGCCGTGGGCGCGTTCCATGTAGGCCACCATGGCTTCCTCCACCGCCTCCCGGCTGAGCTCGCGCGGTGCGTCGCCGTAAAACTCGGCGTCCCAATCCACCATCAGCCAGGGGTTGTGGTAGGCCTCTCGGCCCACCATCACGCCGTCCACGTGCTGCAGGTGCTGGGCGATTTCCGCGTTGGTCTTGATGCCACCGTTGATCGCAAAGGTGAGGTGCGGAAATTCGCGCTTGAGGCGGTAGACGATGTCGTAGCGCAGCGGCGGAATCTCGCGGTTCTCTTTGGGTGACAGGCCTTTGAGCCAGGCGTTGCGCGCATGCACGATGAACACCTTGCAACCCGCTTCGGCCACCGTGCCGACGAAATTGGCGGCAAAGTCGTAGCTCTCGATCTTGTCGATGCCGATGCGGTGTTTCACCGTCACCGGGATGTCCACCACGTCCACCATGGCCTTCACACAATCGGCCACCAGCGCGGCTTCGTTCATCAGGCACGCGCCAAACGCGCCGCGCAGCACACGTTCGCTCGGGCAGCCGCAGTTGAGGTTGATCTCGTCGTAGCCACGCTGCTCACCCATCACCGCGCAGCGGGCCAGGTCGGCCGGCTCGCTGCCGCCGAGTTGCAGGGCCACCAGGTGCTCCTCTTCGTTAAACCGCAGGTGCTGGGCCGCGTTGCCGTGGATCAGCGCACCGGTGGTCAACATCTCGGTGTACAGCAGGGTGTGGCGCGTGAGCAGCCGGTGGAAATAGCGGCAATGGCGATCGGTCCAGCCCATCATGGGGGCGACCGACAAACGCCAGGGGCTGACCTGTTGATTTATCTGCATTTTTGATGTCCACACTTTTTGCAGTGCATGCCAATGAGCTGCCGAGACTGGTTTGAGTTGGTTGAGCGCATCACGGACGCTTTCAAGCGTAAGACTGGAACTGGTTGTTGTCCCGGCTGAGCAGCTGCATCAGTTTGGGGTGAATAAAAAGTTTCTCTTTGCCAAAGGGCATTTCACGCAGCACGCCCAACCCCACCAGGTCGTGCAGGTAGCGGGAGGCCGCCTGGCGTTGGGCGATGCCTTTGTCCACCAGGTTGCCGATGCGGCAATAGGGCTGCTCAAAGATCACGTCCACCAGCTCGCGGGTGTAGATCTTGGGCAGGCGCGTGCGCACGTGTTCGGTGGTGTGTTCGGCCAGCGTTCGGATAGCGGCGATCTTGCCGGTGGTCCATTTGGAGGTGTCGGCAACGGCCTGCAGCATGAAGAGCAGCCAGGGCTCCCAAGCGCCGTCGCGCGTGACGCTGAGCAGCAGGCGGTAGTAGTCGGCCTTGTGGGCGATCACATGGCGGCTGAGGTACAGGATGGGCAGGTTCAACAGCCCTTCCTGAATGAGGTAGAGGATGTTGAGCACGCGGCCGGTGCGACCGTTGCCATCGGTAAACGGGTGGATGGCTTCGAACTGGTAGTGGCCCACGGCCATGCGGATCAAGGGGTCCAGCTCGGTCTGGTTGTGAAGGAAGCGCTCCCAGTTGGCCAGCATGTCGCGCAGGCAGGCTTCGCCTTCGGGCGGGGTGTAGACCACCTTGCCGGTGCGGTCGTTGGCGAGCTGGGTGCCCGGGGTGCGGCGGATGTCTATGTCCACGCCCTTGAGGGTGCGACAGACGTCCACGGCGGTGGCGGTGCTCAGCGGCCTTGCCTTGAGCGACTGAAAGCCTTGGTGCAGCGCGGTGCGGTAGCGCAAGGCTTCTTTGGTGGCCGGGTCGGCGTTGTCGTGTCCCTGCGCGTACTGGAACAGCTGGTCGGTCGTGGTGACGATGTTTTCGATTTCCGAACTGTCTTTGGCTTCCAGCAGCGGGATGGTGTTGATCAGCATCGCCTGGTTGGGGATCAGCTCGGCGGCCTGCTTCAGCTCGGCCAGCGCGGCGCGGGCCTCGATGCAGGCCTTGAGCACGGCCCGGGTCTCCAGCTCGTGCGCCGGGGGCAACGCTGGGAGCTGGTTGTGGGGCTGCTCGGGGTGCCAGGCAAAGGCGGCGTCGGTCATGATGCAAAAATCTCGTTTTGGCGACAGATGGTCAGCTTATGTCGCCACAAACGACACGTCAACAAAACGTGTTCTCGTTTTTATGAAATATCGACACGTACAGCGTGAATGTCGATGCCGATGACAAACCCCGATTATCCCAGCGCGCACAAAAAAGCCCGCCGAAGCGGGCTTTGTGAGGGCACCCAGAGGGATCAGCCCATGTGCAGACCGCCGTTCACCGAGAAATCGGCGCCGGTGGCGTAGCCGCCCTCTTCCGAGGCCAACCAGGCGATGATGGAGGCGATTTCGCTGGGCTTGCCCAGGCGCTTGACGGGCACGGTGGCCACGATTTTTTCCAGCACGTCGGGGCGGATGGCGTTGACCATGTCAGTGCCGATGTAGCCCGGGCTCACGGTGTTGACAGTCACGCCCTTGGTGGCCAACTCCTGCGCCGGGGCCATGGAGAAGCCGTGCATGCCGGCCTTGGCGGCCGAGTAGTTGGTCTGGCCAGCCTGGCCCTTTTCACCGTTGACCGACGAGATGTTGATGATGCGGCCCCAGCCCTTTTCCACCATGTCGCCCACAACCTGCTTGGTCACGTTGAACATGGAGTCGAGGTTGGTGTTCATCACCGCGTCCCAGTCTTCGCGCGACATCTTCAGGAACATGCGGTCCTTGGTGATGCCGGCGTTGTTGACCAGCACGTCGATGCTGCCGTGTTCGGCCTTGGTCTTGCTGAAGGCTTCGACGGTGGAGTCCCAGTCGCCCACATTGCCCACCGACGCGTAGAAGGTGTAGCCCAGCGCGGCTTGCTCAGCGATCCACTTGGCGTGGTCGCGCGTGGGGCCGCAGCCAGCAACCACCTTGAAGCCCTCCTTGTGCAGGCGCTGACAGATCGCGGTACCGATGCCACCCATGCCACCGGTGACGTATGCAACTTTTTGACTCATGTGTGTGTTCCTCTGTTGTCGTTGTGGAAACTGGAATGCGAATGTGATGCTAGGGCGCTTCTCAGCGCTCGACAGCGAGGGAAACCCCCATGCCACCGCCGATACACAAGGCCGCCAGGCCTTTCTTCGCGTTGGTGCGCTGCATCTCGTGCAGCAGCGTCACCAGGATGCGGCAACCGGACGCACCGATGGGGTGGCCGATGGCAATGGCGCCACCGTTGACGTTGACCTTGGCCGGATCGATGTCCAGCGCCTGGTTGACGGCGCAAGCCTGAGCGGCAAAAGCTTCGTTGAGTTCGAACAGGTCCACATCGCTGGCCTTCCAGCCGGCGCGCGCCAGGGCCTTTTGCGAGGCTGGCACCGGGCCCATGCCCATGGTGGCCGGGTCCAGGCCACTGGTGCCGAAAGCGGCGATGCGCGCCAGCGGCGTCAGGCCCAGGGCTGCGGCCTTCTTGGCGCTCATCACCATCACGGCGGCCGCGCCGTCGTTGATGCCCGATGCGTTGCCGGCGGTGACCGAGCCGGCCTTGTCAAACGCGGGGCGCAAGCCAGCCAACACCTCGGCGGTGGTCTTGCCGTTGATGAATTCGTCGCTGTTGAACAGCACCGGATCGCCCTTGCGCTGCGGGATGCTCACGCCCACAATTTCGTCCTTGAACTTGCCGGCGGCCTGGGCGGCGGCGGCCTTGGCCTGGCTGCCTGCGGCCAGCGCGTCCTGCATTTCGCGGGTGATGCCGTGAGCCTTGGCCACGTTTTCAGCGGTGATGCCCATGTGGTACTGGTTGTACACGTCCCACAGGCCGTCCACGATCATGGTGTCGACCATCTTCCACTCG
The DNA here is from genome assembly GCF_042665235.1 of Hydrogenophaga defluvii. Lineage (NCBI taxonomy): Bacteria > Pseudomonadati > Pseudomonadota > Betaproteobacteria > Burkholderiales > Comamonadaceae > Hydrogenophaga > Hydrogenophaga defluvii. The sequence continues at coordinate 11,751 of NZ_JBHTBZ010000089.1, read as the reverse complement.
CCCATGCGCTGGCCGTCGCGGCTGCCATTGAGCACGTGGGGGCTGGCGCTCATGTTTTCCTGGCCACCGGCAATGACGATTTCGCTGTCGCCCCAGGCGACCGCTTGCGCGGCCAGCATCACCGCCTTGAGGCCTGAGCCGCAAACGGCGTTGATGGTCAGCGCGGGGGTTTCCTTGGCCACGCCGGCCTTCATCATGGCCTGGCGGGCTGGGTTCTGGCCCACGCCTGCAGCCAGCACCTGGCCCATGATCACTTCGCCGATGGCGTCGGCGGGCAGGCCGGTGCGCGCCAGCAGTTCCTTGATGACGATGCTGCCCAGTTCGGTGGCCGGTGTCTTGGCCAGCGAACCACCAAACTTGCCCACGGCGGTGCGGGCGGCCGAAACGATGACGATGTCTTCCATGTGCTTCTCCTGTTGCAAATCGGTTGTGTCTCTCAAGCCTTGGCCTTGACGTAGCGGCCAGGGGCCGGCTCGGTGGCCTTGTAGGCACGGCTGCCGTAGGCTTTGGGCGCGGCAATCTGTTTGCCCGCGTGGCCCTTGAGCCAGTCGGCCCAGTCCGTCCACCAGCTGCCCGGGTGCTCCTTGGCGCTGGCGATCCAGTCGTTGACGTTGGCCGGGAATTTGTTGGCTGGGCCAATCCAGTGGCTGCGCTTCTTGGCCGCAGGTGGGTTGATCACCCCGGCGATGTGGCCGGACGCGCCCATGACAAAACGCTTGGGGCCGGGCAGGTGCTGGGTGCTGGCGTACGCGCCGCCGATGGGCACGATGTGGTCTTCGCGCGAGCCGTAGATGTAAACCGGCAGCTTGACCTGGCGAAAGTCGATCTTCTCGCCGCAGACCGTGGCCACTCCCGGCTTGACCAGGTTGTTTTCCAGGTAGGTGTTGCGCAGGTACCAGGTGTAGTAGGGGCCGGGCAGGTTGGTGGCGTCGCTGTTCCAGTAGAGCAGGTCGAAGGGCGGCGGGGTTTCGCCCTTGAGGTAGTTGCCCACCACGTAGTTCCACACCAGGTCGTTGGGGCGCAGAAAGCTGAAGGTGGTGGCCAGATCACGTCCGGGCATGAGGCCGCCTTGGGCGAACTGCATCTCACGGAACTTGCAGAAGTTCTCGTCGATGAACACGTCGAGGATGCCGGTGTCGGTGAAATCGAGCAGCGTGGTCAGCAGCGTGGCGCTTTGCACCGGGTGCTGGCCACGGGCGGCCAGCACGGCCAGCGCGGTGGACAACATGGTGCCCCCCACACAGAAGCCCAGCGCGTTGATGGTGTCGGCGCCTGTGATGTCGCGCACCACGTCGATGGCGCGGATGACCGCGTCTTCGATGTACTGGTCCCAGGTGACCTGGGCCATCGACTCGTCGGGGTTGCGCCAGCTCACCACAAAAGTGCGGTGGCCCTGCTCCACCGCGTAGCGGATCATGGAGTTGGTGGGCTGCAGATCGAGGATGTAGAACTTGTTGATGCAGGGCGGCACCATCAGGAACGGCCGCTCAAACACCTTGGCACCCAGCGGTTTGTATTCGATGAGCTGGAACAGCTCGTTCTCGAACACCACCGCGCCTTCGGTGGTGGCCACGTTCTTGCCCACCTCGAACACGCTCTCGTCCGTCATGGACACGTGGCCCTGCTTCATGTCGTGCAGCAGGTTCTGCATGCCTTTGGCAATGCTCTCGCCTTGCGTTTCCAGGGCTTTTTTCTGGGCTTCAGCGTTGAAGGCCAGGAAATTGCTGGGCGAGCTGGCGTCGATCCACTGTTGCACTGAGAAGCGCACCCGGTTGCGGGTTTTTGCGTCGCCCTGCACCGCCTCGGCCATGGCCATCAGGGTGCGCGCATTCAGCAGATAGGCCGCGGCCGAAAAGGCCGACACGGGGTTTTTGCTCCAGGCTTCGCTGGAGAAGCGGCGGTCGGCCAGGGGTTTGGCCTGCAAGCCCTGGTTCCAGAGTTCGGCCACTTCGGTCAGGTAGTTGCGCTGGATCTCCAGCAGCTTGCCCATGTCGAACGACACCGGCTGCCCGTTGGCGGCCTTGAACAGATCGGTGGCCCCCACGGGCAAGCCCCAACCGTTGGCCCCTGCCCCACTGGGCACCGCGGCCTGCATGGCGGCCATCAAGGGGTTTTCCGCGAGGTCAGGTACTTTGACCGTGCCTTGCGCTATCTTCGTCCATTGATCGACCAGCTGTTGCTGGAACTGTTGCGCGGCGGCCAGCCAATTCGGTTCTGAACTCATACGTGTCTCCAACGTGATAGGGCATTATCGCTGTGCAGCAAGAGGCGTTCCATGCGCTATCAGGCCCGATGATGCGGGCCCATCCCTTACCTCCCACTGACTCAACACCATGTACCTCGTAGTCATAGCCTGGCTGTATGTCACCTTGATGATGGCCTTCGCCGAGGCCACCAACCCCGAAGGCAGTGTCCTGGGTGCCATTGTGACCTTTTTGCTCTACGGTCTTGGGCCCATGGCATTGGTGGTTTACCTGATGTCGACCCCCGCGCGCAAACGAAAGATCAAGGCCCGCGAGGCTGCGGAACTGGCGGCCTGGCAGGCCGCGCAGGCCCAGGCGCCGGCCTCAGCCGAGCCAGATGCAGGCGGCCATGCGCCCGGTGCTGCCGAGCCGCCCGGCGTCGCGCCGGTGCGAAAAGAAACGTGAAGCTTGGCCGACGGTGCACCAGTCGGCGGAGCCGTCGTTGCCCCACATGGACGTGACGCCGGCGGCCTGCAGGCGCTGCCGCGCCAGCCCCGCCAGATCGGCAAGGAATTTGCCCTGAGGCTGAGGCACAAAACAGACCTGCGCGGCGGGCAAGGTGTCGGTGAATGCCGCCTGCACCTCGGGCCCCACCTCAAATGCCGTTGGACCGATGCAGGGGCCCAGCCAGGCCAACCAATCGGCATCGGCCACCGACTCGCCCGCCTCAGCCGCGCGCGCGCGCAACGCCGCCAGCACCGACTCGATGACGCCAACGCCTTGCCGCCCTGCCAACCCGCGCCAGCCCGCGTGGGCGGCGGCTACCCAGCGTCCCGCGCGGTCGGTCAACAGGATGGGCAGGCAATCGGCCACCATGATGGTGCAGGCCTGCCCCACTTCGGCGCTGAGGCAGGCATCGGCGACCAGCACACCGGGCGCGGGTGCTGGGCGGTCCAGGTGGGCCACCGCCACGCCGTGCACCTGCTGCAAAAACACCGGGGCGGCGTGGATGGCGCCACCCAGGCGCTGGCGGTTGGTCGCCACGGCGTCGGGCGCATCGCCCACATGGTCGCCGAGGTTCAGGCTGTCAAAAGGCGCCTGCGACACACCGCCCGCGCGGGTGGTGAAGATGGCCTTCACGCGCGCCGGTGCCGGCCACTCAGGCACCAGCCAGTCGGACTCAGCCATCAGGGCGTGAAGTCCGGGCAGTTCGACGGATGGGCCTGCTGGAAGGCGGGCAGTTTCATGCAGGCCTCGTGAACGGCCATCGTCAAAGGCAGGTTCTCGTACTTCAGGCCAAAACGTGTGCCGTTGATCACCTGGGGCACCAGGCAGCAGTCGGCCAGGGTGGGCGTGTCGCCGTAGGAATAGACCGAGGGCGGCAAACCGGCGGCGGCGCGCTGCGCGGCCAGGTCTTGCAAACGGCGCTCGTACGACTGCAGACCTTCCAGCACCCAATGGTTGTACCAAGCGTCTCGCTGTGCGTCGGTGACCTGGAGCGTGCTGCCCAGGTACTTGAGGATGCGCAGGTTGTTCACGGGGTGGATTTCGCAGGCCACGGTTTGGGCGAGAGCGCGGACGCGGGCGCGGCCCAGCGGATCGGCCGGCAACAACGGCGGGTGGGGGTGGGTTTCGTCCAGGTATTCGATGATGGCCATGGACTGGCTCAACAGCGCCTGGTCGGGGTCGCCCTGCACATCCAGCACGGGCACCAGGGTGTCGGGGCTCAACGCGCGGTAGGCGTCCTGCTTGTGCTCGCCCTTGGGCAAAGCCACGGGCAGGTACTCGTAAGACAGGCCCTTGAGGTTGAGGGCGATGCGCACCCGGAAAGAGGTGCCCGAACGGAAAAAGTTGTAGAGCTTCATGGGCGCTAGGATAAACCCAGCCTCGCAAAACCACGGGCCAACAAACCCTGCTGAGCGTGGCACACTGCCCGCCTCGGTCAGTCCACACACCTTCAGGAAAACCCATGTCGCTTGATGCTTTTGTGTTCGCCCCCCCTGCCACGGTCTCGGTCCCGGTGGTGGGCCAGCCGGCCCGCTTTCCGGTGCACCGCATCTACTGCGTGGGCCGCAACTACGAGGAACACGCCAAGGAAATGGGCTTCACCGGTCGCGAGCCGCCCTTCTTTTTTCTCAAGCCGGCCGATGCCATCGTGGTGGCCGATGCCGGGCAGACCGCAGCAATAACCTACCCCAGCCAGACCAGCAACCTGCACCACGAAATCGAGCTGGTGGTGGCCATTGGCACCGGTGGCAAAAACATCCAGGCGGCCGACGCCTTCAAGCACATCTACGGCTACGCCGTGGGCCTGGACATGACGCGGCGCGACCTGCAAAACGACATGAAGAAGCAGGGCCGCCCCTGGTGCATCGGCAAGGCCTTCGACCAGTCCGCCCCCATCGGCCCCATCACCCCCGCCGCACAGGCAGGCGACATTGCGCAGGCCGACATCTGGGTGCAGGTGAACGGGGCCGACCGCCAGCGCAGCAACGTGTCCAAGCTCATCTGGAACATCGCCGAAACCATCGAACACCTGTCGGCCGCCTGGGAATTGCAAGCCGGCGACCTGATCTACACCGGCACACCCGAAGGGGTGGCCGCCGTGAAAGCTGGCGACGTGATGGACGGTGGCGTGGGGGGCCTCACACCCATCCGTGTGGCGGTGGCATAAGGCCCCGCTTCAGTAGATACGCGGATTGAGCCCAGACCAACCCCGGGGCTACACTCGCGCCCACCTCAGACCCCCAGGAGACTTCCCATGATCCAGCGCCGCACCCTGCTCCAGTCCTCCGCCGCCGTGGCGCTGGGCGCCCCCGCCCTGGTGGGCTTTGCCCAACAAAGCGTGACGCTCAAGTTCCACACCTTCATGGCGCCACAGTCCAACGTGTGGCTCAACATGCACAAGTGGTGGATGGACAAGGTCGAAAAGGAGTCGGGCGGGCGCATCAAGTTCGAGGCCTACCCGGCCATGCAGCTGGGCGGCTCGCCGGTGCAGCTGTTTGACCAGGCCAAAGACGGCGTGGTCGACATCGTCTGGACGCTGCCCGGCAACACCGCTGGGCGCTTCCCGCGCACCGAAGTGTTCGAGCTGCCTTTCATGATGACCAACGCCGAGGCCACCTCCAAGGCCTTCTGGGAGTACATCCAGACCATGGCGGCCGACGAGTACAAGGACATCCAGCCCATCGCCCTGCAGGTGCACGGCCCGGGTATGTTCCACACCAAAAACAAACAGATCCGGCACCCCGATGACCTGCGCGGCATGAAGCTGCGCGGCCCCACCCGCCAGATCACCAAGATGCTGGGCTACCTGGGCGCCACGCCGGTGGGCATGCCACTGCCGCAGATTCCGGACGCGCTGTCCAAGGGTGTGATCGACGGCTGCGCCATTCCCTGGGAAGTGGTGCCCGCCGTCAAGGTGCACGAGCTGACCAAGTTCCACAGCGAGTTCGACCCTGCCGGCGGCGCGCTGTACACCACCACCTTCGTGATGGGCATGAACAAGGCCAAGTACGCATCGCTGGCGCCCGACCTGAAGAAAATCATCGACGCCAACTCGGGCATGGCCACCTCGGCCTACCTGGGCCAGGTGCAGCAGGCGGGTGACGTGCCGGGCCGCAAGGCCGCTGCCGACCGTGGCAACACGATCTACACCATTCCCCAGGCCGATGCGCAGGAGTTCCGCCGCAAGGCCCGCCAGGTGGAGGTGGAGTGGGTGGACGACATGAACAAGCGCGGCTTCGACGGCCGCAAGCTGCTCGACACCGCACGCAGCCTGATCGACAAACACACCAAGGCGACCAGACCCGCCAAGGCTTGAGGGACCTGCGGCGACGCTACACTCGTCGCATGCTGCCGCGTTTCCCCGTCAACCACTGCCGTGTGTGCGGCACCCAGGTGCAACACCGGGTGCCCGATGATGGTGACACGCGCGTGCGCGCCGTCTGCCCCGCCTGCCACACCATCCACTACGAGAACCCGCTCAATGTGGTGGGCACGGTGCCCGTGTGGGGCGAGACCGGCGAGCGGGTGTTGCTGTGCAAACGCAACATCGAACCCCGCCTAGGCAAATGGACCTTGCCCGCCGGCTTCATGGAACTGGGCGAGACCACCGCCGAAGGCGCGGCGCGAGAGACCGACGAGGAAGCTGGCGCCCAAATCGAAATGGGCCCGCTGTACACGCTACTCAACGTGGCGCGGGTGGGCCAGGTGCACATGTACTACCGCGCACGGCTGCTGAGCGACCAATTTGACCCCGGGCACGAAACCCAGGAGGCCCGCCTGTTCACCGAAGATCAGATCCCCTGGGACGACATCGCCTTCCGCACGGTCAGAGAAACACTGCTGTGCTATTTTGCCGACCGCCGAAGCGGACACTTCGGTTTTCACACCCTCGACATTGCCTGACCTGGCACAGCGCCCTATGCAGCTCATCGACCACGCCACCCTGAACGAACTGCGCGAAGCGCTGGGTGACGAACTCGACGGCATCGTGAAGCTGTACGTTGACGGTTTGCCCGAACAAAGCGCCCACCTGGTGGCGCTGCTGAGCGCGGGCGATTGGGTGGCACTGCGGCGCACCGCCCACAGCCTCAAGGGCAGCAGCATCAGCATGGGCGCTGAGCAACTGGGGGCGTTGGCCGCACAGATCGAGAAGCTGGCCGCCACCGGCCTGGGCAGCACCGAACTCGACACCACCGTGGCGCGTGTGGCGGCGCTGGCGCTGGAGACCGCCAACGCCTACGTCGAATCGGGCTGGGTGCGGACCTGAACACCACCTCGCTGGTGCTTCGCCTGGGCAGCGCCCAGACGCTGGCCTGGGCCTCGTCCTACTACCTGCCGGCCATGCTGGCCGGTGCCATGGCCGCCGAACTGGGCATGGCCGCCACGGAGGTGTGGCTGGGTTTCAGCCTGGCGCTGGGCGTGTCGGCGCTGCTCGGGCCGTTCAGCGGCCGCGCGATCGACCACCACGGTGGCCGCCGTGTGCTCAGTCTGGTCAGCCTGCTGTTCGCCACCGGTCTGCTGACCTTGGCGCTCGCGCCCACACCAGCGGTGTTGTGGGTGGGCTGGCTGGTTCTTGGCGTGGCCATGGGTTGTGGTTTGTATGACGCGGCGTTTGCCGCCCTGGTGCGCATTCAGGGCGGACACGCCCGTTCGGCCATCACCGGCATCACCCTGCTGGCGGGTTTTGCCAGCACCGTGGGCTGGCCGCTCACGGCCTGGCTGGCCCACACCTGGGGCTGGCGCGAAGCCTGTGCCACCTGGGCCGTGCTGCACCTGGTGCTCGGCCTGCCACTCAATGCCAGCCTGCCGCAGGCACGCGCCGCCGAACCTCAGCGACAAATGCAGTCGGCGGCTGTGCAAGCGGCCAGCGCGTCTGCGCCCACCCAGCCGCCGCGCCGCGTGGCATGGGCACTGGCCTACGTGTTTGCCGCCACCTGGTTCATCAGCACGGCCATGGCAGCCCATTTGCCGCAATTGCTCATGGCGCACGGCGCCAGCCTGTCGGCGGCGGTGGCCACTGCCGCGCTGGTGGGGCCGGCACAGGTGGCTGGCCGCCTGGCCGAATACGGCTTGATGCAGCGCTTCCATCCCGTCTGGTCGGCACGCGTGGCCGCACTCGCACACCCGCTGGGTGCCGCCTCCTGGCTGGCGCTGGGGCCGGTGGCCAGCCCGGCGTTGGTTGTGTTGCACGGCGTGGGCAATGGCATCCTCACCATCGCCAAGGGCACGTTGCCGCTGGCCCTGTTCGGGCCACAAGGCTACGGTCAGCGCCAAGGCTGGATCATGGCGCCATCGCGGCTGGCACAGGCGCTGGCACCGCTGCTGTTTGGCGCCTGTGTGGCGCGCTGGGGCACAGATGCCATGTGGGTGTCCACCGCGCTGGGCCTGAGCGCGTTGGGTGTGCTGGCCTGGCTCAAGGCCGACCCAGCACGCTGACGCAGGCTCACATCCGGAACGCACCCGCGCGACGCAGCCAGGCTTTTTCCAGCTCCACAGCGCAGAACAGTGCCACCCCCAGCAGCAGGATCAGGCCCCACGAAGCGGCGTCCAGCGCCACACTGCGGAACAGCAACTGCAAGGTGGGTGCGTAGGTGAACAGCAGTTGCAGCACGATGAGGATGGCCAACACCAGCACGGCCATGCGGTTGCCGGTGAGGGTCTCCAGCCGGAACGCGTGGTCGGTGAAACGGCGCACGTTGAACAGATAGAACATTTCGCTCACCACGATCATGTTGACGGCGGCGGTGCGCGCAGTCTCCAGGCTGCTGCCACGCGCCAGCTCCCAGTTGAAAACAACAAAGGTGGCCGCCACCATGAGCAGCATCACAAACAGGATGCGGCGCGCCAGCGCGCCAGTGACGATGGGCTCGTCCACCGGCCGGGGCGCGTGGTCCATCACCCCGCGCTCTGGCGCCTCGAAGGCCAACGCAAGTGCCAATGTCACCGAGGTCACGGTGTTGACCCACAAGATTTGCGCCGCCGTCACCGGCAGGGGCAGGCCGGCAAAAATGGCCAGCAAAATCACGCCGGCCTCGCCACCGTTGGTGGGCAGCATGAACATCAAGGACTTTTTGATGTTGTCGAACACCACCCGCCCTTCGCGCACCGCGCGGGCTATGGTGGCGAAGTTGTCGTCGGTCAGCACCAGGTCCGACGCCTCGCGCGCGGCATCTGTGCCCTTGCCGCCCATGGCCACGCCGATGTCAGCCGCCTTGAGCGCGGGCGCATCGTTGACGCCATCCCCCGTCATGGCCACCAAATGCCCTTGCGACTGCAGCGCCGCGATCAAGCGCAACTTGTGCTCCGGGCTGGCGCGGGCAAACACGTCGGTGTCCAGTGCGCGGGTTTTCAGTTGCTGGTCGTCCAGGCTTTCGATCACATCGCCCGTGAGCGCCGTATCGGCCGCCAACCCCAGTTGCCGACCGATGGCTGCGGCCGTGACCGCATGGTCGCCGGTGATCATCTTCACCCGTATGCCAGCGCGCTGGCAATCGGCCACCGCAGCAATCGCCTCGTCGCGCGGCGGATCGATGATGCCGACCAAACCGAGCAACTCGAAGCCACCCCGCATGTCCTGCACATCGATTTCGTGCCGGGAGACATCCCAGCGGGACTGGGCCAGCGCCAGCACACGTTCGCCCACGCCGGCCGCGCGTGCCAAGGCAGCGTGCCAGTGCGCCAGGTCCAGTGGCTGGCCACCGGCCTGGGTGGCACACAGCGCCAGCACACGCTCTGGTGCGCCCTTGAGCAGCACCAGGTGGTGGCCTTCGTGGTCGTGGTGCAGCGTGGCCATGTACTGCCGCTCAGACTCGAACGGTATCGCGTCCAGACGCGGGCATTGGGCCAGCACTTCGGACAGGTTCAACCCCGCTTTGAGCGCCAGCGTCAGCAGGGCGCCCTCGGTCGGGTCACCCACCAGTTGCCAGGTGGCTTCTGGGCCGGTGTGCAAACGCGCGTCGTTGCACAACAGCGCCACACGGGCCAGGTCCATCAGCACCGGGTTGTCGCCTGGGTCCAGCGACCGCCCGTGGTGCAAAAAGCCGCCCTCCGGCGCGTAGCCGGTGCCCGTCACCGCCAGTTCGGCGCCTGGCAGCAGCACGCGCACGGCGGTCATTTCGTTGCGGGTCAGGGTGCCTGTTTTGTCGGAACAGATCACCGTGACCGAGCCGAGCGTTTCCACCGCCGGCAGGCGCCGCACGATGGCTTTGTTGCGCGCCAGCACCCGCGTACCGATGGCCAGAACAATGGTGACGACCGCCGGCAAACCCTCTGGGATGGCGGCAACGGCCAAGCCCACCACCGCCAGAAACACCTCCATCATCGGCATCTGCGCGACCCAGTGACCGTACAACAAGGTGAGTGCGCCAACACCCAGAATGACAGCGGTGATCTGACGCGCAAACTGGTCGAGTCGGCGCGTGAGTGGCGTGGCCAGCGTGTGCATCTCACCCACCAGGCTGCCGATGCGACCGATCTCGGTTTGGGCGCCCGTGGCCACCACCACACCCTGGCCCTGCCCAAACGCCACCAGCGTGCCCGAGTACGCCATGCACAGCCGGTCGCCCATGGCGGCGTCGGCAGGCACCGGCACCACGGTCTTTTCTACCGGCGCCGATTCGCCGGTGAGTGCCGCTTCCACCAACCGCAGGTTCTTGGTGCGCAACAGCCGCACATCGGCCGGCACCTTGTCGCCCGACTCCAGCCAGACCACGTCGCCCGGCACCAGCCCGGCGGCATCGATCTGGTGCCGTTCGCCACCCCGCAGCACGTTGGCGCGGGACGCCAGCAAGCCCCGCACGGCATCCAGCGCGCGCTCGGCCTTGCCCTCTTGGATGTGTCCAATCAAAGCGTTGATCAGCACCACACCAAAAATCACACCGCTGTCCACATAGTCCCGGAGCGCCAACGTCGCCAAGCCCGCTGCGATCAACACATAAATCAGCGGGTTGTGGAACTGCAACAGAAAACGGCGCCACGCCGGGCGACGGTGGGCCACAGCCAACTGGTTGGGACCATGTTGCGCCAGGCGGGTTTTTGCCTCGTCGGCCCGCAAGCCCACATGTGCGTTGCTGCCCAAGGACTGCAACGTGACGTCGGCGGCCAGTGCATGCCAACAGGGTGCTGTCGCTGCTGGCTCAGCCAAAGGGGCGTGCGGAGGGGACATGGCAACTTCCTCGCGCCTTTGTGGGCAGCGTCTTGCGGTTCAAGCGGTGTTTGAGATGCCACAGTGCCAGCCAGCAACAGCCACGCAGGCACGGAAACCTGAACGGGAAATCGAGAGCGAGATCGCCGGTGGATCGTCAAACGCACAGATCATTGTAGAAATCGCTGTGACACGCTGATTTGATGTGGCTCAACCGACAGCCCAAGCGCAGGCGCAGGCGAAAAAAAAGCCTGAGGTCGTGAAACCTCAGGCTTTTCGAATGCGTGGCGGGATTCCAAAGAATCACCCAACCATTTGATTTTGTTGAACATTTGAAACTGACAATGTCATTTGTTCCCCGATTTGTTCCCCGGTGACGGCCTTGATACCCCGGTTTTGCCGTTGCCACCGGGGCACAGCCTGGGGGCTTTGAAATTTCCCCCGACCTGTTGCAGCACCCCCACAGCGCGCCACGGCCAGGGGTAAGAAACAACAATCCCTGTGCCCCCGAAAAACTGTCAAAGCTCGGGGCGCGAACTACCCGTCAGGCAAAGTGCCAGGGAGTACCTTTCACACACCTGGGTCAGCAATCGCCACAGGGCAGGTGGTCGCGTTGCTCCCGAAGTAGCCCGTTCAACTCCACGATCAGCCGCCGCAGCTTGACGGTATGCCCGCCTTTGTAGGCATTGCGCGCCGATGCCGCCTTACCTGCCGCGCTTCTTGGGCCGGTGGCTTGCTGCCAGGGCTTCCACCGCTGGATTGCCTCGCGCTGTCGCTGCCGTCGCTCTGGCGTCCATGTGCGTACCGATGTGCGTACCTCTGACATGCGTACCTCTCGGGGTCTCCTCGTTTTCAGTGCAATAAGTGACGGTACGCAAAGCTAGCACTGGCGCGGGGGTGGTCTGGGTAGACCGTTGA
>NZ_JBHTBZ010000088.1:0-67921 GCF_042665235.1 Hydrogenophaga defluvii | reverse complement strand
TTGTGGAGTGGTTTGCCGAAGAAGCCAAACGTGTCAACGGCGAAACCCTGCCCCAGTTCGACAACAACCGCCGCCTGATGGTACTCAAGCAGCCCATCGGCGTGTGTGCCGCCATCACGCCCTGGAACTTCCCGCTGGCCATGATCACCCGCAAGGTGGCACCGGCCCTGGCAGCGGGCTGCCCGGTGGTCATCAAGCCGGCCGAGCTGACACCGCTGACCGCACTGGCCGCCGGTGAGTTGGCCCTGCGCGCGGGCATCCCCGCCGGGGTGCTCAACATCGTCACGGCCGACAGCGACAACAGCATCGCCGTGGGCAAGGTGATCTGCGCCAGCGACGTGGTGCGCCACCTCTCATTCACCGGCTCCACCGAGGTCGGGCGCATCCTGATGGCGCAGTGCGCGCCCACGGTCAAGAAGATGTCGCTCGAACTGGGGGGCAACGCGCCCTTCATCGTGTTCGACGACGCCGACATCGACAGCGCGGTGGAAGGTGCTTTTGCCAGCAAGTACCGCAACGCCGGCCAGACCTGCGTGTGCTCCAACCGCCTCTATGTGCAGGAAGGGGTGTACGACCAGTTCGTGGAGAAGTTCGCGGCCAAGGTGAAGACCGCCAAGGTGGGCAACGGGTTTGAGGACGGGGTGAACCAGGGCCCGTTGATCGAGGAAGCCGCACTCGTGAAGGTGCAACGCCATGTGGACGATGCCGTGGCCAAGGGTGCGCGGGTGGTGGCCGGGGGCAAACGCTTGGAAGGCCAGTTCTTCGAGCCCACGGTGGTGGCCGATGCGACGGCGGACATGTTGTGCGCCCGCGAGGAGACCTTCGGCCCCTTTGCGCCCATCTTCAAGTTCACCACCGAGCAGGAGGCGATTGACGCGGCCAACAACACCGAGTTCGGGCTGGCGAGTTACTTCTACAGCCGTGACATCGGCCGCATCTACCGCGTGGCCGAGGCGCTGGAGTACGGCATGGTGGGCATCAACGTGGGCATCCTCGCCACCGAACACGTGCCCTTTGGTGGTGTCAAACAGTCCGGCCTGGGCCGTGAGGGCTCGCACCACGGCATGGACGACTACGTCGAGATCAAGTACCTCTGTGTGGGCGACATCCTCAAATAAGGCCATCCGGCCGCTGAGCCCGCCACCCGGCCTTATGCCTGGCCCCGCAGCAGGCGCAGCACCTCATCGGCGCTGCGCCGGAACAGCACCGGCACGTCGCCCGCTGGCACCGGGCGGCTGGTGAGGTAGCCCTGCACCTGATCGCAGTCCAGCTCAAACAAGCGTTGGGCCTGGGCAGGGGTCTCGACCCCTTCGGCCACACACGACATCTTCAGGGCCTTGGCGAGCGACACCATGGAGCTGACCAGGGTGTAGGACGCCGGGTCTGTCAACATGGCGCGCACAAAACCCTGGTCGATCTTCAGTTCGGTCAGCGGCAGGCGGGCCAGATAGCCCAGAGACGAGTAACCCGTGCCGAAGTCGTCCACGGCCAGCCCCACACCCATGTCGCGCACGCGGCGCAGCGTGGCGATGGTGCGCTCGACGTCATCGACAAAACCGCTTTCGGTGATCTCGATGTCCAAGCCAGGATCGGCACCGCCAACGGCCAGCGCCTCTTGCACCGCATCCAGAAAACCTTTGTCCTGCAGTTGTTGCACGGCCACGTTCACCGACACCCGTGGCGCCTCGCCCAGCGCGGACAGCCAGGTTTGGCGATCAGCGACCGCCTGTTTCAGTATCCACTTGCCGGCCTCCACGATCAGGCCCGACTCCTCCATCAGCGGAATGAACGTGGCGGGTGAGATCAGGCCGGTGGCGCTGCGCCAGCGGATCAGCGCCTCGACACTGCCCATGTGACCGGTACGCAATACGTACTTGGGCTGGTAGTGCAACTCGAACTCACCCTTTTGCAAGGCCTGGCGCAACCTGCGCTCGGTGTCGAACTTCTCGGCCACCACGGCCGACATCCTGGCGTCGTAAAAAACCACCCGCTCGGCAATGCCCTTGGCGCGTTTGAGCGCCGCTTCTGCGTGACCAAACAGCTCGTCAGCGGTTTCGCCGTCCCGTGGATAAATGGCCAACCCCACGCGCGCGCCCACCTGCAAGGTGTCGGCGCCCACGGCGAACTCACGGGCAAAGGCCCGCTCGTACAACATTTGCGACAGCCGCAGCAACTCAAAGTCGCCAGGGGCGCCAGGCAGCATGAGCGCAAACTGGTCAGCGCCCACGCGGGCCACGCGTGAGGCATCGCCCGTCACCTCCAGCACACGGCGGGCCACCTGCTCCAGCAGCTTGTCGCCCACGTGGCGGCCGAGGTTGTCGTTGATGGACTTGAAACCGTCGATGTCCAGAATGGCCAGCACCAGCGACTGGCCCACCGTGGCGGCCATGGCGATGGATTGGCTCAGGCGTTCGCCGAACAGGCTGGCATTGGCGCAGCCTGTGAGCTGGTCGTAGTAGGCCAGGCGCTGCATGTTCTCGGATTGCCGGATATGCGCCATGGCAAATGAGATGTCGCCCGCAAGCTCGGACAACAAGCGGCACTCCTCGGCATCGAAAACGTTGACTTCTTCGGCGTGCAACGCCAGCCAGCCCACCGTGGTGTGCTGGTCTGTGAGCGGAAACACAGCCATGGCACGCAGGTGCCAGTATTGACTGCGTGGCGCAAGGCCCATCCAGTTGTCGTTCTGGAGGTTGTTGATCACCACCGGCCGTTGGTGTTGCATCAGCTCGAGAAAACGCGCGTCGTCCCGCTGCAGGTAGGTGCTCAGACGCGGCGCGAAATGCGCAAAGTAGCCCTGGCTGCGTTCGCCTTCACACCAGGCGACCATGACCGGCAGTTGTGTCACCGGGTCCATGAGGCCCACCCACACGCGCAGGAACCGCCCGGTCTCGACGGCGATGCGGCACGCCTCCTGGTAGAGCTCGTTGGTGTCGGTCGCGCGCACGATCAGGCCGTTGATGGCGCTGAGCACCGAGGTCACGCGGTGCAAGCGTTGCGCACGCAACTCCGCTTCCTTGCGCTCGCTGATGTCCTCGTGGGCGATGACCACGCGCACCGCCTGGTCCAGCTCGAAACGCGTCACCCTGGCCACAAACCAGTGGCGCTCCTGGGTGCGGTCCGTGATCTGGTACTCCAGCGAAAACACCGCCTGGCGCCCCGACAACACCTCACGCACACCGCTGCGCAAGGCCGCCACACTGTCAACCGCAGCGGTCGGTTGGCGGCGGCCGTTGGCAAAAAAGTCCACACCCTCTGCGGGCCGCCAGGTCGGATCGGGCAAGGTGTCGCGGAACACTTTCCAGGCCTGATTGACCGCCAGCACCTGACCACCCGCGTCCAACACACAGATTTGCTCCGCCAGCGCGTTGAGGGTGGAGCGGTTGAATCGCTCTGACAGGTTGAGCAAGTGCTCGGCCTGCTGGCGCACGGCCACCTCCTTCTGCAACCGCGTCAGCTGTTGCCGCAGGCGCTGATGCAGGTAGCTGTTTTCGTAGATGCGGCAGGCCTGCCGCAAATGCACGGTCAGCGTGGTTTCGTCCTCGCTGCTGAACGCGTGGTCGCCCACGCTGTCGATCAACATCAGCCAGCCCAGATTGTGGTCCGGTGTGGTGAGCGGTGCCGCCAGCGCGTGGCGGGGCGCTTCGTGGTGGCCCCATGGCACCAGCGCCAGTTCGGTGGCGGCGCTCAGAGACGACCAGCGCACCACGTTGGCCACCAGTGGCGCCCCCTTCCCCCACGTCTGCGCCCGTGCCCATGCCAACCAGCGCGCGTTGTCGGCATCGGGCACGCCAGAGGTGTAGCAGGTGGGCGCCTCCTGCAGCTCACCCTGCCGCAGAAACAACACCGCCACACGGGCACCGAACAAGCTTCGCACCCCATGGCACAAGCGCTGCAACAGTGCGACGGGGTCGCGCTCGCCGGCCATTTCTGCGCACAGATCGGTGAGCGCCGCGAGGCGCCGGTTCGCGCCATGCAACTGCTGGGTGCTTTCAATCAGTTTGCTGGACAGCAGGCGCAGGTGTTCCGCATCGAACTCGGTGGAGGACAACACGTCTGAGCTGGGCTGATCCACCGCGGTGCCTGGACTTGTGAGGGCCGCCGTGACGATGTCGAGCACGATTTCGGGGTCGCAAGGTTTGGTGATGACGTTGACCACACCACAACTGCGCGCCAACACCCATGCCTCGTCTTCCAAAAAGGTGGCCGAATAGAACAGCACCGGCGTGGACCGGGCCTGGGGGTCCTGCCTCAGGCGTTTGACGAACTCAAAACCATCCATGGTGGGCATGAGGATGTCGCAGATGATCAGGTTGGGCTGGAAGCTGTGGACCAGCGCCAGCCCTTGTGCGCCATCGGCCGCTTCTGCCGTTTCATGCTCCAGGTAATGCAGCAGGGGAATCAGCACGTCCCGGTTGGTCGCCACATCGTCGATGACAAGGACGCGGGCCATGAGCCGCTTTCAGTCCAGATCGCCGCAGGTGCCACCTGCCGCGCCCCGACCCAGAAAATGCCGGAGTTCATCCAAAATGGTTTCGGGATCGATGGGCTTGGACATGTAGCCATCAAAACCCGCCCCGATGACCCGCTCGTGATCGCCTGGCATCGAGTAGGCGGTCAGCGCGACCACCAGCAAACCACGGGTGCGTGGGTTGCTGCGGATGTGCGAGAGCAGTTCGTAGCCGTCCAGCACCGGCATCTGGATGTCGGTCAGCACCAGATCCGGCAAGGCGCTGGAGAGGTGCTCTAGCGCCTCCTGACCGTTGGTGGCCAACAACGTCTGGTAGCCGCCGCTGTGCAGCAGATAACGCATCAGCTCCAGGCTGGCGGGGTTGTCTTCAACAAGCAGGACGCGGCACGCCATGTCAACCCCCCAGGCGCAACGTGAAACAGCTGCCCTGCCCCAGCACACTGTCCACCGTGATGGTGCCCCCCAGGGCATGGGCCAGCCGCTGGCTCAGGTGCAAGCCCAGGCCTGTGCCTTCGATGCCCGCAATGGCCGCCGTTTTGCCCCGGTTGAAAGCATCGAACAGTCTGTCCAGCGCCTCGGGCGGGATGCCGATGCCCGTGTCCGTGATCTTGATCTCCACCACCGGCAACGCGCCAGGTCCGGGCTGCGCACTCAGCGCCACCAACACCCCACCCCGGTCGGTGAACTTGATGCCGTTGGCCACCAGATTGATGACGATCTGTGTGACCAGTCGGCGGTCGGTCGGCAACACCACGGGGCCAGGCGCTGCCTCGAAGCACAAGTCCAGGCCTTTGGCCTGCGCCTGCGACGACAAGGTCGACAGCACGCCCTCCACCAGTTCACGCAGGTCCACCGTCTCGATGGCCGGCACATGCTGGCCGGCTTCGACCTTGGCCACATCCAGCAGGTCGTTGATCAGCGCGAGCAGGTGTTTGGCGCTGCTTTTTACCGTGCCCAACTGCTTGGCCTGTTCGTCGTTGAGCGGGCCGGGCAGTCGGATCAGCAAGGTGCCAGTGAAACCGATGATGGCGTTCAGCGGGGTGCGCAACTCGTGGCTCATGCTGGCCAGAAAGCGGTCCTTGGCCTCGTTGGCACGGGCCAACTCCAGGTTCTTTTCCTGCAAGATGCGCTCGATGTGCTTGCGTTCGCTGACATCGCGGACCGCGCTCATGACAAAACTGCCGTCGTCGGTGCGCAGCGGGCTCAGGCTGATCTCGATCGGGAACTCGCTGCCGTCGCGGCGACGACCCCAGAGGTCCAGCCCCGAACCCATGGCCCGTTTGCGCGGCTGCAGAAAGTAGCGCGAGCGGTGCCCCACGTGGGCTTTGCGAAAACGCTCGGGCAGGAGCTGATCGACCACCACACCCCGCAGCTGCCCAGGGCCATAGCCAAACAAGTTTTCAGCCTGGCTGTTCGCAATCACGATGTGGCCGGTGGCGTTGGCCATCACGATGCCGTCGGGCGTGGACTCCAACAGATCGCGGAACCGAGCTTCCATGAGCTTGGCGTCACGCTGGACCTTGATCGCCGTCACATCCTTCTCGGCCATCACCAGCACCGGCAACCGATCAGCCCCAGGCCGCACACACCGGCATGACACATCCACGAACAACAACGAGCCGTCGGCACGCCGCCGCACCGCCTCAAACTCGACGTGCTCGGAACCAACCAGCTGGCGCCAGCGGTGCTCAAACTCGTCCACCTGATCGGGCGGCACCAGATGCTCGGCATACCGCTGTCCCAGTATCTGGCTGGCCGGGTAGCCGAAGATGCGCTCGCCCGCAGGGCTCCATGCGAGCACCAAGCCGTCCATCGACAGCACACAAGCCGCGTCGGGGTTTTCCTGAAACAGGATGTGGTTGAGATCCACAGACTCGGGCATTGACATCACATTTGCATGACGCGCCAACCAGCTCGCCACGGTGCGTGGTTTGAAGTGCCGGGCTGGCACCCCTTGATGTGCACTGTTATCAATTTGTCAAACCATGTCAAGCTGCAGCAGTGGCACGGCGGCGTGGCGGCCAGCTGTTTCGGGGTGCATCTGGCCCAGGGAATTCATCAAGTAAACTACGCGCCTTCGCGGGTGTCGTTCAATGGTAGGACTCTTGCTTCCCAAGCAAATAACGTGGGTTCGATTCCCATCACCCGCTCCAGATAGCTGACCGATACGGTCCAAAAATCCCTCAAAACCCGCATGTCTCCTGGCATTGCGGGTTTTTTGTTGTCCAGCCCGGTCCAAGCACGTAGCATGGCATACCGTCACGTTGACGGTATCTCCGACGGTATGTCAGACGGTACCGACACCCCACCACCTCAAAATACCGTCAAAAGTACCGTCAGGAGTCCCTCCATGCCACTCAAAGACACTTTTGTTCGACAGGTCAAGTCAACCGGCAAACCCACCGGGGACAAGTACGCAGACGGTGACGGCATGTACTTGCTGGTGAAGCCATCCGGGAAATACTGGCGCATGGACTACCGCCACCTGGGCAAGCGCAAGACCCTATCCATCGGGACCTACCCCGAGGTTCCGATAGTCAAGGCCAGGGAGCGCCGTGCAGAAGCCAGGGAACTGCTGGCAGCGGGCATCGACCCCAGCAACGCCAAGCAGGAGGCCAAACAGGCCGAAAAGCAGGCGGCCACCAACACATTCGAGCTGGTCGCCCGCGAGTTCCATGCCGTGAAGGCCGAGGGCTGGAGCGAGGGCCACGCCACGAAGTGGTTGCGGATGTGCGAGCTGTACCTGTTCCCGAGGCGACCAACAATTCCGCGAGCGGCGGGTGAAGCAGCTCGCGCGCCTGCTCAACTGTGCCAGCCAGCCACTGGTCCACATCCACCGCCTCGATGGGCACCACGCTGCGCTTGTCCTGCTGATCCGCTGTTAGCTTCGGGTCGGGCTTGTGCATGCGGCTCATGATGGGGTGATCGTCGGCGTTCACCGTCAGCATGGTGAAGCTCTCTTGTACCTCGCCCGTGAGGTCGGGCGCATGGGTCAGGTCGGCGCCCAACATGTCGATGCGCTCGCGCAGCACCCGCAGACGGCGGGACAGCATGGCGATCTGCTTTGCGGCGGCCGGGTCGCCGGTGGGGGCCAGGCCAACCACCTCGGCCAGGTGGCGGATGTGGGCTGGGTGCAGCGCCACCGTGGCGGTCTGCCCTTCCCGGCGCTGGCTGACCAGCACCAGCCCGTCCTGCTGTTCGACCTTCAAGGCCGGGATGTGCACGACGGTCACCCGATTGCCTCCACAGGCTGGGCAGCTTTGGGATGGCGGGTCATCCACAGCCAGCCACCCGCTGCCTGCAGTCGGGCGAACAGTTCGGCGGTGGTGGTGGCGGGGTCCGGTTCCGAAACTGCAGCAGATGGCTTCTCTAGATGGTGTCCGTGTGGCGGTACAGAGGAAGGGGCAAAAGTGGCCTCCATAGGACCGTGGGGCGGTACAGGGGGCGCACTCTCTGTACCGTGGGGCGGTCCTATGCGGGCACGCTCTGTACCGTGGGGCGGTACAAGCCCCGCGTTTTTCAGCGGCTGGGTTTTGCGGTAGGCACTGCGCACGAACGTCTCGACGGCACCCACGTCATAGCCCGGCAAGCGATCCAGGGTCTGCCAGGTCACGGCGTACCAACTGGCTTTGTTCGGACGGCAGCCCAGCACGGTCTGGTGAATGAAGCCCCCCGCCAGCAACTCCGCCTTGGCCTTGGTCAGCATGTCTGCCGACTTCCACCCGCGTGTTGCCATGTACGCGCGAGACAACAGCAAGCGGCCGTTGTTGTCCCTGACGTACTGGCGCGCCACCTCCAGCAGCAGCGCACGCGCGTGCACGCTCAGACGCTGATAAGCCGGGCTGTCCACCACCGCCCACGGCAGCGCGATGAACCCGCCCTCATCGCGGCCTGAGCTGCCTTTACGGGACTTGTTACGCCCGTTCGCCATGGCGGCCTCCCTCCAGCACAGCCACATCGGGCCCGTCCAGCACCGCCAGCGCGTCCTGCAGGCGGCCCAGTGCGGCCTTGGCACGCTGATACGCCTCCTTGTGGTCTGCGGCGCCGACAGTGGCGCGCGTGGCAACCGTCTGGACCACCGCCGTCAACGACAACACCGGGGCCGGCAAGCCCTGGCGCTGGCCAGCCGACAGGCCCACGGTGCGGTTCACCAACTTGTCGAAGTTGGCGTGTACCCAGTGGCGGTTCTCCGATTCAGCAGCCAACTGGTGCACCCGGTCATGCAGCTCGTGATAGCCCGGGAGGTAGTCACGCTGGCGGGTTTCGGCAGCGGCGCGGGCATCGCGGAAGGCCTTCACCAGCTCGACCTTGAGCGCGCGGACATTGGCGGTGTTGCGGCTGTAGGCCAGCAGCAGATAAGCCTGGTCCTCGGTCAACAGCGCAGAACGTTCAGGGCGCCCACCCTTCGCGCCCTTCGGAGGTTTTGCGATTTCAAATCGCACAACCCCAAGCGCCTTGAAGTCTTCCGGGTAGGCCTCCACCAACTTAAAGGCGCTGCGGTGCTGAATGCCGAGGTGGTGGGCAAGGTCGCGGGTATCGACGCGGGGTTCCTCGCGGGCGGTGATTATGGTTATGGCGGCGGTCATTTGGCACCCCCGATCACGGCAGGTTCCGACTCCAGGACGTACAAGGCAGCCCCGCGATGTGGCCACCCGTCACGGTCCCACAGCGTCACACGCTTGGTCAGACTGCTGTACCCGAAGCGGTCACGCAGCTCCTTGATGCGTGCGGGCGCCTGATAACACCTGAGCCGGCGCAAGTCATAGCTGGTCTGTGGGCCGATGCGCAACGCCCGGATGATCCGGTCCCGCTGGGCTTCTGCTGATGTGGACCGGCTGACCCCCACCAAAGATTGCGCGGCGGCGTGGAGATTTGTAGAGTCAGGCTTGTCTGACCACTCCGGGAAGTTTGGCTTGGACACCTGAACGCCCCCGGCCTCACCCCCGGGGGCTTTCTTTTTGCGGCGGTCAGGTCGTGACATGAGCAACCTCCTTGCGCTGGCGCAGCGCCGTGACAACCTTCTGCAGCGTCGCCAAGTTGCCGGTGCGCAGCGTCACCGGGCCATCGGTGAACACGAACTCAGGGCGGCCGGTGTCACCTTCAATGGGCACCACCGTGGCGCCCATGAGCGCCGCAGCGGCCTGCACGTCAGACAGTGGCTTGTTGATGGGGTTGAGGTTCATGCCGTCACCCCGCCTTCCAGCTTGGCCAAGAAGGCCTCCACCTCGGCCGGCGCGTTGAACATGCGGGTGGCGTCGCCCTTCGACAGCAGCAGCAGAACCTGGGCTGTGTCCATATTGCGCACCTGGGTCAAGGCGTAGCCCTGGCCGGCAGCGGCTCCCTGAAGGCGGGCCAGCACCTTGCGGGATGGCGCCTTAAATCGCGCTCGGCTATCGGAGACTTCCACTTGGGCGGCGAGCCATTCCCGGATGTCACCAGCCCGCCAGCCGCTCACGTTCTGAGACAAGCGGATGGGGCTGGGGTGAACGCCTTTGGCAACGCCGCTGTACCAGTGCGACGGGCTTGCATCGATCAGTCCTGACGGATTTTTTTCCGTGATGAGCAGCCGGGCGATGCGGATGATCGCGTCGTCGGGCATGGCTGCAAACCAGTCAGGTGCAGACGGCTGTGGAGAGGTCTTTTTCGTATCAGCGACAGTAGGCACAGGGCACTCCTGGTAGGTGCTCCCACAGCCGAAGCGTCCTTGCGGCTGTGGTTGCGAACAGGTATTTGCGAACGCCTGTGCAGGCTATCGGACCGGATTGGAGTCAACGAATTTAGGTGGGGTCAAACGCCTTTCACAAGCACGCCAGCGCAGCGCTGAAAAACAACATACGGGGAAAAATTGCTTATGAATCAACGTGCCACTGGTGTGGACAACATCAGAACGGGCGGTCGTAGTGTTTGCCGTCGGTGCAGGACGTTGTAGCGGTTGAAGTCTTCCAAATCAGTCCGAAAAACCACGCCCAACTTGCATTCACCTGGCACCGTGCTACAGTGCAAATAGGTGCTAGTCACACCTTGAATCAGCGTCCATGCCCCCACGTCAGCGGGGCTTTGCCATTCCTGGAACTTTTGGTTTTGGGGAGGGGAGCGCCCATCCGTAAGGCAGGCGGCATGGCTGATTCCATGTGACTACACCCCTCCCCACCCGATGGCCTAGTCAGTTGTCGTGTGGGCTTCAATCTCAATCAGGAGCCTTGATCCATGACATCCGTCATCCCCCTGGCCGGCCGCAGTGCCGCCGCTTCCCCCCTGCCTTCCACCCCCGAGCTGATCGGCCTGCACGGCATGGCCGAAAACGCCTTGGCCACCGCGCTGCACGAGCTGCGCCGCCTGGACGGCACCGCCGACAGCCTGCGCCTTGCCACGGCACGCGCCACCCGAGCCGGCACGCTACTGCGCCGGGCGTGTGAGAGCCTGAACACCTTGGAGGGTTGAGCGATGTGCATGACCAACCACCAACCGGACGAAGCACCAGAGACACCAGCATTCGTCCCATGCACACCATCCCAACATGCCAGCATCAACAAGATCAAGCCCGAGCGTCTGCTGGCGCTAGATGACGGCCCGCAAGGCAAGACAGCCCTGCTGGAGTTCCCCGAGGGCTGGCAGCGCACCATAGCTCTGCCCACACAGGCCGATGCGTGGCACCCGATGTTTGACGATCTGACCAAGGCTGAGCGCGATCGCCTGTGCGCCCATGTGGCCCCTCCTGTTGTTCGTCGGCCCGACGGCACGCGCTACCGGAAGGGCCCTCTTTCCTTCATCACGCTGGAACTCAACAGAGAGTGCAAGTGGAATGGTGCGCGGCTTTTCGATGTTCCTGCCGAGGACTACGGCGCTGGAAGCATCACCGGCTACCGCTGTGCCGGCGAGCTGCTGTCGGCATTGCAGCGTGGCTACGGGCCGCACATTGACATCAGAGGCATTCTTGATGAGGTGACGGCGGTCCAAAATGAGCCGTTCGGCAGACCCAGCCGACGGGGTGCTGCCGTGGCTTTCATGGAAGTCGTCAAGGAATCAATTGTCTTCATGGCGAAACACGGCAACCACTCCGAGTTTTTGGGCCGACGCGTCGCAGACTCGGAGAAATATCACGCCTACGCCATTGAACAGAAGGCCAAGGAGAAGGCCGCTTTCGTGGTGCGCATGCAGGCAGCGAGAGAGGCCAAGGCAGCCAAACCCGAGCACCAGCCGGCCAGCCACTGAGCAAAATGCTGTCGGAGCAACACCAAATATTGGGCCACCACATGACCAAGAAACTAGCCGCTGTACTCGCTTGGCACTACACCACAGGTGAAAAATTCAGGTACATCGTTGTCTCTGGCGAGCTGATCCCTACGGCCTTTGCTGCCCCTGAAAATGAACGCCCTGTTCTCTGGTTCTCGCTGAATCAGAGTTTCGAACCAACGGCCGCCAAGTGGCTAATTGACCCTGTTACTGGCATCAAGCGCGGCGCGACCATGGCCGAGATGATGGAACTTGGCGGTGGTCTGGTTCGCTTTGGAGTGAGTCCGCGCCGGCTGCTGATGGGAGAGCAGTTGCGCACGCGCGCAGGCATCAAGCGAACCGAATGGGCCTCCCTTTGCCGTTCTGCCTTTGTGATGGGCGCGGACCCGGCGCATTGGTTGGGCACTCTTGATCCTGTTGAGGTGGAGACATGCGTGGTGGAAGTCATGGACAAGGCTGGCGCCTGGGTACGCGTCTCGTCCACGGCCAGCCACTGACCATAGCGAACTGCAGCCAGAAAGTCACCACCACCACACCCGGCCGCGCGCCGGGTTTCTTCTTCCTGGGTCACGCTTCGTGCACGGACCGTGACGCGACGTGACGCGCCAGTGACGCGTCGGCACGCGTGGTGCACGGTTAGCGGTTTCACGAAGTGGACAGAATGGTCTGCGCTGGTGCTGGCGCAAGACGCTGGCGATGACCAGCATGAGAAAGCACCCCGGTACGACGGATTTTGAAACGATCAAGAACCGAATCGTGCCGTCCTACGCCCAAAGCGATACCGGAGCGGTGCGTATTGTGCGCCAGATTCAGCCGCACGCTGGGCGACAGTTGCAAGGTGGTCCGGCAATCTTGCCGGACCACTCTCGGACTTTGCCTTGTGCTGATTGCTGCCGGCCGCTTGGGCTTTAGCCCAGTCCTGGGCCGATGCCACGATGGCGGCCTGTTCAGCGTTTGATTTGGGGGGGGGTGCACTGAGTGCATCCCCCCCTTTTGCGCCGAGCCGTCTGACGGGAACCAGCCACGAACAGTCGCAGATGCCAATCGGACACTGAATGTCCTATTGGAGGCACCGGGTCAAAACGTTGCGCGTTGCGGTGCGGGTGGTGGGCGTATCTGTGTGATTCACACAGATAGCCTGCATCTAGCGGAAACCGCCAGATAGGCGCCCTGGTAGCGGGCGCATCTGTAAGCGGATTACAGATGGTCTTGGCTCTCTTTCCGCTGGAAATCCGCCGCCATTCCGCAGGAAATCCGCAGCGCCCTCGCTGGAAATCCACCGGAAAACCTTGGCTACCTGGTGGCAACTTTTGGCAACCAGCCGGCGCCGTCACCCCTGCCGGCCACCCTGGGCTGGTGGCATCAACGCCCACGAGAAAGCCCCAAACGCGAACAGCAGGCCGGCAAGTTGTTTGGCGAGGGCCAGGGCCTCGCGCGGCGTCAGGTCGGCAATCACGTCGTCGCCGATTTCAACCTTGAGCCGCCCATGCGGCAGGCTGGTGGTGCTCACCGAGCGGTCCAGCGTCTGGTCAATGGGCTCGTAGTACCCGTTCGCCACGGTACGGATGAGGCCGTCCGTTCTCAGGTTGCTGAGTGTGGCGTCCACAGTGGCAGACGACAGGCCGGTGATTTCCTGCAACCGCTGGCGGCTGGCCGGCTGGGAGTGTTCCGCTAGGTCCAGGATGGACTGCAAAACGATCTGACGGGATGTGCGGGGCTTGGGGTCGGTCATGCGCGTGGCCTCCTTGGCTGGGCGGGATTGTGCCGCAGGGGGGTCGGAAACTGTGTGTGCACCGGGGGTTTGGCCTGCTCGTAGGTCTTGCCGTTGCCGAAGCCGGCTGCTTTGGCGGCGAGGTCGCGGGTCTTGCCAGCCTTGAGTTCTTCCTCCACTTGCAACCGGAGATACCCGTCCAAAAGAACACATTTAGGGCATCAGTAATGGTGGAATTTTTTCCACCATTTCCGGGCCTGCCTACGCGGCCCTGCAACTCCCCCTCCAGCGCCTTGCCGATTTCCACGCGCTCGCTCACGGTGAAGTCTTGCACCGCAAGGGTTCAACAGGCGTTGACCACCCGTTGAACGGACGTTGAACAGCCGTTGCAGGTGCGTCACCTGAAACGTTACGGAGACGTTGCAGGTCCGTTTCAGGTTGCCCAGAATGTCCCGCTGCAGGACATTGGCAGCCGGTCAGGTCGAAACGGTAGACGCCACTTCCCTTTTGGCCAGCGGATCACCTTTTGATACGGCCGGGCCTCAGACTGCCGGCAAAGGAGATGCCGATGAAGCCGACAGAATTTTGGAGTTGGTCCCTCAAACGCGAGAATGGCCTTGGCCGACATGTCATGAGCGGAAAGTACACCGAAGTCATGGCCGCCACGTACTGGCCCGACCGCGCCCCGGAAAAGGTGCCCGGGTCAGTAGAGATTCGCAACCTGCCCGAGACACCCGAGGAAGTGCTGATGAACATGCCGGGGGCTTGGCGCAACTGCCCATCGGCACAGCCTCGAAACACTCAGGCGGCGCGCGAGTAAGGCAGACGGGCCATGTCATGAAGACCGATCAACCGCACCGGCTTTTCGATTTCGACCGCGAGCCGCTGGGCCTGCTGCCTGAGTCAATGAAAACCACCATCAAGGTGAACGACCAGCGAGCCATTGCCACCCTGCACGCGCCGAGGCGGCGGGCAGGGACCACAATGGAGACAAGCGGTCAGGGCCTCGGGCGGATGGCGCGGCTGCTTGGGGCTTTCGGCCGGCTGCTGCGGTGATCTGGCCTGCGGCAGACCGTTGCAAAGGGGTCACGATCCGTTTTGTCGGTATTTTTGACGGTACTCATCGATTGAAACTTGAAACAACCTAGTATTTATGCGGCCTTTAGCGATTCATTAGATTCCCATCACCGCTCCAGATCACCCCATCTGGCGCATCACAAACCTACAATCTTGTCACCATGCGCCGCTGGCTGACCGCGCTCATCGCCCTGCACTTCTTCGTTTGTGTGGGCTTTTTTGTGAACGCCCATGCCAGCACCCTGCCAGGTCCCGGGTTGGAGCAGGCGTCCCAGCAGCTCTCTGAGTTGTTGAGCCCACCCAGGGGCGACGACCTCCAGGGCCACACGCCCGATCAGGGCCTGAGTGATCCCCCGACCGAATCGCCTGAGTGGCTGGTGGTGGCCGATGCCACCCTGCCAGCCTCGCCGGCCTTGGCCACGCCCACGGCCCCATTGCGCCCACCCGTCGAGCCGCCCGCGCTTGAGGGGCCACAACGCCCGCCGCCCGCCGTCGCTCGCGTTTGACAACGGCCAGCCCGTTCAGGGCCGCGCCGATGCCGGTGGCGTTCCGCTGCCGATCACCTTTGTTTTTTTCGGGCCACTTTACCTATGGACTTCCTGCTGGATCCCAACATCTGGATTGCATTTGCCATGCTCACCGCACTTGAAATTGTGCTGGGCATCGACAACATCATCTTCATCTCCATCCTGGTGGGCCGTTTGCCACCCCACCTCAGAGACAAAGCCCGCCGCCTGGGTCTGGGATTTGCCATGCTGTCGCGCTTGGCGCTCCTGTTCACCCTCAGCTGGATCATGGGGCTGACCGCCGATCTGTTCTCGGTCATGGGCATGGGCATCAGCGGGCGCGATCTGGTGTTGCTGTTCGGTGGCCTGTTCCTGCTCTACAAAGCCTCGCACGAAATTTTTGTCGAGGTCGAGGCGCGTGAACAGGATGTGCCGCCACAAACCGATCCGGCCGCGATGAAGGCCGCCGGCACCAAGTTGTTCTGGGCCATCATCGGTCAGATCGCCATCATCGACATCGTGTTCTCACTCGACTCGGTCATCACAGCCGTCGGCATGGTGGACAACCTGTCCGTGATGGTGGCGGCGGTGGTGGTGTCGGTCGGTGTGATGCTGCTTGCCGCCAAACCGATCGGTGAATTTGTCGACAGCCACCCTTCCGTCAAGGTGCTGGCGCTGGCCTTCCTGGTGATGGTGGGCATGGCGCTGACCGCCGAGGCCTTCGACCAGGAAGTGCCCAAAGGCTACATTTACGCGGCCATGGCCTTTTCCCTGGTCGTGGAGGCGTTGAACCTGCGTGCCCGCGCCAAACGGCGGGCGCTTGAGGCCAACAACGCGGCAGGCCACTGACCCACACCGGCCTCACTTGAGAGGCTGGCCGTTGCTGTCAAACACCCGCAGCGCGATGGGCACGGCGGCACCCACGGTTTGGGTGACGGTGCAGTACTGCTCGAACGTGTCCAACACGCGCTGCAGGTGATCGAGCTGCGCGGCCGGCACGCCCAGGTGCATGTCGGCCGCCATGCTCAGCACACGCAGCCGCCCTTCGGCGTTGCGCCCGACTTCGGCCAACACCTGGGTGCGTATGGGCTCAGGCGCCTGCTTGAACTTGCGCAGCGCGAACAGCAATGAGTCGGACAGGCAGTTGCCCACCGAGGCCGCCAGCAGTTGCACCGGCGATGGCCCGGCAGAGGCACCCAGCGGTGGCGGCTCGTCGCCCACCAACGCGGGCACAGGCGCGCCGAACTCGATCAGAAAGCGGTAGTCCTGTTGTTGGGTCAGCGAAACGGAGACGGTGGTTTGGCTCATGGCGAAGGCCTGGTGGGCGCCCAAATCGCGAGCTTGTCGCTCAGCTCATCCGGGCGCATGGGTTTGGAGAGGTAGTCGTTCATGCCAGCGGCCAGGCAATCGTCGCGATCCCCTTGCATGGCGTTGGCGGTCATGGCAATGATGGGCACGGCCGGCCAACCCTTGAGCGCCTCGAGTGTGCGGATGTGGCGGGTGGCTTCGATGCCGTCCATCACAGGCATCTGCATGTCCATCAGCAGCAGGTCAAAGGGCTGGCCTGCACCCACGGCGTCAAGCGCTTCCTGGCCGTTGTGGGCCAGCGTCACCTGATGCCCCCAGCGTTGCAGCAAGTGCTTGGCCAGCTTTTGATTGACCGGGTGGTCTTCCACCAGCAAGACCCGCAGGCTGGCGGCGATGTGTGGCGCATCCACCGCCTGCGGCCCTTTGACCGGCGCCGCCGTGGCCTCGGCATCGCTCAGGCCCATGGGCAACAGCACGTCAAAGGTCGTGCCCTGCCCCGTCTGGCTCTGCACCCGCAACTGGCCGCCCATCAGGGTCACCAGCCGCTGGGTGATGGTCAGGCCCAGCCCGGTGCCACCGTATTGGCGGGTGGTGGAGGTGTCGGCCTGCGAAAACGCATCAAAAATGCTCTCCAGCTTGTCGGGTGCGATGCCTATGCCCGTGTCGCGCACGGTGAACCGGAGCAAGATGCCCGTCGCCATCGCTGGCCCCCAACCGATGTCGAGCACCACCTCACCACGGGCGGTGAACTTGATCGCGTTGCCGATCAGGTTGACCAGCACCTGGCGCAGCCGGGTCGGGTCACCCACCACCTGGCGTGGCAGCGCCTGGTCCACGCGGCAGGTCAGCACCAAGCCTTTTTCCTGCGCCCGCATGCGCAGGGCATGCAAGCCCAACTCAACACTGGCGCGCAAATCAAACGGCACCTGTTCCAGCGCCAGTTTGCCGGCTTCGATTTTCGAGAAGTCGAGGATGTCGTTGATGATGTCGAGCAGCGATTCGGCCGACTGCTTGACGATGAGCATGTGTTCGCGCCGCTCGTTGTCGCTGGGCGCCTCCAGCGCCAGTTGGCTCATCCCAATGATGCCGTTCATGGGCGTGCGGATTTCGTGGCTCATGTTGGCCAGAAAGGCGCCTTTGGCCAGGCTGGCGGCTTCGGCTAAGTCGCGGGCGATGCGCAATTCGCGCTGAGCCTCGCGCCGTTCCATGGCCTGGCCAATCTGCATCGCAATGCTCTCCAGCAGGGTCTGCTCCTCCGGCAGAAAAGGCTTGTCCACGCCCACGACGGGCTGACGAAACACCTCGACTTCGACCTGCCGATGGGCACTGGACAGCTGCGCCACCTGGCGCCATGGACTCTCGAAAAAATGGAGCGACGTGCACACCAGATCGCCCCAGCGCACCCGCGCACAGGTGGACGCCGGCACCAGCCAACCGGGCGGAATCAGGCCCACCACCGCCGACAAAGCCTGTGCATCGCTCAGCGCGTCGTCCTGCAGGGCCTGGGTCACGGCGTTGAGGCAGGTCCACTCCTTGACCCGCTCACCCAAATCCACGACCGTTTGTTGCAGCGAGCGTTGTGCCTGCTTCAGCGGTGTGATGTCGGTGCGAACCGAAACGTACTGGTAGGGCCGGCCGGATTCGTCGAGAAACGGCACGATGGTGGCGTTGACCCAGTACAGGCTGCCATTCTTGTGGCGGTTGCACACCTCACCCTTCCACACCTGCCCCGATGAGATGGTGCGCCACATGTCACGAAACAGCTCGGGTGGGTGCACACCCGAATTGACGATGCGGTGGCTGGCGCCGAGCAATTCCTCGCGGGAATAGCCACAGATGTCCACAAAGCGGTCGTTGGCGTAGACGATGTCGCCGGCTCGGTTGCTGGCGGAGGCAATGGTGTGTTGGTCGATCGCAAAGATCTGCTGCTCCTGCAGCCGCAGGATGGTTTGCAAACGCAGGTTCTCGGCCTCGACAGACTGCAGGCGCTGACGGCTTGCCTGCAGGGCGTGCGACTGCTCATCAAGCAAACGTCGCAGTTTGTCCAGCTCTTGCGTCATTGGCAGCGAGACTACACACAAGCCCCTCGGCCCGCACTGACCTTCGTCAGCCCAGGGCGTCCTTCACACACTTTTTCTCAAAGCTGTTCTTGGCGGCGCCATGCAGGTTCTTCTCTTTCGAAGCCGCCTGGCAGCTGGCCGTGGCGTCTTTTTCGCACTTCTTGAGAAAGGAGGTTTTGGCTGCGCCGGCCAGCTTCTTCTCGGCAGCGGCGGCATTGCAGGAGGGGCCTTCCGCCTGTGCGTGGGTGGACACGGCGGCAGAGACGGTGAGGGCGATCAGGCAGGCAAGGTGTTTGAACATGGGCGTGTCCCAAAAAGATCTCAAACTCCCTGTCCTTGAATTGTGGCGCAATAACGTTGCGAAAATTCGGTCAGCGGCAAGGCCTTGCTGTACAGCCAGCCCTGCCCCAGGTGGCAGCCGATGTCGCGCAGGTGGCTCAACTGCGCTTCGGTCTCCACACCCTCGGCCAGCACTTCGACGCCAAAATCACGGCCAAGCTCAACAATCATGGCCGCCAGTTTGCGCGCGCGCTCGTCATGCTCCAGCCCGCTGACCAGGCTCTGGTCAATTTTCAGTTCCTGAAAGCGCAGTTCGAACAAGCGCCCCAGGCTGGAGTGCCCGGTCCCGAAGTCGTCGATGGCAAGCTCGAAACCGTGGCCAATCAAAGCCTCCAGCGAGTCTTGCACCTGGCTGTGCTCCAGTGTGAAAGCGGTTTCGGTGATCTCCAGACGCAGGCGCCGAAACGGCACGTCGTGGGTTTCACACAAAGCCACCAACCAGTCGGCAAAGCTGCTTTCCTCCAACTGGCGCATGCTGACGTTGACCGAGATGCGCAGTGAGGATTGCGGCCAGCTCGCCAGCGTTTGAACCGCCTGCGCCGTCACGCGCTCGCCCAGGTCGCGGATGGCGCCGGTCTGTTCCGCCATGGGAATGAATTCAGCGGGCATCACCAGACTGCCGTCGCGCCGGCGCCAGCGCACCAGGGCTTCGGCCCCGATCGCCTGTCCATCGCTCAGGCGCACCTGGGGTTGCAACCACATCTCGATCCGGTTTTCCGCCAGTGCGTCCTGCAGATCGCTCAGCAAACGCACCCGGCTGCGGACTTCGTTGCCCAGCGCCTCCGTCCAGCGCCCGCTGCGCAACTGGCGCCCACCGGGCAGACGCGACACCACCAGGCCCGCCTCGTCGATGGCCTGTGTCACCGAATCGCCACCGACAGACCAACCCACCCCCATGGGCAGCTGCAGCTCCAGGCCAGCCACCGCCACGGGCCGCGCCAACACGGCCAGCACCCGTTCGCGGGCCATGCCCAGGTCGCCGGCCGGCAAGGCCAGCGCAATGCGGTCCCCGTTGACCCGCGCCACGCGGGCCTCGTGGCCCAGTTCCCGGGCCAGCCGGTGCCCGACCTCGGCGATCAGTTGTGAGGTCACGGCTTCGCCGAGCGTTCCGCGAATGTCCTCCAGTTCATCGATCTGCACCTGCGCAAACAAGCCCCCCAGCGGCTGCAGGCCACGGCGAAAACCGGCCCGGTTGGGCAACCCGGTTTCCACGTCGTGGTGGGCGAGGTGCTCCATGTCCTCGAACACTTGCACGTTGTCCAGACCCAGGGAGATGTTGTAGGCGAACACTTCGAGCATGTGGCGGGCCACGTCGTCCAGCGACGCCTGGGCGGTGAGCAGCACCACCAGGTCGTCACCGCTGACGGAATGGATGCGCACGGCCTCGAAGTCGGCGATGGTGGTGACCGAGCGGCCGAAATCCTGGCCCAGACAATGTTTCAATGGGGCTGGCAGGCGGTCCAGCGGCTGCCCGACCAGATCGCGGTAGACACCTGCGCCCGCCACCACGTGGCCGTCGCGCTGACCGGTGTCGCGCCCGCGCAGCACCACAGCCCCCTGCGGCAGGCATTCGCTGATGTCGCAGATCTGGGTCAACACCCCTTCGGCAAAACTTTGCATCGAGTGCCGCTGAGTGACCAGCGTGCCCGATGCCGCGACCACTTTTTCCAGCCCACGCTGGTGCGCCTGCAGCTTGACCAGTTGGTGGTAACCGCGAACCGCCACCGTCAACGAGGTGACCAGCCTCACCTGGCTGAGCTCGCCCTTGGTCTTGTAGTCGTTGATGTCGTAGCGGCGGATGATGTCCAGCTCCGGCGCGTAACCGGGCTGGCCGGTGCGCAGAATGATGCGCAGCGCCTCCCGCCCTGGCATGGCGCGTATGCGTTCGACGACCCTCAGCCCGGCGTCTTCGGACTCCATCACCACATCGAGCAGCACCACCGCGATGTTGGGTTCGTGGGCCACGGTCTCCAGCGCCTGGCGGGCCGAGCGCGCCTGAAGCAACTCCAGCGGGCGGTCGTCTATGTCCACGTCCCGCAGACTGAAGGCGGTGGCGCGGAACACATCCTCCTCGTCGTCCACCACCAGCACGCGCCAAGGGCTGCGGCCCTTGCTCAGGCTTTTGACCGTGATGGTCTCGTCCTCGAACAGCAAGATGTCATCCCCATCCGCCGGGGCGTCGTGGTTCGGATCGGCGCCCGCAGGGCCCAGGTCAGTGGATGGCATAGATCACGGCCTCCTGTGAATTTTGGGTGGGGTCGCGCTGAGGTGCGCTGGGCGGCAACTGGATGTCGATGCTGGTGCCGGCGCCCGCTTCGCTGCGCACCTGCAGCCGACCACCCAGCAGACCAACCACGATGTTGTGCACGATGGCCATGCCCAGGCCGCTGCCGCCGTGGCCCAGCCGCGTGGTGAAAAAGGGTTCGAAGACCCGGCTCAGGACCTCCTCACTCATGCCGCTGCCGTTGTCGCTGACGCGCAGTCCGATCAGCCCCGGCGCAGCCTCGAAACACACCAGCGAGACGCACCGCGCATGGGCTGGGTCAGGCTCCCCGTCCCCAAACGCATGGACCGCCGCGTTGTTGATCAGGTTGGTGACCACCTGTCCCAAGGCGCCTGGGTAGCTGTCGAGAGCAATGCCTGCGGGCACCTGCAGCTCCACGGCGATGCCTTTGCCGCGCAGGCTGGGCCGCAGCGAGGCCAGCACCTCATCCAGCGTGCCGGCCAGATCGAACCGCCGGCGCTGCGAGCCGGCGCGGTCCACCGACACCTGCTTGAAGCTGCGCACCAGGCCGGCCGCGCGGGCCAGGTTCTGTGTGAGCAAGTCGCTGGCTTGCTGCACGTCGGCAATAAAGCCGTCCAGCATGGAGCGCTTGATGCCCCCCTCGGCCAAGGCCGAGGCAAACCGTTTGCGCTTTTCCTCCAGGCTGCTGGCCACTTCCACCGACACCCCCAGCGGTGTGTTGAGTTCGTGCGCCACACCCGCCACCAGGCTGCCCAGCGAAGCCAGCTTTTCGGCCTCCACCAGCTCGGTCTGCGTGTCGCGCAGGCGCTGGCTGGCGGCCTGTTCCTCCTCCAGCAGTTGCTGACGCTGGCCCAGAAACTGCCGCACGCGGTTCATCTGATCCAACAGTTCGGAGAACTCGGCGCTCAAGGGGAAGCGGGGTTGTTGCACCGCCACGTCGCCCTCGGCCAGCCGCTGCAGAGAACGCGCCACCCATTCCACTGGCGCAATCACCCGCTGCGAAATGATCTTCAAAGCAAACATCGCCAGCAACAACATGAGCACCAACGCCAACGCGGCCAGCACGATGGCCCAGTGGGTCACCGTGCGGGCGCGGTTGAGGTTCTCCAGCGCCACGTCCACCTGAAGCTCGTACAAAGCCGTGAAGCGCTCATTGAAAATGCGCAGCGCGTAGACGTAGTAGGCACCGTCCTGGCCCGTGCCCAGGCTGCGGTCCAGGCCCACCTCCAGCAGGCGCTCGCGCAGGTCGTCCAGCGATGTGCGGGCCTGCGCCGCCAACGAGGCCTCCTTCGGCGTGAGATAGGTCAGCATGTAAGCACTCCACAGGGCTTCGATCTGTGCCCAATCGTCCACCGGGGACGGGCTCGCTGCGGCCTCGTATTCACCGCTGTGGTAACGCCCGGGAATGCGCACGTTGATGGTGTCGGCGATCAGCGTCAGGCTGCGCAACGGCACCACCCGGTCGTCGTAGACCGTGTTGAGCATGGCTATCTGAAACTGCCCGAACACCACCCACGCGGCAAACGCGATGATGGCCATGCCACCCAGGAGCGCGAATATCCAGCGAAGTGTGCGCTGCACCGACTGGTCCAGCCGGCGCTGTATGGCCACCATGTTGACGTCCTCCCAAACGGATATCCCGGCACGCCGCGCACTGCCGGTGTGAACCGGTGCGTCGTCAGCTCCCTGTGAACCGCAGCAAGGCGGCTCATTGCCAACAAATGTTAACAGGAAGCAGGGGAAATGGGCCCGGCCGTGGGCACCTTCCATGGGGACGCAACTCCCGGGGGTAGGACCGCTGCGCGCGAGCCACCCATCACTCGATGGCGCCGCCCGTGGTGCGGATATCGTCGCCCGCCGCCAGCGCGGCGCGCAGCGCCAGCCTCACCGCATCCACCTGCGTGGTCAAGGGCGTGTGGCTGAGCGCTGGAACATGCACAAAGCCGCAGCGCGGCGGCCTGGCCTGGGTGCTGGCCCAGTGCATCAAGCCATAAAACACATGGTTGCAGACGTAGGTGCCGGCGGTCTGGGACACCTCGGCACCCAAACCGGCAGCCTGAAGCTCGGACACCATGCGTTTGATGGGCAGGGTGCTGAACAGGCCCGCTGGTCCACCGGGCACCACCGGGCTGTCCACAGGTTGTTGCCCGGCGTTGTCGGGGATGCGGGCATCGTCGACGTTGATCGCAATTCGCTCGACAGAGAACACGGGCCTGCTGGCCGCCAGCCCCAGGCACAACACCACCGACCAGTCACGCAAGCGCAACTGCGCGCGCAGCAAGTCCAGCGACGCCCCAAAGACGCACGGCAACACGACACCAGTCACGTCGTGGCCACCCACACGTTGCCCGTTCAACGCCGTCACCACCTCCGCGGCTGGGTTGACGAGGTCACCCCCGAAGGGCTCGAAGCCCGTGAGCAACACGCCTGTCATTGCGGCAGCCCGAAGCCACCGCCGCCGGGGGTGTGGATCTCAAAGATGTCGCCTTCGGCCATCTCGGCCGAGCCGATGTGGGCCAGCGCCTCCACCCGACCATCAGCACGCACGACGCGGTTGATGCCGGGCGAACCGGGCTGCCCGCCGGCCTGGCCGAAGGCCGGGTGCACACGGCCGTTGGACAGGATGCTGGCGGTCATGGGCTCCAGAAAGCGCACGCGGCGCACGCCGCCGTCGCCGCCCTTCCAGCGCCCTGCACCACCCGAACCGGCGCGCACGGCGTAGCTCTCCAGCCGCACCGGGAAGCGGAATTCCAGCACCTCGGGATCGGTCAGGCGCGAGTTGGTCATATGGGTCTGCACAACACTGGTGCCGTCAAAGCCCCCGACGACACGGCCCGCGTCGTCGAACACGCCACCCGCACCGCTGCCGCCCGAAATGGTTTCGTAGTACTGGTGCCGCGCGTTGCCGAAGGTGAAGTTGTTCATGGTCGGCTGGCCGCCGGCCATCACACCCAACGCACCAAAGAGGGCGTTGGTGATACAGGTGGAGGTTTCCACGTTGCCCGCCACCACCGAGGCCGGCGGGTTGGGGTTGAGCATAGAGCCTGGCGGGATGATGACCTTCAGCGGCTTCAGGCACCCGGCATTGAGCGGGATGTCGTCGTCCACCAGCGTGCGGAACACGTACAGCACCGCCGCCATGCACACCGCCGTGGGGGCGTTGAAGTTGTTGGTCTGCTGCGCGCTGGTGCCACTGAAGTCAATCTCTGCGCTGCGCTCGGCCACGTTCACACGCACCGCCACGCTGATCTGCGCGCCGTTGTCCAGCGGCAAGGTGAACTGGCCGTTTTTAAGCCGTGTGATGACGCGGCGCACCGACTCCTCGGCGTTGTCCTGCACGTGGCCCATGTAGGCCAGCACCACATCCAGCCCAAACTGCGTCACCATCTTGCGCAGCTCCTGCACGCCCTTTTCGTTGGCGGCGATCTGCGCCTTGAGGTCGGCCATGTTCTGCTGTGGGTTGCGGCTGGGGTAGGCCCCACTTTGCAGCAAGGCGATCATTTCGGCCTCGCACAAGTGCCCCTGGTCCACCAGCTTGACGTTGTTGATCTGCACGCCCTCTTCTTCGATGCGGGTGGAGAACGGCGGCATGGAGCCCGGCGTGCTGCCACCGATGTCGGCGTGGTGGCCACGCGACCCGACATAAAACGTGGGCTGTGCTTCGTCGCCAATGTAGACCGGCGTGATCACCGTCACATCGGGCAGGTGGGTGCCGCCGTGGTAGGGGTCGTTGAGCACATACACATCGCCTGGTTTCATGCGCCCGGCGTTCTCCCGTATCACGGTCTTGATGCTCTCGCCCATGGAGCCCAGGTGCACCGGCATGTGCGGCGCGTTGGCGATCAGGTGGCCTTCGCTGTCGAACAGCGCGCAACTGAAGTCCAAGCGCTCCTTGATGTTGACCGAGTACGCCGTGTTCTGCAGTTGCAGGCCCATCTGCTCGGCGATGTTCATGAAGAGGTTGTTGAACACCTCCAGCAGCACCGGGTCGGCGGTGGTGCCCACGGCGTAGGTCTGGGCGCGGGCCACGCGGCGCTCCAGCAGCAGGTGGTCGCGTTCGGTCAGGCGTGCCACCCAGCCAGGCTCCACCACCGTGGTGGCGTTTTTCTCGGCAATGATGGCCGGGCCGGCAATTTCGTCGCCGGGGCGCAGGTCTTCGCGCACCACCAGGGCGGCGTCGAACCAGGCGCCTTCGCTGTAGAGACGCACGGTGTCGCGCTTTGGAAATGCGCGTTGCGGCTGCAGCGCCAGCATGGGTTCGGCCGGCGCGTCGCCCGCCAACACGGCCTCCACCGAAACGGCCTCCACCACCAGCGGCTTACCGGTCATGAGGAAGGCAAAACGCTGGCGGTAGGCGGCCTCAAACGCGAGCTGCATCGCAGCCACGTCGTCGGCAAATGCCACCACCAGCGCCGAATCGCTGCCCGCGTAGCGCACGTGCACGCGGCGGTGCACCGCGATGGCACCATCGCCAATGGCCTGTTGCTTCAGTTCGGTGCGCGCCTCGGTGGCCAGGGCCTCCAGCTGCGCGGCAATGCCCGGCAGTGCCTCGGGCGACAACGGCGCCTCCACCGCCTGTTCGCGCATCACTGTCTGATCGGCCAGGCCCATGCCGTAGGCACTGAGCACGCCGGCCAGCGGGTGCACCAGCACACGTGTCATGCCCAGGGCGTCGGCCACCAGGCAGGCGTGTTGCCCACCGGCGCCGCCAAAACACTGCAAGGTGTAGCGCGTCACATCGTAGCCACGCGCCACCGAAATCTTTTTGATGGCGTTGGCCATCTGCTGCACGGCGATGCGAATGAAGCCGTCGGCCACGTCCTCAGGGGTGCGGCCGGTCTGCGCGGCCAGTTCGGCAAACCTGGCGCGCACCACGTCGGCGTCCAGCGCCTCGGTTGCGGTGGGGCCAAACACCTTGGGAAACCAGGCGGGTTGCACCTTGCCCACCATCACGTTGGCATCGGTCACGGCCAGCGGGCCGCCGCGCCGGTAGCTGGCTGGGCCAGGGTTGGCGCCCGCACTCTCGGGACCTACACGAAAACGCGAACCGTCAAACGCTAGGATGGAGCCACCGCCTGCGGCGACGGTGTGGATGCTCATCATGGGCGCGCGCATGCGCACACCGGCCACCTGGGTTTCAAACTCGCGCTCAAAGCTGCCCGCGTAGTGGCTCACGTCGGTGCTGGTGCCGCCCATGTCAAAACCGATGACCTTGGGTTGATCCGCAATCTCCGCTGTCCGGGCCATGCCCACAATGCCACCGGCCGGGCCACTGAGGATGGCGTCCTTGCCCTGGAAGCGGTGGGCGTCGGTGAGGCCACCGGAGGACTGCATGAAGTACAGCGGCACCCCCGGCATCTCGCTGGCCACCTGCTCCACATAACGGCGCAGGATGGGCGAGAGGTAGGCATCCACCACGGTCGTGTCGCCACGGCTCACGAACTTCATCAGCGGGCTGGTGGCGTGCGAGGTGCTGACCTGGGTGAAGCCGACTTCGCGCGCCAGCTCGGCAGCGCGCGCCTCGTGTGCGGTGTAGCGGTAGCCGTGCATGAAGACGATGGCCACGCTGCGCAGGCCGGCGTCGAAGGCGGCCCACAGGCGCTCACGCAGGTGGGCTTCGTTCAAGGGTTCGATGGGTTCGCCATGTGCCCCCACGCGCTCCTGCGCTTCGATCACGCGGGTGTACAGCAGCTCGGGCAAGACAATGTGGCGGTCAAACAGGCGCGGGCGGTTTTGGTAGGCAATGCGCAGCGCATCACGAAAGCCGCGCGTTGTGATCAGCAGCGTGGGCTCGCCCTTGCGCTCCAGCAGCGCGTTGGTGGCCACGGTGGTGCCCATCTTCACGCATTCCACCTGCGCCGGCGTGACCACCTCGCCGGGCGCCAGGCCCAGCAGGTGGCGTATGCCGGCCACCGCCGCGTCGCGGTATTGCTCGGGGTTTTCGCTCAACAGCTTGTGTGTCAACAACGAACCATCGGGCCGTTTGGCCACGATGTCGGTGAAAGTGCCGCCACGGTCTATCCAGAACTGCCAGCGGGAGGTGGTGTGTGTGGTCATAGGGATGCGGCGGATCGGGCCGCCTGGTCGTAAATGCCGGAGAGCACGCGCAACAGACGCGCGAGTTCGCCGATGTCGTGGTTGAGCGCGTCGTCAGCACGCAGGGCGTTGATGAGGCAGTCCTCGCGGATTTCGCGGTAGCGCTCCACAAAAGCCCGCCCCTGCTCGGTGGGGCCGTAGGTCACTTCCTTGCCGTTCTTGCTGGACACCACCACACCCAGGCCTTGCAGCTTTTTGAGCGAGTAGTTGATGAGGTGGGTGTCTTCCACGTTCATGATGAAACACAGGTCGGCCAGGCGCTTGTCGCGCGCGCGGTGCGTCACGTGGTGCAGCACCAGCACGTCCAAAGGGGTGAGATCGCGCAGGCCGGCCGCACTCATGCAGTGCACGATCCAGCGGTGAAAGGCGTTGCCGGCCACGATGAGGCCAAATTCGAACTCGCTCATTTCGGCGCTGCGCGGCGACACCAGGTGCGCCGACGAGACGATGGGCACGGAATCTGCTCGTGTGGATTTGCGGGTCGAGGCCATGCCGGCGAGTCTAGTTATTTCACCAACAAATTGCCAACATTTTGTTGACATCAAGGGAAAATACGGAGCACACTGGCCCGCCACGCAGCTACATTCTGTGACGTCGGCGATGCCACCGAACACACACTTCACCCCATCCTTTTCTGGAGCCCTCATGAAGCGTCGCCTGTTCTCTGCCACCCTGCTTGCCTCGGCCATGGCCCTAGGCGCTGCCGCCCAAGCACAAACCAAGTGGGACCTGCCTGCCGCCTACCCGGCCACCAACTTCCACAGCCAGAACCTGGTCGAATTCGCCAACGACGTGGACAAGGCCACGGGCGGCAAACTCAAGATCACGGTGCACCCCAACGCAGCCCTGTTCAAGGCGCCCGAAATCAAACGTGCGGTGCAGGGCGGGCAGGCGCAGATCGGCGAAATCCTGCTGGTGAACTACCAGAACGAATGGCAAATGTTCGGCGCCGATGGCCTGCCCTTCCTGGCCGACAGCTACGACACCTCGATGAAGCTGTACCAGGCACAAAAGCCGCTGCTGGAGAAGA
Source organism: Hydrogenophaga defluvii (assembly GCF_042665235.1). Lineage (NCBI taxonomy): Bacteria > Pseudomonadati > Pseudomonadota > Betaproteobacteria > Burkholderiales > Comamonadaceae > Hydrogenophaga > Hydrogenophaga defluvii. Next base: position 39,845 of record NZ_JBHTBZ010000088.1, on the reverse strand, counting down.
AACTGGCCGAACAGGGCATGTCGCTGCTGTACGCGGTGGCCTGGCCGCCACAAGGCATTTACGTCAAGAAGACCATCGCATCGGCCGCCGACCTCAAGGGTGTGAAGTGGCGCGCGTACAGCCCGGCCACGGCCCGCATCGCCGAACTGGTGGGCGCACAACCCGTCACCGTGCAAGCGGCCGAACTGTCGCAGGCCATGGCCACGGGCGTGGTGGAGAGCTACATGTCCTCGGGCTCCACCGGCTTTGACACCAAGACCTACGAGCACATCAAGAACTACTACGACACCCAGGCCTGGCTGCCCAAGAACGCGGTCATCGTCAACAAAAAGGCGTTTGACGCGCTCGACAAACCCACACAAGACGCCGTGCTCAAGGCCGCCGCCGACGCTGAAGTGCGCGGTTGGAACGCGTCGAAAAAGGTCAACGTGGAGTCGCTGGACAAGCTCAAGGCCAATGGCATGACCATCCACACACCGTCCGCGCAGCTCAAGGCCGACATGCAAAAGGTGGGCGAAACCATGCTCAAGGAATGGCTGGACAAAGCCGGCCCCGAAGGCCAGGCGCTGATGGGCGCGTACCGCAAGTAAGCGGCGCGCCAACGCGGCCACGGCACACAGCAGCCCGGAACACCCCCGGGCTGTTTTTTTGCAAGGATGACCCGGATGAGAAAACTGCTTGACGCTTTGTACGATGGCGCCGCCTGGCTGGCCGCGCTGTTCATGATCGGTGTGCTGTTGATGGTGCTGCTGTCCATCGTCAGCCGCCTGTTGCACTTTCACGTGCCCGGCACCGATGCCTACGCCGGCTACGCCATGGCGGGCGCGGGTTTTCTGGCCCTGGCGCACACGCTCAAACGCAATGAACACATCCGCGTCACGCTCATTCTGGGCAAGTTGCGGGGCAAGGCCAAACGCGCCCTGGAGCTGTGGTCGCTGAGCGCGGCCGTGCTGCTGGCCGGGTTGTTCGCCTTTTATTCGGTGCGTCTGGCTTGGCAATCGCACCAATTCCACGACATCTCCACCAGCAACGACGCCACCCCGCTGTGGATTCCCCAAATCATGATGGCCGTGGGCACGGCGGTGCTGTTCATCGCCTTCATCGACGAGTGGGTGCTGGAACTGCGCGGACAGCGCCACAACAACGAAGGCCAGGAGACCCACCATGAATGACATGGCCATCACCGCGCTGTTGATCGTCACCCTGTTTGCCCTGCTCGGCAGCGGCGTGTGGATTGGCCTCACCTTGGCAGGCGTGGCGTGGATCGGCATGGAGCTGTTCTCCAGCCGGCCGGCCGGCGACGCAATGGCCGTGACCATCTGGGGCAGCGCCAGCAGCTGGACGCTGACCGCGCTGCCGCTGTTTGTGTGGATGGGTGAAATTCTGTTCCGCACCAAGCTGTCGGAGAGCATGTTCCGGGGCCTGGCGCCGTGGGTGAACGCCCTGCCAGGCCGGCTACTGCACACCAACATCATTGGCAGCACCATCTTCGCGGCGGTCTCGGGCTCATCGGCCGCCACCTGCGCCACCATCGGCAAGATGACGGTGCCCGAACTCACCCGGCGCGGCTACCCGGCCGAAAAAATTGTCGGTTCGCTGGGCGGCGCCAGCACCCTGGGCCTGCTGATCCCGCCGTCCATCATCATGATCGTCTATGGTGTGGCGGCCGAGGTGTCGATTGCCAAACTGTTTGTGGGCGGCGTGTTGCCGGGGCTGATGCTGGCCGCGCTGTTCAGCGGGCACCTGATGGTCTGGGCGCTGCTCAACCCCAACAAAGTGCCCAAGGCCGATGCCAGCATGACGCTGGCGCAGAAGTTGGCCGAATCGCGCCACCTGATCCCGGTGGTGTTGCTGATCGCTGGCGTGATTGGCTCCATTTACACCGGCATTGCCACGGCCACCGAAGCCGCCGCCATCGGCGTGGTGGGTGCGCTCATCCTGTCGGCCGCGCAAGGCTCGCTCAACTGGGGCTCCTTCAAAGAATCGTTGCTGGGCGCCACACGGCTGTACTGCATGATTGCGCTGATCCTGGCGGGCGCGGCCTTCCTCACGCTGTCCATGGGTTACATCGGCCTGCCACGCCATCTGGCCGAGTTCGTCACCGGCCTGAACCTCTCGCCCGGCGTGTTGCTGATCGCGCTGGCGCTGTTCTACATCCTGCTGGGTTGTTTCCTCGATGGCATTTCCATGATCGTGTTGACCATGGGGGTGATCCTGCCCACGGTCACGGCCGCCGGCATTGACCTGATCTGGTTCGGCATCTTCATCGTCATCGTGGTGGAAATGGCGCAGATCACACCGCCCGTGGGCTTCAACCTGTTTGTGCTGCAAGGCATGACGAAGCGCGACATCACCTGGATCGCCAAGGTATGCATGCCCTACTTCTTCATCATGGTGCTGGCGCTGTTGCTGCTGTGGTGGTTTCCGGGCGTCGTCACCTGGATGCCCAGCCGGATGTAGGCCCCCACGCTCCGCCGCTGCGCAGGTCGCTGCCCCCAGGGGGGCGCGGCCTTGCTTGGGGCGGCCCGGCGCAGCGGCCCCGGGCAGCTCGTTAAGATAAGCGCCCCGCCTACCCCGGCGGGGCATTTTTTTGTTGCAAGGATTCGTGTGTTCAAGAACGTGATGGTGTACCGCCTGGGCGCAGAGTCGCTGCCCACGCTGGACGAGATGGAAGACGCGCTGGCGCAGGCACGTTTTGTCGAATGTGGCGCCTCGCAGGAAATGTCCATGGGCTGGGCCGTGCCGCGGGGCAAAGAACACGGCGCCCTGGTCGAATCCATCGCCGGCCAGCGCATCCTCAAATTCACGGTCGAAACCAAATCGGTGCCATCCACCGTGGTGCGGCGCAAGGCGGACGAGGAAATCGCCCGCATTGAGGCCACCACCGGACGCAAACCGGGAAAAAAGGAGACCCGCGATCTGCGCGAAGACGCCAAACGCGCCCTGCTGCCACAGGCGTTCAGCAAAGTGTCCAGCGTGTGGGTGTGGCTGGACGCGGAGCAGGATTTGCTGATCCTGGACGCTGGCAGCCAGTCGCGTGCGGATGCGGTGATCACCGCCTTGGTGGAGGCGGTGCCCGGTGTGGCCCCCCGCCTCTACAACACCCAGCGCACACCCCAAAGTGCCATGGCCCAGTGGCTGGCCGAGGGGGAAGCCGATGGCGCTTTCCAGATCGAACAGGAATGCGAACTCAAGTCCAGCGGTGAAGACCGCGCGGTGGTCAAGTACACCCGCCACACGCTGGACATCGACGAAGTCAAACAGCACATCGCACAGGGCAAGCTGCCCACCAAGCTGGCGCTCAACTGGCAAGGGCGTGTGGCCTTCACGCTGACGGAGTCGATGACGCTCAAAAAAGTGGGCCTGCTGGAAACCGTGTTCGAAGGTACGTCCAAAGAAAAGGAAGACAACTTCGACGCCGACGTGGCCATCAGCACCGGCGAACTCGGGCAGCTCATCCCCGAACTGGTGGAGGTGTTGGGCGGCGAGTTGCTGGAATTTGGCACCACACCTGCCGGTGTTGCCAGCGCTGGCGGTGCTGCCGGCACCGTCACCACCGGCCGCGCGCACCAGGCCACGGCGGCCGACCTGGCCACAGCCGACGACGGCAGCGCCCCGTTCTGAACGCTTGACACCCCGCAAGCCACATGAACCACGCACTGGCCATTTGTTTTGGGGCGTGTGTGGGTGCGCTGGCGCGCTGGCAGTTGGGCCTGTGGCTCAACCCCGGTGCGGCCCTGCCATGGGGCACCCTCGCCGCCAACTGGATCGGCGCCTACGCCGTTGGCCTGGCCGTGGTGTTCTTCCAGGCCCACGCCGGCATGGACCCGGCCTGGCGCCTGCTCATCGTCACCGGCCTGCTGGGCGCGCTGACCACCTTCTCCACCTTTTCAGCCGAGGCCATTGTGTTGTTGCAGCAAGCGCGTGTGGCCACCGCGTTGCTGCACACAGGCCTGCACCTGTTCGGCTCGCTGCTGCTGGCGTGGCTGGGGGTGCTTACGGGGCAGGCTTGGTGGGGCAAGCTGGGTTGATCATCCTCCGCCCCGCTGCATGTACAAGTCAAAGCGCTTCATGAACGCCTGCCGGGCTGCTTCGTCCACACCCTGAAAGTCGAACACCACATGCAGGCGCGGCATCCGCATGAGCGCGATGACACGCGGCGCACCCTCACGCCAACCGATGCTCAGCGATCCGTTGCCCACCGTGGCCAACACCACGGCACCCTCCTGTTGCCACGGCACATCGCCCATGGCGGCCGGCAGGGCGCGCAGCCATTCGGCTTCGGTGCAACCCATGTCGCGCTCCATGTGCGCTGGGTAGTGTGCAAACATGCGAGCCTGTTTCAGCCGCCGGCAATGGGTGGCCAGATGGCCAGCACATCACCGTCGTTCAGCGTGGTCGAGCCGCGCACCTCGGGCGCCACGTAGCGGCCGTTGACCAACACCAGGTGCACCAGCTTGGGTGGCAAGCCAAAGGGCTCGATGATGCGGGCGATGCTGTCGGTGGGCGCCACCTCCAGATCGAGCTGGTTGGCCCGCCGCGCTTCGGGCGGGAGGTAGTCGGTGAGAGTCGCAAACAATTTGAAGGTGATCTTCATACCCACCATCATGCCCTGCGACGGGTATCTTCAGCCCCGCTCCAGTGGCCTTGCGCCTGGGCAGCACCCAGGTAAGCGTCCATCAGGCGCGTGGGGTCGGCCAGCAGCTTGTCCTTCCAATCGCCCAGGTGCACCTGGCCCTCCACCAGGCCACGCATCACGCCCACGTGATCGGTCCAGCCCACGCTGTTGCACCCCACCAAAATATCGCCCTTGAACTGCAGGCTCAGGTGGCGGCCGGCGGCGGCATCGGTCAGCTCCACATGTTGGCCGCCGGGCACGCCTTCCCAGTTGCCAAAGCTGGTGGAGATCAGGCCCAGGGTGTCAAGCACGTTGATCTGGGTCACGCCTTTCAATTCGGCTTTCTGGCCCACCATGTTGAGCGCGGCCACACGCGCCTGCTCGGCGGCGTTGGGCTGGATGGCGCTGACGATGGTTTTGCCGCTGACCTTGTCGAAGGCTTCGGCACAGTCGCCGGCCGCATACACGCCGGGCACGTTGGTCTGCAGGTGTTCGTCGGTCAGCACACCCAGCAGGCAGGTGATGCCCGAGTCTTTCAGATAACCGATGGCCGGGCGCACGCCGGTGGCGCTGATGACCAGATCAGCCTCCACCGTGCGGCCGCCCGAGAGCTGCACCTTGAGCGGCGTGCCCGCTTGGATGGCCTCGACCTTGGTGCCGGTGAACACCTGCACACCTTGTGTTTCGCACCAGTCGCGGATCATGCCGCCGGCGGTGGGGCCCATCATGCGCGGCACCATGCGGTCGCCCATTTCCACCACGCTGAGCTGCACACCGCGCTGCTTGAGCGCTTCCATGATGATGCAGCCGATGAAGCCAGCGCCCATTTGCAGAACGCGCGCACCGGGCTGGGCCAGGCGGGCGATGGCGCGGGCGTCGTCCAGCGTCCAGCAGGGGTGCACACCCGCGCTGTCCATGCCGGGGATGGGCGGGCGCACCGGGTGCGAGCCGGTGGCGATCAGCAGCTTGTCGAAGCCCAGCGTCTGGCCGTTGTCCAGCGTGACGGTGCGTTTTGCGCTGTCCACCGCCGTGGCCTTGGCACGCACCTGGGTGATGCGCAGGCGCTCAAAGTGGTCGGCCGTTTTGCGCAGGTAGGTGCCGGGCTCGTCGATGTTGCCGATCAGCAGGTAGGGGATGGCCATGCGCGAGTACGGCGGCTCCGGCTCGTCGCCCACCAGGGTGATGGTGTCGGCAGGCGCGTGTTTGCGTAGGGTTTCGGCCGCGATGACACCGGCGGGGCCGGCGCCGAGGATGACGTGGTGGGTCATGAATCACTCCAGAAAGTGGAAGCGGCCCAGGCCCCATGGAGGACCGTGAGCCGCTTCGTGATGCGCGCTACCGCAAGATCAAGGGCAAGATCAAAGGCTCAGGCGCGCCTTGGTCTCGGCGGTCGGGCGACCCTCGCTGTCCCAGCCGCGCGCGGCATAGTACTTGGGCAGCATCTCGGGCAGCTTGCTGACCATGCCCTTGGAGCCACCGGTCTTGGCGGCTTCGGTGAGCAGGCGCTTGGGCAGCGAGTCGTCCTTGGCGGTGAAGCCGGCGGCGTTGTTGAACTCGCGTTCCATGTTCCAGATGCGCTCGCCGATCTTCTCCAGCTCTTCGGTGGTGTAGGCGTCGTCACACGCCGCTTGCAACTGGGGCGCCAGGTCGGGCAAGCTCCAGGCAAAGGTGGTGAAGATGCACAAGCCCGACGAGTCGAAAGCGGCGGTGGCATCCTGGAAGGCCTTCACCAGCTCTGGCTTGCCTTCGCTTTCGGTGGGCTCCGTCTTGACCGGGATGCCCAACACTTCCGATGCGATGGTGTAGCCCCGCAGGTGGCAGGCGCCGCGGTTGCTGGTGGCGTAGGCCAGGCCGATGCCCTGGATGGCGCGGCCGTCGTAGGCGGGGAATTCCTGGCCTTTGACGCTCATGGACAGGTCGGGGTGGCCATACTTGGCGGTCAGGCGCTTGGAGCCCTGGCCAATTTCCTTGCCAAAGCCCTCGCCCTTGGCGGTGATTTCAGCAAAGTAGGCCAAGGCCTGGGCCGAGCCAAACGGGGCCTCAATGCCCAACTGCTCCTTGGTGAGCACGCCCATTTCATACAGCTCCATCACCGCGCCCACGGTAGCGCCAAAGCTGATGGGGTCGAAGCCCTCTTCGTTGCACAAGAGGTTGGCGTATTGCAGCGCTTCCAGATCGTTCACGCCGTTGGCCGCGCCCAGCGCCCAGGCCGCTTCGTACTCCAGGCCGCCGCTGGCGCCCCAGTACTGCGGCTTGTTCTGCACGGTGAAGTGGCCTTCGTCCATCTTGCTGATGCGCCCGCAGGCGATGGTGCAGCCAAAGCAGGCCTGGTTGGTCACCAGGTGCTTCTTGCCATCGGTGGCGCGTGGCGTGGCCATGGCTTCGGCCGAGATGTCCTTGGCGCCTTCGAACTGCACGTCGCGGTGGTTGCGCGTGGGCAGGCCGCCGATTTCGTTGATGACGTTCATCAGCACCTGGGTGCCGTAGGCAGGCAGGCCCTGGCCGGTAACGGCGTTCTCGGCCAGGATCTTTTTCTTTTCCTTCGTGACCTGCATGAAGGCCTTGGGGTCACGCAGGTTGCCCACGCCCTTGGTGCCACGCACCGCAATGGCCTTGAGGTTTTTGCTGCCCATCACGGCACCCACACCCGAGCGGCCAGCCGCACGGTGCAGGTCGTTGACCACGGCGGCGTACAGCACACCCGTCTCACCCGACTTGCCGATGCTGGAGACGCGCAGCAGCGGATCTTGCAGGCTGGTCTTGAGCGCCTCTTCGGTTTTCCAAACGCTCTGGCCCCACAGGTGGCCGGCATCGCGCAGTTCGACGGTGTCGTCGTTGATGTAGAGGTAAACCGGCTTTGGGCTCTTGCCCTCAAAGATGATCATGTCCCAGCCGGCCATTTTGAGCTCAGCGCCCCAGTAGCCGCCCGAGTTGGAGCAGGCGATGGCGCCGGTCAGCGGCCCTTTGGTGATGACGGTGTAGCGCCCGCCGGTGGACGCCATGGTGCCGGTCAGCGGGCCGGTGGCCCAAATGATCTTGTTGTCCGGCGACAACGGATCGACCTTCGGGTCGATTTCGCTGATCAGGTATTTGCTGCCCAGCCCGCGCGAGCCGATGTAGGCGCGCGCCCAGTCCATGCGCAGCGGCTCCACGGCCACGGTGCCGGCGGTCAGGTTGACACGGAGGATTTTTCCAGCCCAAGACATGATGGTTCTCCTTAAGCGGCGGAAGGCTGGTTACCCAGCTTGTCGGCCCACTGCTGCATCTTGCTGATGCCGGTCCAGTTGGCGTCGATGAAGGTGATGGCGCCGGTGGGGCAGGCGTCGGCGCAGGCAGGTTCGCCACCGCACAGGTCGCACTTCTGCACCTTGCCGGTTTCCTGCACGTAGTTCACCGTGCCAAACGGGCAGGCGATGGTGCAGACCTTGCAACCCACACAGGTGGTTTCGTTCACCACCTTGGCGCCGGTGAGCTTGTCCACCGTGATGGCCTCCACCGGGCAGGCGTGCAGGCACCAAGCCTCGTCGCACTGGGTGCAGGTGTAGGGCACTTTTTTGCCGGTGTGGTGGAAGTCAAAGACCTTGATGCGCGATTTGGAGGTGGCGTAGGTGCCGTAGTTCTCGAAGGAACACGCCATTTCGCACTGCAAACAGCCGGTGCATTTGTCCGGGTTGATGTGCAGGACTTTCTGCATGAGAGGTCTCCTGGTTGGGTGGCAGCGAACCGCACCACTTATGCGCCGCTGTGCCTATGAACTTGATTGCACAAGCAATGTAAAAAACCCTCGCCCGAACACCCTTGGGGTAAACCCGAAAACCGCGTCGCCGCCCACAGAAATTCTCAAACTGAGACAGCCGGTCGCGCCAACAGACATCCGAGCGACTTGCTCAGGCTTGCGTCAACACCCACAATCGCGCAGCCAGCCGAACGCCAGCCACGCCCCCATGACCCCTTCGCCTACTGCCTCCCACGCCGAAGCCGCCCGCCTGGGGCACATTGCGCTGGCACGGCAGGCGGTGTTGGTGGAAGGGAGCTGGGCACCACACATCGAACCGTGGATACAGCGCTCTTGGCAGCGCTGTCTGGCCATTGGTCAGCGCGCTCAGGATCGCGTGCACTTTGACGCGGTGAGCGCGGCCGACATGCGGCGCATCAGTGATATCAACCAACCCCTGATACGCGCCGCCCAGCCGACACTGCACAAGCTGGCCCGCGCCATGGCCGACACGCGCTACTTCGCCATCCTCACCAACGCCCAGGGCATCGTGGTCACGGTGGACGGCCCCATCGACCCAGGAGAGCCTCGCGCCATGGCCATTGCCCGTGTGGGGGTCGATCTGTCGGAACAGGCGGTGGGCACCACCGCCATCGGTGCCGCGCTGGCCGAGCAACAGCCGGTGTGGTTGCACCGGGGCGAACATTTTTTTGAGGTCAACCGCCACTACAGCTGCGCCGGTGCCCCCGTGTGGGGGCCTCAGGGGGCGTGTGTGGGAATGCTTGACCTCACGGGTGTGGACGTGGCTGAACGCCCCGCCCTCAAACACCTGGTCACCCGCTCTGCGCGCAGCATTGAAAACGCACTGACGCTGGCGCAACCCCACGCCGTTTTGTTGCGTTTGGCCTGGCCCGGTCAGGCCTTTGGCGACGAAAGTGACGGGCTGGTCTGTGTGGACGCCGACGGCTTTGTGGTGGGACGCAACCATGCCGCCAGCGACATGCTCGCCCTGTCGCCAGCCGTCCCACAGCCACATTGCGCCGACCTGTTTGCCCTGCCTTGGGAACATCTGTTCGATGCCGCTCGCGCCCGCCGCCCCGCTGGCGAGCAGCCGCTGTGGTCGGGGTTGCGCCTGCAGGTGCTGGCCAGCCTCAACGGCGACGCAGCCGAACCGCTGTCGCACAGCGCCCCACACCACCCGCCCGCACCTGGCGCCGCACTCAAGGACATCGAAACCGCCCTGATCAAACAGGCGGTGCAGGCGGCACGTGGCAACGTGATGGAAGCGGCCCGCGCCCTGGGTATCAGCCGGGCCACGGTGTACCGCAAGCTCGGGCGGCGCGGCTGAGGGTCCGGCCCAGAGCCACCGGTGGGCGCGAGTTCTTGGGCGCCAGTTTTCGGTGCCCGCGTTATAATGCCGGGTTATCTGCACAGCCGGCCCGCATCCGCTTCCCGCCCGAGATGCCACCACCGCCACGCCAACGGTGGTCTGCCCCATGCGCAGCGCTGAGACCTGTTTCGCTCAGCGCCACCAGACATCCCACGGAACAAGCACACGAAGGAGCCACATGGCCAAGGAAGAACACATTGAAATGAGCGGCAAGGTCACCGAGGTCCTGCCCGACACCCGCTTTCGCGTCACGCTGGACAACGGCCACGAGCTGATCGCCTATTCGGCTGGCCGCATGAAGAAAAACCACATCCGCATCCTCGCGGGCGACAAGGTGTCGCTGGAAATGTCGCCCTACGACCTGACCAAGGGCCGCATCACCTTCCGCCACATCGAAGGCCGCGGCCCTTCGACCCCCGGCCCACGCCGGCGCTAAGCCGATTCACTGCGCACGAACGCGTGCGCCTGCGGGCTGATGCGCAGCAACTGCGCGTCATCAAAAAAGCGGGCCACTGGCACATCGGCCAGCACCCGGCCCCGCTCCAGATAGACCACCCGGCTGGCGAGGCGTTTCACCTGGCCCAGGTTGTGGCTGGCAAACACCAGTGTCATGGGCTGACCGGCGTGTCCGGCAGCAAATTCGGCAATCAAAGCCTCCACCTCGCGCTTGGCGTGCGGGTCCAGGCTGGCGGTGGGTTCGTCCAGCAGCAGTGCCTGCGGCTGCCGGGCCCAGGCCCTGGCCAGGGCCAGCCGCTGTTGCTGTCCGCCCGACAATTCCCTGCCCCGGCGCTGAGCCAAGTCGGCCATGCCCGTGCGCTGCAACGCTTCCAGGGCACGCACTTTGGCGTCGCGCCATGGCACGCCGGCCAGCCAAAGCCCCAGCGCCACGTTGTTGCGCGCGCTGGTGCGCAACAGAAACGGCCGCTGGAACAACATGGCCTGCGCATGCGAGGGCGGTACAAGGGCGCGGCCTTCGCTGGGTGGCAGCAGGCCATTGAGCACACGCAGCAGGCTGCTTTTGCCGCTGCCATTGGCCCCCACCAGCGCCACACGTTCGCCGGCGTGGATGTGCAAACTCACATCCTGCAGCGCCCGCACCCGGCCCAGCACCACGCACACCCGCTCCAGTTCGAACAAGGGCTTCATGCGATCCACCCCGCGCCCAGGTCGGCGGGCGACGACGCGGGGGCGCCTCGCTCACGCCAGCGCCGCAACGCCGACACGAGCGCATTGAGCAGCAGCATCACCGCCAGCAACACCAAGCCCAGGCCCAGCGCCAGCGGCAAGTCGCCTTTGCTGGTTTCCAGCGCGATGGCCGTGGTCATCACGCGGGTGAAGCCATCGATGTTGCCGCCCACGATCATGACCGCCCCCACCTCTGAGATGGCACGGCCAAAAGCGGTGATGGCCACGGTCAGCAGCGTGTAGCGCTCGTCCCAGGCCAGCAGCAGGCAACGCAGCAGCGGGCGCGCACCCAGCGAAGTCAGTTGTTCGCCGTGCTGGCGCTCGGCGTCGGCAACCACCTGCCGCACCAGCGCCGTGACCACCGGCAACACCAGAATGGCCTGGGCCAGCACCATGGCCTTGAAGCTGAACAGCCACCCCAAAAAGCCCATTGGCCCGGTGCGCGACAGCAGCAGGTACACCACCAAACCCACCACCACCGAGGGCACGGCCAGCCAGGTGTTGAGCAGGGTGAGCACCAGCTCGCGCCCGCGAAACCGCGCTGTGCCCAGCCAGGCACCCAGCACCAGGCCCACGCCGCCCGCGACCAGACAGGCACTGGCACTGACCGCAAGCGAGCGCCCCACCACCACCCACAAGGCGGGATCGAAGGAGACCACCAACGAGAGCGCGGTCCAGAGGCTGTCGGCGAATGTGTTCATGGGCAGGGTCACAAGCAGCCGCGATGCTAGACGCAGGACAGCGCGTCACCGTGCGAGGCGGTGAACGTATGCAACGTCATTCATACGTGGCGACTGCGGCACACTCGCGCCATGCGAAAAATCGCCCTCAGCTACCAACTCAGCGCCCAACGCGAGCGCGACACCCTGATTCGCAACCCCCTGATGGATTTGTTGCAGGCGGTGCGCACAGAGGGGTCGATATCCGGCGCGGCACGTGCACTGGACCTGTCGTACCGCCACGTGTGGGGCCAACTCAAAACCTGGGAACAGACGGTTGGCCAAGCCTTGATCGTGTGGGAGCGCGGGCAATCCGCCCAGCTCACACCTTTTGCCGACAAGCTGCTGTGGACCGAGCGCCTGGCGCAAGCCCGGCTGGCGCCCCAGATCGAAGCCCTGCGTGCCGAGCTGGAACGCACCCTGGCCCTGGCGTTTGACGAAGCCAGCCACGTGCTGAGTCTGTACGCCAGCCACGACGACGCCCTGCCGCTGCTGCTGGACCATGCCACCACGGCCCAGCTGCACCTCGACATCCGCTTTTGTGGCAGCGTGGACGCGATCCGCGCGCTCAACGAAGGCCGCAGCGTGTTGGCGGGTTTTCATGTGCGCGAAAAACCCGCCAACAACAGCCTGGCAGCCCAGGCCTACCGCCACCTGCTGCAACCCGGCCAGCACAAGCTGATCGGTTTTGCGCGCCGCACACAGGGCCTGATCGTTGCGCCCGGCAACCCGCTCAAGATCGACAGCCTGCGCCGCGCCGCACACTGGCGCGCGCGATTTGTGAACCGCGCGCTGGGCACGGGCACGCGGGTGCTGCTCGACGAATTGTTGGCAGAGGCGGACCTGACACCCGCCCAGCTGAGCGGCTACGAACGCAACGAACCCTCACACGCCGCCGTGGCACAAGCGGTGGCCAGCGGCAGCGCCGACGTGGGCCTGGGCACCGAGGCGTCGGCGCGCAAGCTGGGCCTGGGTTTTGTGCCGCTGGCGCATGAAAACTACCACCTCGTCTGCCTCAAAAGCGCACTCGACCAACCCGCCGTGCGTGCGCTGCGCGACCTGCTGGAGGCACCCGCCTGGCAGGCGCTGCTGGCGGGCGTGCCCGGCTGCGAGCCACAGCTCAGCGGCAAGGTGCTGTCGCTGCGCGAGGCCCTGCCCTGGTGGGACCTGCCACCGCGCAAGACCAAGGCCTAAAAGGCCTCCTTTTCGGCTTCCAGATAGGCCAGGCTCACGTACTTGCCGATGTTGGATTCAAAGCCGTCCATGGTGGGCGCACGTTTGGCCACACGCGGGTCTTTGAGCACAGCGGCCCTGGCCACGTCCACAGGCTGCCCATCCTTGACGGCTTTCAGGCAGGGCTCGTAGATGCCGGCCATGAAGTCGCCGTAGTCTTTGAGCAGCGTCTTGCCAGCCTGCCCGTGGCCAGGCACCCACAACTGCTCGCCAGCGGCTTTCTGCAAAGCCTCGTAGTACTTGAAGGTGCCCACGTAGGAGCCATCGTCGATGTTGGCGATGCGGTTGCCCATGGCGATATCGCCCACATACGTGAGCTTGTCCTGCACCACCTCCACACACAGGTCGGACGGTGTGTGGGCCGTACCGTAGTGGTGCATGCGCAGCGTCACGTCGCCAAAGGTGTAGGTTTTGCCATTTTCGGTGGCCTGGTTGGGCGCCACCACCTGGGTGCCCAGAGTGGCCTGGTTGGTCCAGCGTTCCATCAGGCTGCGCCACAGGCTGCCCTCATGGCCCTTGATCTGCGCCATGGTGTGTGGCAACGCGTAAATGGGCAGTTGGGCGCCATAAGCCTCGGCAAAGGCGTGGTTGCCCAGCCAGTGGTCGCCGTGGTAGTGGCTGTTGAACACGGCGACCACCGGCTTGTCGGTCACGGTCTTGATCATGCGGATGGCCATGCGGCCGATCTGCACCGACGCGCCGGTGTCCAGCATCACCACGCCGGCCGATGTGACGACAAAAATGATGGAGGCCATCAGGCCCTGGTTTTCGGCGGTGGGAAAACCGTCCTTGGCGTACACCATCCAGACATGGGCCGAGAGCTGCACCGGTTTGACGTCAGGCACCGGCGGGCCGGCGATGAACTCCTGAACCTGCTGGGCAAACAGCCGCACTTCGGGCGTGGCCGCCAGGCCCACACCGGCCAGCGCGCCAGCACCCAGCCAGCGCCTGCGTGTGATGCCCGAAAGTTGACGTGTGGCCGGGGCCGAAAAATCGAAGGGTTGCATGCCTGGCTCCTGATGGGGTCAGGCCAGATTATCGATTAATAAGCAACCACAAATAAATACAGGCAAACCCCGGTCAACGGGGCAAACGCTGGGCGATCTCCGACACCAACTGGCGCGCCAGAGCCAGCTTGCCGGCATGCGGCAACTCCCGCGTGCCCTCCGCATCCACCAACAACAGGGCGTTTTCGTCCTGCCCAAACGTGGCCGGGCCGATGTTGCCCACCAGCAGAGGCACGCCCTTGCGTTCGCGTTTGACCTTGGCGTGGTGGGCCAGGTCGTGGCTCTCGGCGGCAAAACCGACACAAAACAGGGCCCCGCTGCGGGCGCGTTCGCTGGCCGCGACGCGGGCCAGGATGTCGGGGTTTTCTTCAAAAGCGAGTGCCGGCACCTGGCCGCTGCCGTCTTTTTTGATCTTTTGCGTGGCGGCGTTGGCCGGGCGCCAGTCGGCCACCGCCGCCGTGGCCACAAACACGGTGGCCTGCGGCACGGCGGCTTCCACCGCCAACAGCATGTCCTGGGCCGAGGCCACATCCACCCGGCGCACGCCACGCGGCGTGGGCAAGGCCACCGGGCCGGCCACCAGCGTCACTTCAGCGCCCGCCTCGCGCGCAGCACGTGCAATGGCAAATCCCATCTTGCCGCTGGATTTGTTGGTGATGCCGCGCACAGGGTCGATGGCCTCGAAGGTGGGGCCGGCGCTCACCAGCACGTGCTGGCCGAGCAGCGTCTTGGGCTGGAAGAAGTGCACCAGATCGTGCAGCAGCTCGTCGGGCTCCAGCATGCGGCCATCGCCGGTTTCGCCACACGCCTGGTCACCCTGCCCCACGGCCAACACGGTGGCACCGTCGGCGCGCACCTGGGCCACGTTGCGCTGGGTGGCGGGGTGGGCCCACATTTCGCGGTTCATGGCCGGCGCCAGCAACAGCGGCACACGCTCGATGGGTCGGGCCAGGCACATCAAACCCAACAACTCCTGCGACTGCCCCAGCGCCAACTGGGCAATGAAATCGGCGCTGGCCGGCGCCACCAGAATGGCATCGGCGTCGCGGCTGAGGTTGATGTGGGGCATGGCATTGGGTTCGCGCGTGTCCCATTGCGAGGTGTGCACCGCCCGCCCCGACAAGGCCTGCATGGTGGTCGCGGTGATGAACCGTTCCGCGCCTGCCGTCATCACCACCTGCACGGTGGCGCCGGCCTTGATCAGCTGGCGGCACAGCTCGGCCGACTTGTAACAGGCGATGCCCCCTGTGAGGCCCAGGACGATGTGTTTGCCAGCGAGGTCGTTCATGGGCGGCAATGTAGCAGTTCCGCAGGCGGCGGCAGCCGGCACCGCGCCCGACCAAGCCGAGCCTGGGCATACCCGCCCATTTATAATCTCGATTTCCATCTCCGCGAGCGTTCAGCTCGCCCGAGTCATGACCAAATTTGTGTTCGTCACTGGCGGTGTGGTGTCTTCCCTGGGCAAGGGAATCGCCTCCGCCTCCCTTGCTGCGTTGCTGGAGTCGCGCGGCCTCTCCGTCACCCTCATCAAGCTCGACCCCTACCTCAACGTGGACCCGGGCACCATGTCGCCCTTCCAGCACGGCGAGGTGTTCGTCACCGACGACGGCGCCGAAACCGACCTCGACCTGGGCCACTACGAGCGCTTCATCAACACCCGGATGAAGCGGGCCAACAACTTCACCACCGGCCAGATCTACAAAAGTGTTCTTGAAAAAGAGCGCCGTGGCGACTACCTGGGCAAAACCGTGCAGGTCATCCCGCACGTCACCAACGAAATCCAGGACTACGTCAAGCGCGGCGCCGGTTTTGATACGCCTGACGCGGTGGACGTGGCCATCGTTGAAATCGGTGGCACCGTGGGCGACATCGAGTCCTTGCCCTTCCTGGAGGCCGTGCGCCAACTGAGCCTGCGGCTGGGCCCCAACAACACCGCCTTCGTGCACCTGACCTACGTGCCCTGGATCGCGGCCGCTGGCGAACTCAAGACCAAGCCCACCCAACACACGGTGCAAAAGCTGCGCGAAATCGGCATCCAGCCCGACGCCCTGCTGTGCCGTGCCGACCGCACCATCCCCGACGACGAGCGCGAGAAGATCAGCCTGTTCACCAACGTGGCGCAGTGGGGCGTGATCTCCATGCCCGACGTGGACACCATCTACAAAGTGCCGCGTGTGCTGCACGAGCAAGGGCTGGACGGTCTGATCTGCGACAAGCTGCGCCTGAACACGCCACCGGCCAACCTCAAGCGCTGGGACGACCTGGTGTTTGAGACCGCCCACCCGCGCGGCGAGGTGAAGATCGCCATGGTGGGCAAATACGTCGATCTGTCGGACAGCTACAAGTCGGTCAACGAGGCGCTGCGCCACGCCGGCATGAAAAACCATGTGCGGGTCAAGATCGAGCACATCGACTCGGAAACCATGGAAGGTGACCCGTCTGCACAGCTGGCCCAATACGACGCCATCCTGGTGCCCGGCGGTTTTGGCAAACGCGGCATCGAAGGCAAGATTGCCACCGCCCGCTACGCCCGCGAGCACAAGGTGCCCTACCTGGGCATCTGCCTGGGCATGCAGGTGGCCACCATCGAATATGCCCGCAACAAAGCCGGCCTGAAAGACGCCAACTCCACCGAGTTCGAACCCGAGACGCCCCACCCCGTGATCGCCCTGATCACCGAGTGGAAAGACGCCGACGGCAGCATCAAGGTGCGCGACGAAAACTCCGACCTGGGCGGCACCATGCGCCTCGGGGCACAAAGCTCTGACGTGCAAAAAGGCACGCTGGCGCACGACATCTACGGCGACGTGGTGACCGAACGCCACCGCCACCGCTACGAAGCCAACGTCAACTACCTCGACAAGTTGCGTGAAGCCGGGCTGGTGATTTCGGCCCTCACCCAACGCGAGCATCTGACCGAAATCGTCGAGCTGCCCAAAGACCAGCACCCCTGGTTCATCGGCGTGCAGTTCCACCCCGAGTTCAAGTCCACGCCTTGGGACGGCCACCCGCTGTTCAACGCCTTCGTCAAGGCGGCGCTGGACCACCAACAAAAGGCTTGACATGAAACTCTGCGGCTTTGACGTCGGGCTGGAGCACCGGTTTTTCCTGATCGCGGGCACCTGCTCCATTGAAGGGCTGCAGATGTCGCTGGACGTGGCAGGTCAGCTCAAGGAGGCATGTGACCCACTGGGCATTCCACTCATCTACAAGGGCTCGTTCGACAAAGCCAACCGGTCATCTGGCACGTCCCAGCGGGGCGTGGGCCTCGACGCTGGCCTGAAGATCCTCGACGAGGTGCGGCGCCAGCTTCATCTGCCCATCCTGACCGACGTGCACGAGGCCGATCAGGTGGCCGAGGTGGCCAGCGTGGTGGATGTGCTGCAGACGCCCGCCTTTCTGTGCCGCCAGACCGACTTCATCCGCGCGGTGGCGCAGTCGGGCAAACCGGTCAACATCAAGAAGGGCCAGTTCCTCGCGCCCTGGGACATGAAAAACGTGATCGACAAGGCCCGCGCCGCCGCCAAGGAAGTGGGCTTGTCGGAAGACCGTTTCCTGGCCTGCGAGCGTGGCGTGAGCTTTGGCTACAACAACCTGGTGGCCGACATGACCAGCCTGGCCGAGATGCGCAAATCCGGCGCACCGGTGGTGTTCGACGTCACCCACTCGGTGCAGAAACCCGGTGGCCTGGGTGGCACCAGTGGCGGCGCCCGCGAGATGGTGCCCGTCCTGGCCCGCGCGGGTGTGGCGGTCGGCGTGGCCGGCCTGTTCATGGAAACCCACCCCAAGCCGGCCGAGGCCTGGTCTGACGGCCCGAATGCCGTGCCCCTCAAACACATGAAGGCGCTGCTGGAAACGCTGGTGGCGCTGGACAGCGTGACCAAACAAAGTGGCTTCCTCGAAGACCACTTCAACGCCTGATCCCCTTTCGCAGGACCTCATATGACACCCGCCTACATCATCGTTGACATGCAAGTCACCGACCCCGAGCAGTACAAGCAGTACATGGCCGCAGCCCCCGCCGCCGTGAAAGCCGCTGGCGGTGAATACCTGGTGCGCGGCGGCCGCTTTGAGGTCATGGAAGGCAACTGGCAGCCGGCACGCATCGCGATGCTTCGCTTCCCCAGCTTCGAAGTGGCCAAGGCCTTCTACGACGATGAGTTGTACAACCAGGCCCGCGCCCAACGCGCCGGTGCCACCGCGTTTTTCAACATGGTTTTGGTCGAAGGCGTGGCCGCGCCCGTCTTCTGACCCACACGTTTTTTGAAATCAATCTGAAAGGACAACAATGAGCGCAATCGTTGACATCGTCGGCCGTGAGGTGCTGGACAGCCGAGGCAACCCCACCGTCGAATGCGACGTGCTGCTGGAAAGCGGCGTCATGGGCCGCGCGGCTGTGCCGTCGGGCGCCTCCACCGGCAGCCGCGAGGCCATCGAGCTGCGCGACGGTGACAAGAAGCGCTACCTGGGCAAAGGCGTGCTCAAGGCCGTGGAGCACATCAACACCGAGATCAGCGAGGCCGTGCTGGGCCTGGACGCCTCCGAGCAGGCCTTCCTGGACAAGACCCTGATCGACCTGGACGGCACGGAAAACAAGAGCCGCCTGGGTGCCAACGCCATGCTGGCGGTCTCCATGGCCGTGGCGCGCGCTGCCGCCGAAGAGGCCGGCCTGCCGCTGTACCGTTACTTCGGTGGCAGCGCTGCCATGCAAATGCCGGTGCCGATGATGAACGTCATCAACGGTGGCGCACACGCCAACAACAACCTGGACTTGCAAGAGTTCATGATCATTCCCGTGGGTGCGCCCAGCTTCCGCGAAGCCGTGCGTTACGGTGCCGAGGTCTTCCACGCGCTCAAGAAAATCATCCACGACAAGGGCATGAGCATTGCCGTGGGCGACGAAGGTGGTTTTGCCCCCAGCGTGCCCAGCCACGAAGCGGCCATCCAGATGATCCTGGAAGCCATCGCCGCTGCCGGCTATGTGGCCGGTGAGCAGATCGCCATTGGCCTGGACTGCGCCGCCAGCGAGTTTTACAAGGACGGCAAGTACCACCTCGAAGGCGAAGGCCTGGTGCTGAGTGCCGAAGAGTGGACCAACATCCTGGCCACCTGGGTCGACAAGTACCCCATCATCAGCATCGAAGACGGCATGGCCGAAGGCGACTGGGATGGCTGGAAACACCTGACCGAGCGCCTGGGCAAAAACGTGCAAATCGTGGGCGACGACCTGTTCGTCACCAACACCAAGATCCTGAAGGAAGGCATCAGCAAGGGCATTGCCAACTCCATCCTGATCAAGATCAACCAGATCGGCACGCTCAGCGAAACCTTCGCCGCCATCGAGATGGCCAAGCGCGCCGGCTACACCGCCGTCATCAGCCACCGCTCTGGCGAGACCGAGGACAGCACCATCGCCGACATCGCCGTGGGCCTGAACGCGCTGCAGATCAAAACAGGCTCCATGAGCCGTTCGGACCGCATGGCCAAGTACAACCAGCTGCTGCGGATTGAAGAGGATTTGGGCGACATCGCGAGCTACCCCGGCCGCGATGCGTTCTACAACCTCCGCTGATACGGCTTGATGGGCAACCGCCTCGTCCCGCTGCTCCTGCTGGCCTTGCTGGGCATCGTCCATGCCCAGCTGTGGCTGGGGCGCGGCAGCGTGCCGCAGGTCAATGCCCTGAAGCAGCAGTTGAGCGAGCAGGAGCAGCTCAACCGCGCCGCGCAGTGGCGCAACGAGCAGTTGGCCAGCGAGGTGCGCGACCTCAAGGAAGGCCAGGACATGGTGGAAGAACTGGCCCGCCAGGAACTGGGCATGGTCAAGCCCAACGAGGTCTTCGTCCAGATTGCCCAGCCCAAGAAGTGAACGCCGCGCCGTTCACCGTCGCCTTGCTGGGGGCCGAATCCACCGGCAAGAGCCATCTCACCCAAGCATTGGCGCAACAACTCCACGGCACACACGGCCTGCGGGTAGACGTGGTCGAGGAACACCTGCGCGGCTGGTGTGAACAGCATGGCCGCGCACCGGTGCAACACGAACAAACCGCGCTGGCACACACCCAAAGCCAACTCATTGCCCTCGCCCGCGCCAGGCCCGGCGTGCAGGTGGTGGTGGCCGACACCACAGCGCTGATGGTGGCGGCCTACAGCGAACAGTATTTCAACGACCTGTCCTTGTGGCCCAGGGCACTGGCCGATCACTCAACCTGCGACCTCACGCTGCTGATGGGCCTGGACCTGCCCTGGGTGGACGATGGCCTGTGCCGCGACAGTCCGGCTGCCCGCCAGGCCACCGACGCCATCCTGCGCACCCGGCTGGAGCAGGCCGGCGTGACCTACCAGACGGTTTACGGCCAGGGCGACAGCCGAACGTCACAGGCCCTGCGCACGGTGAGCGCCCGCATGGGCCTCACGTTGAGCGCGCAAGACCCGTTCTGGGAGCAGGGCCGGCGGCCCTGGAACTGCGAGAAATGCAGCGACCCGGCGTGTGAACACCGGCTGTTCCGCGATCTCATCGCGCAACGCCAGCCGGGCGGCTGAAGCTCACTGCACGCTGCTGGTGCCCGGCGGCATCTGCGCCTGTTGCAGGAAAACGCTGGCCGCGTCCACTGGGTCGTAGCGGTACTGCGCACCACAAAAATCGCAGGCCACCTCCACCTGCCCTTGTTCGGCCAGGATGGACTCCACCTCGTCGCGCCCCAGGGTTCGCAACATGCCCGAGACCCGCTCGCGCGAGCAGGTGCAGGCGAAACGCGGCGCATGGGCACCGTCCTGCGGCGCAAAACGCAGCACCTGCTCTTCCCAGAACAGGCGGTGCAGGATGGTGTCGGCGTCCAGGCCCAGCAATTCCTCGCGCTTGAGGCTCTTGGCCAGGATGGCGATGCGGTTGTAGTCTTCGTTGCGCCCAATCTGATCCTCGTCCGCCCGGCCCACGCCACTGCCAGAGAGGTTGGCCTCGCCTTGCAGCGGCAGGCGCTGGATCAGCAGGCCCGCGGCCATGTGCTCGTCGGCCGCCAGCACCAGGGTGGTGTCCAGCTGCTCGCTTTGCAGCATGTAGTGCTCCAGCACCTCGCTCACCTTCTCCAGCTTCTCCTTGCGGTCGCCATGCAGCGGCACCACACCCTGGTAAGGCTGCTGGCCGGGCTGGCGGTCCTGCGGGTCCAGGGTGATGGCACAACGGCCCTGGTTGTTGACGTTGACCATGTGCGAGAGCGGCGCGTCCAGCGCCACCTCACCATTGACGGTGGCGGTGGCGCGCAGTCGCAAATCGGACTGCACCTCCACCACGGCCAGCTTGACCGGGCCATCGCCATGCACCTGCAGCACCAGCGCGCCGTTGAACTTGATGTTGGCCTGCATCAGCACGGCGGCGGCCGTCATCTCGCCCAGCAGCTCGGTCACGGCGGGTGGGTAGGCCCCGCTTTGCTTGCGGCGCTGCAGCATGTCGCGCCAGGCGTCGTCCAGACGCACCAGCATGCCACGCACCGGCATGCCGTCGAAGATGAATTTGTGGAGTTCTGACACGCGTTGGCCTTCTTTCGCAAAGGGTGGCAAATGGGGTTCAGCCGAGCTTCTTCAAGCCTTTGCGGTAGCGGTCCGCGTTCTCGGTGTAGTGCAACGCGCTGCGCTTGAGGCCCTCGATCTGCTCGGGCGTGAGCTGGCGAACCGCCTTGGCCGGGCTGCCGATGATCATCGAGCCCTCGGGGAATTCCTTGCCTTCGGTCACCAGCGCACCAGCGCCCACCAGGCAGTGTTTGCCAATCTTGGCGCCATTGAGCACCACCGCCCCGATGCCGATCAGCGATTCGTCGCCGATGGTGCAGCCGTGCAGCATGACCTGGTGGCCCACCGTCACACGTTCGCCGATCACGAGCGGAAAACCATGGTCGGCGTGCAGCACGCTGGCGTCCTGGATGTTGCTGCCCGCGCCGACGGTGATGGTTTCGGTGTCGCCCCGGATCACCGCACCAAACCACACACTGCTGCCCTCGGCCAGCGCCACGTTGCCCATCACCTGTGCGCTGTCGGCCACCCAGGCCGAGTCAGCCACCTGCGGGGCCACACCATCGAGTTCGTAAATCGCCATCGCTGCCCTTGTCTGTGCGGGTGAAAACCTAGAATTGTAGGGATGAGTGCCCCCGCCGACATCCGCCAGCGCGCCTTGGCCGCCCTGTGCGAAAACGATCCCAAGCAAAAAGTCGATGCGGTGCATGCGCTCTGGCTCGACCTGCCCCAGGCGCCGCTGGACGCATCGGCCACGCTGACCCCCGCCGCCGCCCTGCCCGGGCGCCCTGCCCGCCCGCGGCTGCTGCCACCCATGCAGGTGCCCACGCGCAGCCCCTTCACGCCCGAAGGCCTGGCGGCGCTGCTGCACGCCATCACCCACATCGAGTTCAACGCCATCAACCTTGCGCTGGACGCGGCCTGGCGCTTCCCTGGCATGCCAGCCGAGTTTTACCGCGACTGGCTGCGCGTGGCCGACGAGGAGGCCACCCACTTCGGCCTGCTGCGCGACCACCTGCTGAGCCTGGGCCACCCCTATGGGGACTTCGACGCCCACGACGGCCTGTGGACCATGTGCGTGAAAACGCAGGACGACATCACCGCGCGCATGGCCCTGGTGCCGCGCACCCTGGAG
This sequence comes from Hydrogenophaga defluvii, assembly GCF_042665235.1. Taxonomy (NCBI): domain Bacteria; kingdom Pseudomonadati; phylum Pseudomonadota; class Betaproteobacteria; order Burkholderiales; family Comamonadaceae; genus Hydrogenophaga; species Hydrogenophaga defluvii. The sequence continues at coordinate 17,340 of NZ_JBHTBZ010000088.1, read as the reverse complement.
GCACGCGGGCTGGACGCCACGCCACAAATTCAGGCCAAGCTGCGCAAAGCCGGCACACCGGACGCGTTGAAAGCGGTGGACATCCTGGACATCATCCTGCGCGATGAAATTGGCCACGTGGCCATCGGCAACCGCTGGTACAGGTGGTTGTGCGCCCAACAAGGGCTGGACGCCATCGCCCACTACCGCGTGCTGGTGCGCCGCCACGAGGCGCCCCGCCTGCGCCCGCCCTTCAACGAAGCGGCGCGCCGCCAAGCGGGCTTCAGCACCGAAGAGCTGGACTACCTGCTTGGCGCCTGACAAAGCCGCCACAAAATTGTCAGCAAACGTACAGTTTGGCGTCAGTCCAGGGTAATCCCGCAGGCCTACATTCCCCCAACTCCTGCGAGGGCTTGGTGCCTGTCACTTGACACACGTGATGGCAATCACTTCGGGACAGGAGCCATCCATCTGTCTGAGGGGAGAACACTCATGGAAACCACGTTGGCGGACAAAATCGCCGCGCACCCGAAATACCGGGAACTCAAGGCCAAGCGCTCGAGCTTCGGCTGGACACTCACCATCCTGATGATGATCGTGTACTACGGCTTCATCCTGCTGGTGGCCTTCAACAAGCCCTTTCTGCTGCAGAAGCTGGGCAGCGGCGTCATGACCCTGGGCATGCCCATTGGTCTGGGCGTGATCATTTTCACCATCGTCATCACCGGCATTTACGTGCGCCGCGCGAACAGCGAGTTCGACGACCTGACAGAAGAAATCAAAAAGGCGGTGCTGTGATGAATCCGATGTTCAAACGTTCGTTTGCGCTGCTCGCGCTTCTGGCCGCAGCGGGTGCCGCGCTGGCCGCTGGCGCCGACCTCGGCCAGGCCGAAAAACAGGCCACCAATTGGACCGCCATCGGCATGTTCGGCGCCTTCGTGGCCGCCACCATGTTCATCACCAAATGGGCCGCCGCCAAAACGCGCTCGGCCGCCGACTTCTACACCGGCGGTGGTGGCATCACCGGGTTCCAGAACGGTCTGGCCATTGCCGGCGACTACATGTCCGCCGCGTCCTTCCTGGGTATTTCCGCAGCGGTGATGGCCTCGGGCTTTGACGGCCTGATCTACTCCATCGGCTTCCTGGTGGGCTGGCCCGTGGTCACCTTCCTGATGGCCGAGCGCCTGCGCAACCTGGGCAAGTTCACCTTCGCCGATGTGGCGGCCTTCCGCTTCAGCCAAACGCCCATCCGCGTGTTCGCTGCGTCGGGCACGCTGGTGGTGGTGGCCTTCTACCTGATCGCACAAATGGTCGGTGCCGGCCAGCTCATCAAGCTGCTGTTCGGTCTGGAGTACTACATCGCCGTCATCATCGTGGGCGCACTCATGATGGTCTACGTGCTGTTCGGCGGCATGACGGCCACCACCTGGGTGCAAATCATCAAGGCCTGCCTGCTGCTGGGCGGTGCGTCCTTCATGGCCTTCATGGTGATGTGGAACTTCGGTTTCAGCCCCGAAGCCATGTTCGCCAAAGCGGTGGAAATCAAGACCGGCCTGGCCTCGGCTGCGGGCAAGTCGCCCGAGGAAGCGGCTGCCACGGGTTTCTCCATCATGGGCCCGGGCAACTTCGTGAAAGACCCGATCTCGGCCATCAGCTTCGGCATGGCCCTGATGTTCGGCACCGCCGGCCTGCCCCACATCCTGATGCGCTTCTTCACGGTGCCCAACGCCAAGGAAGCGCGCAAGTCGGTGTTGTGGGCCACCACCTGGATCGGCTACTTCTACATCCTGACCTTCATCATCGGCTTCGGCGCCATCACCTTCGTGCTGACCAACCCGCAGTTCCTCGACGCCAAGGGCGGCCTGATCGGCGGTGGCAACATGGCCGCCATCCACCTGGCCAACGCCGTGGGCGGCAACGTGTTCCTGGGCTTCATCTCGGCCGTGGCCTTCGCCACCATCCTGGCCGTGGTGGCCGGTCTCACGCTTTCGGGCGCATCGGCCGTGTCGCACGACATCTATGCCACCGTGATCAAGAAGGGCAAGGCCGACAGCGCCTCCGAACTCAAGGTCTCGCGCATCACCACCATCGCGCTGGGCATCATCGCCGTCACGCTGGGCATCGCCTTCGAGAAGCAGAACATCGCCTTCATGGTGTCGCTGGCCTTCGCCATCGCCGCTTCGGCCAACTTCCCCGTGCTCTTCATGAGCGTGTTGTGGAAAGGGTGCACCACACGCGGCGCGGTCATCGGCGGCTTCCTGGGCCTGATCTCCTCGGTGGTGCTGACCGTGTTGTCGGCCTCGGTGTGGGAAGCCGTGCTGGGCAACGCCAAAGGCAGCGCGCCCTTCCCCTACACCTCGCCCGCCCTGTTCTCCATGACCATCGGGTTTGTGGGCATCTGGCTGTTCTCGGTGTTGGACAACAGCAAGCGCGCCCAGATCGACAAGGCTGGGTTCCTGGCGCAGCAAGTGCGTTCTGAAACCGGCATCGGTGCTTCCGGCGCCTCGGGCCACTGAACCTAGACGGGCCGTTCCACTGCCAACAGTGCCGGCCCGTCGATAATTGGGGATGACCGTTTCCTCCCCGACCGATTTCGCCTCCCTGCCCCTGTCACCGGCCACCCTGGCCAACCTGGTGACCCTGGGTTACCAGCAGATGACGCCCATCCAGGCGGCCAGCCTGCCGGCCGCCCTGCTGGGCAAGGACATCATCGCGCAAGCCAAAACCGGCAGCGGCAAAACCGCTGCCTTTGCGCTCACCCTGCTGGCCAACCTCAATCCCCGCCGATTTGCGGTGCAAAGCCTGGTGTTGTGCCCCACGCGCGAACTGGCCGACCAAGTGACCCTGGAGGTCCGGCGCCTCGCCCGGGCCGACGACAACATCAAGGTCGTCACCCTGTGTGGCGGCGTGCCGCTGCGCGGCCAGCTGGCCACGCTGGAGCACGGCGCCCACATCGTGGTGGGCACGCCCGGGCGCGTGATGGACCACCTGGAGCGCCAAAGCCTGCAACTCGACGCCATGAACACCCTGGTGCTGGACGAAGCCGACCGCATGTTGGACATGGGTTTCTTCGACGACATTGTGAAAGTGGCCCGGCAGTGCCCCAAAGAACGCCAGACCCTGCTGTTCTCGGCCACCTACCCCGAAGGCATCGCCAAGCTGGCCGCACAGTTCATGCGCGAACCGCTGACCGTGACGGTGGAAGCTCAGCACAGCGGTGGCCAGATCGAGCAGCGCTGGTACGAGGTAAAGGACAAAGACCGCCTGCACGCCGTCGGCCAATTGCTGATGCACTTCCGCCCGGCCAGCACCCTGGCCTTTTGCAACACCAAGGTCCAGTGCCGCGACCTCGTGGACGTGCTGCACGCCCAAGGCATCAGCGCGCTGGCCTTGCACGGCGACCTGGAGCAGCGCGACCGCGACCAGGTGCTGGTGCGTTTTGCCAACCGCAGCTGCTCGGTGCTGGTGGCCACCGACGTGGCCGCGCGTGGGCTGGACATTGCGAGCCTCGCCGCCGTCATCAACGTCGACGTGACGCCCGACCCCGAGGTGCACATCCACCGCATCGGCCGCACCGGGCGCGCCGGTGAAAGTGGCCTGGCGCTGAACCTGGCCAGCCTCGATGAAATGGGCGCGGTGGGCCGCATCGAACAACTGCAGAAGCAAGAGTCGGTGTGGCACCCGCTGGACGAGCTCAAGCCCACCGGCAGCGGCCCGCTGCTGGCGCCCATGGTCACCTTGCACATCCAGGGCGGGCGCAAGGAAAAAATCCGCCCCGGCGACGTGCTGGGCGCCCTCACCGCCGACCTGGGCTACACCCGCGAACAGGTGGGCAAGATCAACGTCAACGAGTGGTCCACCTACATCGCGGTGGACCGCGCCATCGCCGAGCAGGTGGCGAACCGGCTCAGCCGCATCAAGGGCAAAAACGTCAAGGCACGCCTGCTCGAAGACTGAAGCCCCAAACATTCATCACACACAAAGGTACGCAGCATGGGCGCGCAATGGAAAGCGAAACACAAGGACCTGGCGGCCAACGCCAAGGGGCGCTTGTTCGGCAAACTGGTCAAGGACATCATGATCGCGGCGCGCGATGGCGCCGACCCCAACGCCAACGCGCGCCTGCGCCTGGCGGTGGAGCAGGCCCGCAAGGCATCGATGCCCAAAGACACGCTGGACCGCGCGATCAAGAAAGGCGCGGGCCTCAGCGGTGAAGTCGTGCATTTCGAGCATGTGATCTACGAAGGGTTTGCCCCGCACCGCGTGCCGGTGATGGTGGAATGCCAGACCGACAACGTGAACCGCGCCGCCTCCGAGATGCGGGTGCTGTTCCGCAAGGGCCAACTGGGCACCTCGGGTTCTGTCGCCTGGGATTTTGACCACGTGGGCCTGATCGAAGCCGAACCGGCCACGCCCGGCGCCGACCCCGAACTGGCCGCGATCGAGGCCGGCGCGCAGGACTTCGAGCCCGCCGATGAGGACGGTGCAACCCTGTTCATCACCGCGCCCACCGACCTCGATCTGGTGGGCCGCGCCCTGCCCGCCCATGGCTTCAAGTTGCTGTCGTCCAAGCTGGGCTACCGGCCCAAGAACCCGGTCAGCGCCGCCAGTCTCACGCCCGCGCAACTGGACGAGGTGGAAAGTTTCCTGGCGGCGCTGGACGCCAACGAAGACGTGCAAAACGTGTTTGCGGGATTGGTCGGCCGACCTGTACTGCGGCACACATCGAACCAAGGCGAAGACAACGGCGCAGTGTTTACAATGCGCTCGTTGGTGCTCGCGGCCCGCCTCTTGGGCCGCAGTTCAACGGGAAGCTGGGGGGAACCGGCCTGTAACACAGGCCACTCCTAACCAGCGCTGCCCCCGCAACGGTAAGCGGACGGGGTGATCCTCACCCCCGCATCCCTCACTGCCACTGGCCGCCCGCAAGGCGACTGGGAAGGCGACGGATGTTGCTCCGCCAGCCCGGATACCGGCCAACAAGGGGGTGCCACGCCTGCATCGCAAGCGCGGCACCGTAAGGTCCATTCACCGTCGGGGAAGGCGGTGCGGACATCCTGGCTTGTTCTTGTTCATGAAAACCCGCTCTCTCCGCGCGCACCGTGCCGCGTGGGCCTTGGCCGCCTGTGCCTCACCGTTGTGCCACGCCCAAACCTCGGCCGAGGTCACTGTGGCCGCCCTGTCCGAAACCCTGGTCACCGCCACCCGCGTTGTGCAGCCGCTGACCGACGTGGTGGCCGACGTCACCCTGATTGACCGCGAGGCGTTGGAACGCAGCGGCGCCACCGGCATTGCCGACGTGCTGGCCCGCCAGCCCGGCATCACCATCGCCCGCAACGGTGGCCCTGGCGCCACCACCAGCGTGTTTGTGCGCGGGGCCGAAAGCCGCTTCACCACCGTGCTGGTGGACGGCGTGCGGGTGGACTCGCAATCCACCGGCGGCGCCACCTGGAACGCCATCCCGCTGGCGCAGATCGATCGCATCGAGATCGTCCGAGGTCCGGCCGCCGCGGTCTACGGCTCCGACGCCCTCGGTGGTGTCATCCAGATCTTTACCCGCCGGGGCGAAGCCGGCTTCAACCCGAGCGTGGGCATGGGGGTGGGCAGCCATGGCACGCGCCAGGTGGAGGCGGGCCTCAGTGGTCGCGAAGGCGCCTTCGACTACGCACTTTCGCTCAGCCGCGACAGCAGCCAGGGCTTCAACGTGCAGCCCAGTGGCAACCCCGACCGCGACGGGTATGAGCATGAGGCCCTCAGTGCGCGTCTGGGCTGGCAGCTCCACCGCGAACACCGGCTGGAAGCCACGACGCTGCACACCCGTCAGGACACGCAATACGACGCGTCCACCCCGGGCCGGGACGACCATGCCTTGCACCGGCTGAACACCCTGGGCCTGCAATGGCTGGCGCAATGGAGCCCCAGCCACAACAGCCGCCTGAGCGTGAACCGCAGCCGCGACCGCTACGAGACCCGACCTTCGCCCTACGTGACCGACACCCACATCACAAGCTACCTGCTGCACAACAGCTGGCATGCCGGCGGACAACAGTGGTCGGTGGACCTGGAGCGCCGCGAGGATGAGCTGGACAACGCCAGCACCACCCCCACTCGCACCCGTCGTTCGCAGGACGCGCTGGCCCTGGGCCACGGCCGCCGCTGGGATGGGCACAGCCTGCAGCTTAACCTGCGCCACGACCAGGACAGCGAGTTCGGCGGCAAGACCACCGGCAGCGCGGCCTACGCCTACGAGCTGTCGCCCCAGTGGCGCGCCAGCGCCTCGGCCGGCACGGCCTTCCGTGTGCCCACGCTGTACCAGCGCTTCAGCATCTACGGCACGCCGGACCTGAAGGCCGAGTCCGGCCGCAACATCGAGTTCGGACTGAAGCACGACACGCCCACGCGCCACTTCGCCGTGGTGGCCTACCGCAACCGGGTGGACAACCTCATCACCTATGTGAGCGGTCCCGGCAGCTGCGTCAACGGCACGGGCAGGCTACCCGGCTGCTACGGCAACACCGCGCGCGCGCAGTACCAGGGCGTCACCTTCAGCGGCGACCAGCGCCTGGGCCACACCGTGCTGCGCGCCTCGCTGGACCTGCTGGACCCGCGCGACCTCGACACCGGCAAACAGCTCGCCCGCCGCGCCCGCCGCCAGGCCACCCTGGGCCTGGACCAGCGGCTGGCCGACTGGCAACTCGGTGCCGAGGTGCAACTGGTGGCCCACCGCTACAACAACGCAACCAACACCCAGCGCCTGGGCGGCTACGGCTTGTTCAACTTGAGCGCCACCAAACCACTGGGCCGCGACTGGCGCCTGATCGCCCGTGTGGACAACCTGGGCGACAAGGCCTACGAAACCGCACGCGGCTACGCCACCGCGGGCCGCACCGTGTACATCGGCCTCAAGTGGGCACCTCAATGAGCGCGGCGTCGGTCTCCTGCCCGGCCGTGCTGGTGGCCGCGCCCGCCTCGGGCCAGGGCAAAACCACCGTGGCCGCCGCCCTGGCACGCCTGCACACGCGCGCTGGGCGCCGCGTGCGCGCCTTCAAGTGTGGGCCCGACTTTCTGGACCCACACTGGCTCACGTTGGCCAGCGGCCACCCGGTGGACAACCTGGACCTGTGGATGACCGGCGAGGCCGAATGCCGCGCCCGCTTGCACGCCGCCGCCGTTGACGCCGACCTGCTGGTCATCGAAGGCGTGATGGGCCTGTTCGACGGCACGCCGAGCGCGGCCGACCTGGCCCAGCGTTTCGGCTTGCCCGTGCTGGCGGTGATCGACGCCTCGGCCATGGCAGGCACCTTCGGCGCGCTGGCCCACGGCCTGCGGCATTACCGCCCCGGCCTGCCCTGGGCCGGTGTGCTGTCCAATCGCGTGGCCAGCGCAGGCCACGCACAGATGCTGGAAGCAGCCCTGCCCACCGACGACAGTGGTTGGCTGGGCGCCGTGCCACGCGACGCCGCCTTCACCCTGCCCGAACGCCACCTGGGCCTGACCGTGGCCAGCGAACTGCCCGACGCCCTGGCCCGCCTCGATGCCGCCGCCGACGCCCTGGCCGCCACCCCGCTGGGCCAGATGGACACAGCCGCGCTGGCGCGTTGGGCGGTGCCGTTCGAAACACCTGCGGCGTCAACCACCCCACCTCCGCTGCTGGCCGGCCGCACCATCGCCGTGGCCCGCGACGCCGCCTTCTGCTTCATCTACCCGGCCAACCTGGACACACTGCAAGCGCTCGGCGCCGAGCTGGTGTTTTTCTCGCCCCTGGCCAACGAGCCCCTGCCCACCTGCGACGCGGTCTGGCTGCCGGGTGGCTACCCCGAATTACACGCCCAGACACTGAAGCAATCGGCCCTGTGCCGCGCCAGTCTGCTGGCGCACGTGGCGGCCAACAAGCCGGTGTGGGCCGAGTGTGGCGGCATGATGGTGCTGTTCGAATTGCTGCTCCATGTCGACGGCCAAACCCACCCGCAATGGGGCCTGCTGCCCGGCCAGGTGAGCATGCAAAAGCGGCTGACGGCGCTGGGCCCGCAGCAGCTCACCCTGCCAGCCGGCGCGCTGCGCGGCCACACCTTCCACTACTCGCGGTGCGACACACCTCTGGCGCCCGTGGCCCACACCGAAGCGGTGCGCGGTGGCGTCACGAAACCCGGCGAGGCGGTCTACCAACGGGGCAGCGTGCGCGCGAGCTACTTCCACGCCTGGTTTGCCTCCGCACCTGAGGCCACCGCCAGCTTGTTCATGGAGGCACCGTTGTGAACAGCCTCTTTGCCCGCAGCGAACTCGTTCTGGGTGGACAGAAAAGTGGCAAATCGCGCCACGCCGAAGAACGGGCGCATGCCTGGCTGCAGGGCGACCCCCACCACGAAGCGGTGCTGATTGCGACCGCTAGGCCCTGGGACAACGAGATGCGCGAACGCATCGCCCGCCATCAGCGTGACCGCGCCCAACGTGTGCCTGGCCTGCGCACCGTTGAACATGCCCACGCCCTGGGCGACAAGCTGCTGGCATCGAGCTTGCCACACCGCATGGTGTTGGTCGACTGCCTCACCTTGTGGCTGACCCACCACCTGATGCCGCCGCCCGGCCAAGCGCCCCACACGCCCGAAGCCACCCAAGACGAGGTGAACCGGCTGTGCCAGGCCATTGCCTGTGCCTCGGGGCCGGTGGTGCTGGTCGGCAACGAGATCGGACTCGGTGTGATTCCAATGGGCCGCGAGGTGCGCGCTTTTGTGGATGCGCTGGGCCAGTTGAACCAGGCCGTGGCCGCACAGTGCGAACGCGTCACGCTCATGGCCGCCGGACTGCCTTTGACCTTGAAAGGCGCGCCATGAAACGCCTGTTGCTGGCCTGTGTGCTCCTCTGCTCGAACCTCCAAGCACAGGCCTTGGAGGTCACCGACGACCGGGGCGTGCGTGTGCGCTGGGACACGCCCCCACAACGCATCGTCTCGCTGCTGCCCTCGCTGACCGAAAGCCTGTGCGAACTGGGCCAGTGCCACAAGCTGGTGGCGGTGGACCGCTATTCCAACTGGCCGGCGCAGATCGCCACCCTGCCCCGCGTGGGCGGTGGGCTGGACCCGAACATCGAGGCCATCGTGGCCTTGCGGCCCGATGTGGTGCTGCTGGCCCACTCGTCACGCGCCATTCCCCGGCTCGAAGCGCTGGGCCTCAAGGTGGTGGCGCTGGAGCCCAAGACCCACACCGACGTGCAGCGGGTGCTGAGCAAAGTGGCCACCGTGGCCGGCCTGGACGAGGCCGCCGCACAAGCCGTGTGGCGGCACATCGACGCGGCGGTGTCGGCGGCGGCGCAATCGCTGCCACCGCACGCGCGGCGCACGCGGGTGTATTTCGAGGTCAACCGCGCACCCTACGCGGCCGGCACCTCGTCCTTCATCGGCGAAACCCTCACCCGACTGGGCGTGGCCAACATCGTGCCGGCCGCGCTGGGGCCCTTTCCCAAACTCAATCCCGAGTTTGTGGTGCGGGCCAACCCCGACCTCATCATGGTGGGCGCCCGCAACGCCGAGGGCCTGACCGCGCGCCCCGGCTGGCACACCGTGCGTGCGGTGCGAGAGCGGCGCCTGTGCATCTTTCCCAACGAGGCGTCGGACGTGCTGGTGCGCCCCGGCCCCCGCATGGCCGAAGCCGCGCGGCTGATGGCGCGCTGCCTACAGGAGAAAGCGCCATGAGCACCGCTGCACTGGATGTGCGCCTGCCGCGACCAGCCCGCCAGCACCCGATCGGGCTGGCCGTGGTCTTGCTGCTGTGCGCTGTGTTGCTGGCGCTGCTGGGCCTGGGCGTGGGCAGCACCGGGCTGCAAAGCCTGCGCGCGCTGACGGCCGACCCCACGGCCACCGCCATCGTGTGGGAGATACGCGCGCCGCGCACGCTGGGCGCGGGCCTCACCGGCGCGCTGCTGGGCCTGGCGGGCGCCATCGCGCAGGGCCTGTTCCGCAACCCCCTGGCCGACCCCTTTTTGATGGGCAGCGCTTCGGGCGCCTCGCTGGGCGTGGCCTTGTGCCTGGCCCTGTTGGGCACCACATCCGTGGCCGCGCCGTGGCTGCTGCGCCTGGGCCTCACGGGGGCCGCGTTTCTGGGCGCCATGGCCGCTGTGGCGCTCACGCTGGCGCTGGCGCGTGGCGTGGCCCACACCCTGCGCCTGCTGCTGGCGGGGGTGGTGGTGGGCGTGGTGTTGGGCGCACTCACCTCGCTCATCACGCTGGCTGTGCCCGAGGTGTTGCAGGCCATGCAAGCCTTCCTGCTGGGGTCCACCGGTTACCTGGGTTGGCCCGCGTGTGTGCTGATGGCGGGCGTGGCCGCGCCCTGTGTTGTGGTGGCCTGGGGCCTGTCGCGGGTACTCGACGGACTGGCGCTGGGCGAGGCCACCGCCCAGAGCCTGGGGCTTCCGCTGCTGCCGCTGCGCGTTGCGCTCGTGGCCATCATGGCCCTGGCCACCGGCACCGCCGTGGCCCAGGCTGGCCTGATTGCCTTCGTTGGTCTGGCTGCGCCACACCTCGTGCGCGGGGCCGTCAAAACCACCCACGCCTGGCTGTTGCCGCTGGCCACGCTCATGGGTGCGGTGCTGCTCATGGCCGCCGACCTGTTGGCGCGTGGCGCGCTGGCACCACAAGAACTGCCCGTGGGCGTGGTGACATCCATTCTGGGCGGCAGCTACCTGCTGTGGCTCATGCACCGCCGTGCCCATTGACGCCATGAACAACCCACCCGCTCTGCAAGCCAGCCAACTGAGCGTCTCGCTCGGCAACGGCTCTGCGCGCCGGCAAGTGCTCTGCGGCCTCAACCTCACGCTGCGCGCCGGCGCCTGGACCGCCATCGTCGGCCCCAACGGCGCGGGCAAGTCCACCTTGCTGCGCGCGCTGGCGCAAGTCATCCCCCACCAAGGTGATCTCAAACTGCTCGGCTGTGCGCTGGCGCCCATGGCTCCCCGCGACCGAGCGCGCGCACTCGCCTGGCTGGCCCAGAGTGGCGCCGGTGAAACCAGCGCCGACGACCTCACGGTCTATGACGTGGCCCTGCTCGGCCGCCTGCCCCACCAGGCCTGGCTGGCGCCGCCCAGCGCCGCCGACCACGCCGCCGTGGAAACCGCGCTGCGCCAGTCCCAGGCCTGGGACTGGCGCACCCGTGCGCTGGGCGAACTGTCGGGCGGTGAGCGCCAGCGTGTTTTGCTGGCGCGCCTGCTGGCGGTGCAGGCTCCGGTGATGCTGATGGACGAACCATTGGCCAACCTCGACCCGCCCCACCAGGCCGACTGGATTGCCCTGGTGCGCGCGCTGGTGGCCGAAGGCCACACCGTGGTCAGCGTGTTGCATGAGATCACCCTGGCCCTGATGGCCAACGACCTGGTGGTGATGCGCCAGGGCCACATCGATTACGTCGGCCCGGCTCACGATCTGGTCGCGCACCGCTGCCTCGAAACCGTTTTTGACCACCGCATCGCCATCCACCCCCTGAACCACCAATGGGTGGCACTGCCACGCTGACCGGAGACACCATGCAACTCGAATCACCGCCCACCGAAAAACGCTACGACAAACCCGAGGGCGAACGCCGTGGCCTGGTCATCGTCCACACCGGCGACGGCAAGGGCAAAAGCACGGCCGCTTTCGGTCTCGCACTGCGCGCCTTTGGCCGCACCCATGTGCACCACAAGCAGGTGCGCATTTTCCAGTTCATGAAGGTGCCTTCTGCCCGTTTTGGCGAGCACCGCATGTTCGAACAGTTGGGCTTGCGCATCGAAGGGTTGGGCGACGGCTTCAGCTGGAAAAGCCAGGACCTGGAGCACTCCGCCCAACTGGCGCGCGACGGCTGGCTCAAGGCGCGCGAGGCCATTCTCAGCGGCGAGTGCTTCATGGTCACACTCGACGAACTGACCTACCCACTCATCTATGGCTGGCTGCCGCTGGACGACGTGCTCGACACCCTGCGCCAGCGCCCGCGCCATGTGCATGTGGTCATCACCGGCCGCCGCTGCCCGCCCGAAATCATCGAACTGGCCGACACCGTGACCGAGATGACGCTGGTCAAACACGCCTTCAAGGCGGGCATACCGGCGCAACGCGGCATCGAGGACTGATGGCGGTCACCGCGTTGGCCATGCTCATTGCCCTGGCGGTGGACCGGCTGTGGGGCGAACCGCCCGCGCGCTGGCACCCGGTGGTGGCCATGGGCCGTTACCTGGGTTGCACAGGCGCGCGTGTTGCGCCCACAACCGGCCAAACCCACCGGCCCTGGCGGGTGTTCCTGCTGGGCGCGCTGGCCTGGGCGCTTGGTGCCACGCTGGTGGTGGTGCTTGCAGCGGGTGTTGTGACGCTGGTGCGTGAGGCGCCGCCCCTGTGGCAAGCCCTGCTGCTGGGCCTGCTGCTCAAGCCCTTGCTGGCCTGGCGCCTGCTGCACGAGGAGGTGTGGGCCGTGGAAACCGCGCTGGCCCAATCGCTGGACGCTGGTCGCGCACGCCTGGCCTGGTTGGTGAGCCGCGACGTGACAGCACTGACCGACGCCGAGGTGCGCGAAAGCGCCATCGAATCGCTGGCCGAGAACCTCAACGACTCGGTGGTGGCGCCACTCTTCTGGTTTGTGATTGGCGGCCTGCCGGGCGCGGCGTTGTACCGTTTCGCCAACACCGCCGACGCGATGTGGGGCTACCAGGAGGAACGCCAGGGCCGCGACTGGACCTGGGCCGGCAAATGGGCGGCGCGGGCCGATGATGTGTTGTCGTGGGTGCCAGCCCGCCTGACCGCGTTGCTGCTCGTGCTGTGGCGGCCGTGGCGCATGTGGTGGCACCTGCCACGCGAAGCCCGCCTCACGCCATCGCCCAACAGCGGCTGGCCCATGGCCGCCATGGCACTCAGTCTGGGCGTGCGCCTGGGCAAACCTGGCGTGTACACCTTGAACGCTGAGGGCCGCGCGCCTGGGGCCGCCGACACAGAACCGGCCATCCTCCGTGCCACACGCGCCGTGCAAACGGTGTGCGCGGGCGCCCTGCTGTGCCTGGTGTGGGAAGGCTTGCAATGAACCGCCACCACGGTGGCCCCGACGCGGCCGGCGTGCCACGTTGGGACTTCTCCACCAACAGCAATGCCTGTGGCCCCTGCCCCACCGCGCTGGCGGCGGTGCAGGCGGCCGACGCCACGCGCTACCCCGACCCGGCGTACACCGAACTGCGCACGGCGCTGGCCCAGTTCCACGGTGTGGCCGAAGCGCGCATCGTGCCGGGCAGCAGCAGCAGCGAACTCATTGCCCGCCTGACGGCCTGGGTGGCGCGTGGTGGTGGCCGCACGGTGTGGTTGCCAACCGAGGCCTACGGCGACTACGCCCATGCGGCCGCGCAGTGGCGATTGACACGCGTAGCGACACCGACGCAAGCCGATCTGGCCTGGTGCTGTACGCCCAGCAGCCCGCGTGGTGTGGCAGAACCCACGCCCTGGGCCGACCTACGCCAGGCCCGTGTGCTCGCGCTCGATCGCGCCTACGAACCCCTGCGCCTGAGCGAGTCGCCGCCATCCGCCGCATGCTGCGACGACGCCTGGCAGCTGTGGTCGCCCAACAAGGCACTGGGGCTGACGGGCGTGCGCGGCGCCTACGCCATCGCGCCCGCGGGGGCCACGGCGCAAGCGGCAGAACTGATGGACATGGCCGCATCCTGGCCACTCGGCGCGCACGCCGTGGCCCAGCTGACGGCCTGGACACGCACCGACACCCAGCGCTGGCTGCACAACAGCCGCGCGCAACTGCGTGTGTGGAAGGGGGAGCAGATCGGCATGCTGCAAAGCCTGGGCTGGACCTGCCTGCCCAGCAACACGCCCTACTTCTGCGCCCAAGCCCCTCACCCCATCGACGGCGACGCTTTGCGCCACCACGGCGTCAAGCTGCGCCCCACCCACAACATGGGCCTGGCCGCCCACTGGCGGCTCAGCGTCCAGCCCCCCCCCGCGCAAGCGGCACTTCATCAAGCCCTGCTGCAACACCCATGAACCTCGCCCAACAACTCCAGGCCTGCCTGGACAACAAAACCAAACCCGTGGGCTCGCTCGGCCGCCTCGAAGCGCTGGCGCTGCGCCTGGGGCTCATCCTTCAAAGCACCACCCCCGAACTGCGCGCGCCACAGATGCTGGTGTGCGCGGGCGACCACGGCCTGGCCGCGCGCGGCGTGTCGGCCTACCCCAGCGACGTCACCTGGCAGATGGTGGAAAACTTCCTGGCCGGTGGCGCGGCGGTGAGCGTGCTCGCGCGCCAGCACGGCATTGCCCTCACCGTGGTGGACTGCGGCGTGCGCCACGATTTCGCGCCCCGCCCCGGTCTGCTCGTGCGCAAGATCGCGCCGGGCACCGCCGACGCGCTGGACGGCCCCGCCATGACCGACGCGCAGTGCCAAACCGCCCTGGCCAATGGCCGCGCCGTGGTGCAAGGCCTGCCCGGCAACGCGCTGCTGCTGGGCGAGATGGGCATAGGCAACACCTCGGCCGCGTCGCTGCTGCTGGCCCGCCTGGGCGGGCTGGACATCAGGGACGTGACCGGCGCCGGCACCGGGCTGGACGCGCCCGGTGTGCAACGCAAGATCGCGGTGCTGCGCCAGGTGCTGGCGCGCCACGCCACCGCCACCGCGCCACTGCAGGCGCTGGCTGCCTTCGGTGGCTTCGAGATCGCCACCCTGGTGGGCGCGGTGTTGCAAGCCACACAGGAACACCGCGTCATCGTCGTCGATGGTTTCATCGCCAGCGCCGCCGTGCTGGTGGCCAGCCGCCTGGACGCCACGGTGCTGGCGCATTGCGTGTTCGCCCACCGCTCCGGCGAGCCCGGCCACGCTTTGATGCTGGCCCTGCTGCGCGCTGAGCCGCTGTTGGACCTGGGCCTGCGCCTGGGCGAAGGCTCGGGCTCGGCCCTGGCCTGGCCGCTGCTGGTGTCGGCCTGTGCCATCCTGCGCGAGATGGCCAGTTTCGAGGCGGCAGGCGTGGCGCGCGCGGCCACCGAGGTGCAGCCCACGTGACACAAGCGGTGCGTCATTTCCTGCTCGCCCTGCAGTTCTTCACCCGCATCCCGGTGACGGGGCGGCTGGCGGCCTGGGTGGGCTACAGCCCGGCCATGCTGCGGGCCAGCGCGGTGCACTTTCCCGGGGTGGGCTGGGTGGTGGGCATGCTCAGCAGCGCGGTGTTTTGGGGGTTGTGCTGGGCTTTGCCGCCCCTGCCCGCGGCACCTTGGGTGGCAGCGGCACTGAGCACGGTGTTCAGCGTGCTGCTGACGGGGGCCTTCCACGAAGACGGCCTGGCCGACCTGGCCGATGGCCTGGGCGGCAGCCTGGACCGCGAGCGCGCGCTGGACATCATGAAGGACTCGCGCATCGGCAGCTACGGTGCGCTGGCCCTGGTGCTGGCCGGTGCCACCAAACTGGGCCTGCTGGCGCTGATCGCCCAGCACAGCGTGGCACTGGCCGGCGCGGCGCTGTTCGGTGCCCACGTGCTCTCCCGCCTGCTGCCGCTGTGGACCGTGTACCGCTTGCCACATGTGGGGGACACCTCACGCTCCAAGTCCAAACCGCTGGCCGATGCCCTGGGTGGCTGGGCCCTGCTGCGCGCCAGCCTGTGGTGGTGGCCCGCACTCGCGGTGCTGTACGCACGCTTGCCGCAGGGGCCCTGGTGGCAGGCCATGCTCGGGGCCATGCTGGGTATGGCGTGGGTGCACCGGCTGCTGCACCGCCGCCTGGGCGGCTTCACCGGTGACGGGCTGGGCACCGCCCAGCAGGTGAGCGAGGCAGGCTTTTACCTGGGCCTGGCACTGGGTTTGGCGGCATGAAGCTGTGGCTGCTGCGCCATGCCCGCGTGTTGGCTGCACCCGGCCTGTGCTACGGCGCCAGCGACCTGCCCGCCGCCCCCGAGGCCACACATGCCGCCGCACAGGCCGCTGCAGCCGTGTTGCCCGCCGGCCTGCCGGTGTGGGTGTCGGGACTGCAGCGGGCGCAACAGTTGGCGCACGACCTGCACACGCTGCGCCCCGACCTGGGCGCCCCCCGCCGCGACCTGCGCCTCAACGAAATGGACTTTGGCTGCTGGGAAGGGCACACCTGGGCCCACATCCCACGCACCGCGGTGGACGCCTGGACCGCCGACTTCGCCCACCACCGATTTGGTGGCGCGGAGAGCACCCAGCAGGTGATTGACCGTGTGGCCACCGCGCTGGCGGACGTCGTCGCCCAGGTGGGCCAGGACGGCGAGGCCCTGTGGGTCACGCACGCGGGTGTGACAAAGGCGGTGATGTACCTGAAGGCGCAAGGCGCGAGGCCCATTCGGTCGGCGGCCGAATGGCCGACAACAGGCATCGGCCACGGCGAGTTGTTGTCGGTGGTTTGGTTATAGTCAATAACCAAAATACCCCCTCGCAGGAGACGCGCATGGACCACCAGAACCTGATCGCCATCGACATCCACACCCACGCCGAGGTGAGTTGCTGGAACCCCTTCGACAACTACGGCGAGGCATACGACCGCGCGGCGGACAAGTATTTCGGCAGCAACCGCCGGCCCACCATCGCAGAAACCATTGCCTACTACCGCGAGCGCAAGATCGGGCTGGTGATGTTCACGGTGGACAGCGAGTCCAAGCTGGGCCGCCGACGCATCCCCAACGAAGAGATCGCGCAAGCCGCGCGCGAGAACAGCGACATGATGATGGCCTTCGCCAGCATCGACCCGCACAAGGGCAAGATGGGCGCACGCGAGGCCGAGCGGCTGATCAAGGAAGAAGGTGTCAGGGGCTTCAAGTTCCACCCCACGGTGCAGGGCTACCACCCCTACGACAAGATGGCCTGGCCCATCTACGAGGTCATCAACGCCCACAAGCTGCCAGCCATCTTCCACACCGGGCACAGCGGCATCGGCAGTGGCATGCGCTGCGGCGGTGGCCTGCGGCTGGAGTACAGCAACCCCATGCACCTGGACGACGTGGCCATCGATTTCCCCGACATGCAGATCGTCATGGCCCACCCCAGCTTTCCCTGGCAGGACGAGGCGCTGAGTGTGGCCACACACAAACCCAACGTGTGGATCGACCTGTCGGGCTGGAGCCCCAAGTATTTTCCAAAGCAGCTGGTGCAGTACGCCAACACGCTGCTGAAAGACCGCATCCTGTTCGGCAGCGACTACCCACTCATCACGCCCGAGCGCTGGATGAAGGACTTCGAGGTGGCGGGCTTCAAGCCCGAGGTGATGCCGGGCATCCTCAAGGGCAACGCGGTTCGGCTGCTGGGGCTGGACCAGGCTGGCACAGCCCCTTGGAGTTGACCGGGTTCCGTGGACACATCATTCTTTGTGTTCAAGGAGTCGCAAATGTCCAAAGTACGACCGCCGTACCCG
>NZ_JBHTBZ010000087.1:918-1121 GCF_042665235.1 Hydrogenophaga defluvii | reverse complement strand
CCGAAATCGAGGCTGGCCGCTACGACTGCGTGCTGGTGCTGGGCGCCGAAGAATTCAAGAACACCGACGGCAACACCGCCTCTACCAACCAGAACGCCGCCGCCTGGCAAGGCCACGAAGGTTTTGACTGCACCTACATGTGGCCGGCCGCCTTCGGCCGTGTCGCCCAGGAATACGACCGCCGCTACGGCCTGGACCGCCGC
>NZ_JBHTBZ010000087.1:421-908 GCF_042665235.1 Hydrogenophaga defluvii | reverse complement strand
GCCACGAAGGTTTTGACTGCACCTACATGTGGCCGGCCGCCTTCGGCCGTGTCGCCCAGGAATACGACCGCCGCTACGGCCTCGACCGCCGTCACCTCAACCGCATCGCCGAAATCAACTACGGCAATGCCAAGCTCAACCCGTTGGCGCAAACGCGCCAGTGGCAGTTCAACGAACTGAGCTTCACCGACGACGACGAAGCCAACCCGCTGATCGAGCCCGGCACGCGGCGCCAGGACTGCGGGCAAATCACCGACGGCGCCTGCGCTATCGTGGTGGCCTCGGCGCGCTTTGCCCAAGAGCACGCGCAGCGCACCGGTCAGGTGCTGGCGAACCTGCCGCGTATCAGCGGCTGGGGCCACCGCAACGCGGGGCTGCGGTTGCAAGACAAGTTCGAGCGCAGCGCCAACGAAGCCTATGTGTTCCCGCACCTGAGGCAGGCGTTGGAGGATGCGTGGAAACGTGCCGGCGTGGAAGGCGTGCAAGC
>NZ_JBHTBZ010000087.1:0-411 GCF_042665235.1 Hydrogenophaga defluvii | reverse complement strand
GCCAACGAAGCCTATGTGTTCCCGCACCTGAGGCAGGCGTTGGAGGATGCGTGGAAACGTGCCGGCGTGGAAGGCGTGCAAGACATGGACGGCATCGAGACGCACGACTGTTTCACCACCACCGAGTACGTGGCCATCGACCACCTGGGGTTGACGGCGCCGGGGCAAAGCTGGCGAGCGGTGGAAGACGGAACCATCGAGCCCGGGGGCAAGTGCCCCATCAACATGAGCGGCGGGCTGATCGGCTGCGGGCACCCGGTGGGTGCGACGGGCACGCGCATGGTGTGGGACGCGGCACGGCAGGTGACGGGTCAGGCCGAGGCGATGCAGATCGAGGGCGCGCGGCGGCTGCAGACCTTGAACATCGGCGGCTCCTGCGCCACCGTGGTCAGCTTTGTGGTGGAGCGGGGC
>NZ_JBHTBZ010000086.1:0-4567 GCF_042665235.1 Hydrogenophaga defluvii | reverse complement strand
TCAACGATCTACCAACACCACCTCCGCGCCAGTGCTAGCTTTTCGTACCGTCACTTATTGCACTGAAAACGAGGAGACCCCGTGATCGATGTCCAAAAAAAACTTGCTGCCTTGCTGGGCAACTCGATGGACGCCACCGGCGACTTGCCGTGATCGCCGCAGTGCTCGAACTCAGCCCCGTTCTGGGCGCTGGCGCCGCATGCCGCGCCCTGGGCCTGCCGCGCGGCGTGCCGGCCCGCCAGCGGGCCCAGGCAAGGCGCGCAGCCATGGTCGGACCCAGGCCTCCTCGCGCGGTGC
Source organism: Hydrogenophaga defluvii (assembly GCF_042665235.1). NCBI lineage: Bacteria > Pseudomonadati > Pseudomonadota > Betaproteobacteria > Burkholderiales > Comamonadaceae > Hydrogenophaga > Hydrogenophaga defluvii. The sequence continues at coordinate 4,270 of NZ_JBHTBZ010000086.1, read as the reverse complement.
GAGTGCGCCCACCGCTGGCCTTGGATGCGCAAGAGAGCACGCTGCTGCTGGACACTTTGAACAGCGAACGCTTCGCCGACACCGCCCCTGCGGCCGTGCACGCCACGCTGCTCGACGAGGGGCGATACCTGGGCTCGGTGCGCACCATGTACCGCCTGCTGAACACCCAAGGCGGCTCGTGCGAGCGTCGCCGCCAGCTCACCCACCCGGCCTACGTCAAACCCGAACTGCTGGCCAGCGCTCCGAACCAGATCTGGTCCTGGGACATCACCAAGCTGAAAGGGCCGGCCAAATGGACCTGCTTCCATCTGTACGTGATCCTGGACATCTTCAGCCGCCACGTGGTGGGCTGGATGCTCGCCGAGCGCGAGAGCGCCGATCTGGCCGAGCAGCTGATCGCCGACACCGTCTCGCGCCACGACGTGCAGCGCGGCATGCTCACGCTGCACGCCGACCGGGGGGCGGCCATGCGCTCCAAGCCGGTGGCCGCCTTGCTGGTGGAGCTGGACATCGCCAAGAGCCACAGCAGGCCGCACGTCTCGGACGACAACCCGTATTCGGAGTCGCAGTTCAAGACCATGAAGTACCGGCCTGACTTCCCGGCGCGGTTCGGCTGCATCGAGGACGCTCGGCTCCACTGCCAAGCATTCTTCTCTTGGTACAACACCGAGCACCGGCACTCGGGCATCGGCTACATGACGCCGCAAGCGGTGCACTACGGTCAGGCACCGGCCCTGCGCGATGCGCGTCAGGTCGCGCTGGATGCCGCGTTCCTCGCGACACCGAAGCGCTTCAAGGGCCGTCGTCCCAAACCCCATGCGCTGCCGACCGCAGCCTGGATCAACCCACCACCATCGGAGGCCAACGTCCAGAGAACAACCCAGCACTGCGCAGTAAATTTATGACAAGCGGTGCAGCAAAGTCATTGACACGTTCCGGCCTATCGATTCAAATCTATTGGCCTGGACCGATGCAGGGCGGATCATCACGCGCCACCTGGCGTCCTCGAAGCGTCGCTCGCGAGAGGACGCCTACGGAAGTCCTGACCTCTGGGACTTTTCGGGCATACGTCAGTTTGATCGTTTGGTAGTTCGGTAGTTCGGTAGTTTGATTCCCCACGCAATTCGGCCGCGAGTTCGGCGAAGTGCCAGTACAGAATATGGAGGCCCATGTGAATCAGAAGCTTTGTTCGGGTTGGAAGAGAGCTGCAAAGCTTCTCCAGATTGCAGTAGCTGGCCTGACGGTGTTTGCGGCGGCATCCAGCCAGGCGCAAGGCAATCCGACCTACATCGGTCTTGGCCCCGCCAAGGCCATGTACTACAAGCCAGATTCCGGGCCTGCGCCGCGCGTTGCGTTCCTGATCGTGCATCGCACGAGCAACTATCTGCAGCACCCTGGATGCCAAGAATTGCCCAAGCGAGGTTTTGCCGCGCTGTGCATGAACACGCGCTTCGACAACAACGAATTCCTTGTTGATTGGGACCTCATCGCACTGGATGTCAAGGCCGGCATGGAATACCTGCGCAAGCAGGCAGGTATCGAGAAGGTGGTCTTGTTCGGTCACAGCGGCGGGGGGCCAACCCTCAGCTACTACCAGGCCGTTGCAGAAAATGGCACCGCATTCTGCAAGAGCCCGCAGAAACTCGTTCCTTGCCGCGATGAACTCGCCAACCTGCCCAAAGGCGATGCACTGGTGCTGGCCGACGCGCACCCGGGCGTGCCAGTCATCTTGTTGCGCAGTCTGAACGGGTCGGTCGTCAATGAAACGCCGAAGAGCTTCGATCCCGCGCTGGACCCCTATAACCCCGCGAATGGATATAACCCCAGCGGTGCCTCCGCGTACACGGCCGACTTCCAGGCCCGCTACTACGCCGCCCAGTCGAAGCGCATGAACGCGTTGATCGAATCGGCGCTCGCAAAGCGCCGTGCGCTCCAAGCCGGTAGCGGCCCGTATCCAGACAACGACATCTTCCTCATCCCGCATGGTGGCAATCCCGGTGCTGGCCCTGGCGGCGCATCACAGTTGCACAGCCTGGATCCCAAAGACAAGCTACGCTTTACCAAGCTGCCGCGCAAGCTGCTCAAGAACGACGGCTCCATCTCGGAACAGATGGTGGTGTCGGTCAGCCCGGTTGAGCTGCAGACGAAGGATTCAACCAATGCGTTCGATCGCGGCACCAAGCTCTTGAGCATCCGCTCCTTCCTGAGCACACAAGCGGTGATGTCGAACAACTCGCTGGATGGTATTGACCACTGTTCCAGCAACAACTCCACCGTCTGTGCCGTGAGGTCCATCTCGGCGCCGACTCTGGTTGCCGGCATGGGTGGCTATCTGTTCATCCGCGACTCGGAAGAGGAGTTCGAGAATTCGAAGAGCACCGACAAGGACCTTGTTTTTATCGAAGGCGCTACCCACGGATTCACGCCATGCGGCAACTGCGGTGCGCCGGATGGGGCCTATTCGAACAGTGTGAAGAATCTGTTCGACTACGTTGGGAACTGGACTAGAGCTAGGTTCAAGTAAACCATGTTCTGCTGTACTCCGACCTGCGAGACCGAGAGGATTGGCGGACCTATGCGCATCTTCAGGAGACGCGTTGTTCAACCGATCGGTGGGTTGCCGGCATCAGGAGACCCGTGCCGTTGTCAAGGAGAACGGGCGAGGAGCTTCGATAAAGCGGGTCGCGGTGCTCAAACTGGCGATTGCACCTAGCAGCGGTCGTGGCGCCGGTGGCGGCGAAAGTCGGGTCAAGACTGATTGCTGAGGTTCAGCAACGACTCCTTTGCGGCATCTCGGCTCCTTGTTTGAATCGCCCCGGGGCGGTTCAGTTCGATGTGGTCAGTTTCAAGGCCCCCAAGGAAAGCTGCGACTCGAGCAAGAACCTGCAAGGGGCTGCCAATTCAGACCCGGAACTTGACTGACGATGTCGTGCGCGTTTGACATCCAGCGAGGCGACTAAGGCCTCAACGGGACAACTTGCTCGGACGAGTGATGTTCCCCTGGATGACGAGCGTGATGACCGCCACGTTGGCTGGCGGTGCTGACATCAGAACGTCGATGCCGTCGGCCGCCGACCAAGGCGCAGAGTCTTTGGCGCTGGTATCCAGAATGCACAAAAGAGCTACGCGCTTGCCCTTGGCCACCGCGTAGCTGGCAGCTTGCTCGACAAACTTGCGGCAGTCTTCCATCTGTTTGATCCGCGTGTCCGTCTCCTTGAGCTCGATCGTGATTCCTCGAAGGCTCAAGTCAGTGAAGCCCCCTGCGGCCGCGGCGTGCTCCTCCAGATCCGACCCGATGCGAGGCGACCGGCGAAGGTCCTTTCGAACCTGGACTTGGAATTCTTTCTCGCCCCACGCGCCATCGAACACGGCGTCTTGAACTGCTCTCCCAGCAAGATTGCCCAGACTGGTCAGCAGCTCAAGAATGTCCGACAGCTCCTCGGCATTTGCCCAGCCTTCCCGTCTTAGTAGATCGCGGATCAACAGGATCTTTTCGTCGACAGGCTGATAGCCGGTTATCGAGTTGACCCGTATGTCGAAGCCCTCCACCAAAAGCGTACGGTGGCCGACGACAGCAACGGGCTGCTCTGCGCTGGCAGGTTGGAATGCCGCCGTGTATTTGAACTCGAAAGGCCTCGATTTCAGTCCCTGTGCGATCTGGAGAGCCGCACGACCCGTCTGGATGAGCGTGTACGGCGGCTCTGTGGACGGCTTCGTGAACGTGAACTCGGAGAGCTCGTAGGTGCTCCTGGGCTCTGCCGAGATCGGCGTCAGCACCAGGTGCGTGGCACCCTCTGGCCATCGAGAGACTCTGACCTCGATCTCCATGTCATGCAATTCGCGCGGAACCAGGTGGTGGATGTTGGCCGCTGGTTGGCCACCAAGCTGGAACTTCAAGAAGGCTACTGAGAGCTCAGTAGGCCGTGGGCGCTCTTCAACTTGTTTCGGACCGGCCGGAATGCGTGGCCGCTCCTCCGAGAACACCCCGATCGGCAACGGTATGCCCGCCAGTGTTTTGCAGATGGACTCGAACTCGGCAATGGTGGCGACCGACTGCAATGAGGCTGATGCATCCACGAGGCTCTTAGCGACGCCCTTCTCGCCAAACTCCTTGAGCCAAAGACGATGGCGCTCGACTGCACTGCGCAGGAACCGGTCACCGTCTGGAACTGCGTCGAGAACTGCTTGCCGGGGTCTCCTCGTTTTCAGTGCAATAAGTGACGGTACGCAAAGCTAGCACTGGCGCGGGGGTGGTCTGGGTAGACCGTTG
>NZ_JBHTBZ010000085.1:0-1403 GCF_042665235.1 Hydrogenophaga defluvii | reverse complement strand
TGTCAGCAGCAAATGAGTTGTCCGGTTCGTAGCAAGTAATCTGTCCGGTTTGTGGAGGAGCGATGCAACACGCCCCCATGAGCCGGGCCCGCTACATGCAGGAGAACCGGAAGATGAGATTCACAGAAGCCTTGGAAGGCTGGACACAAGGGCGACTGACCCAGGCCGAAGCGGCCTTGCTGCTGGGGCAGTGCGAGCGCAGCTTTCGCCGCCACATCGAGCGCTACCAAGCCGACGGTCTGGACGGGCTGTTGGACAAACGGCTCAGCCAGATCTCCAAACGCCGCGCCAGTGACGCCGAAGTCGACCACGTGGTGGCGCTGTACAAAAGCGGGTTTGCTGGCTGGAACGTGGCGCACTTTCACACCAAGTACAAAGCCGAGTGTGGCGGTGCGCGCAGCTACAGCTGGCTCAAGAGCGTGCTGCAGGGCGCTGGGGTGGTCAAAGCCTCCAAGCGCCGGGGCACCCACCGCATCAAGCGCGAACGGGCCCCGCTGGCGGGCATGCTCATGCACCAGGACGCCAGCACCCACCGCTGGGTGCCCGCCCACGTCTGGGACTTGGTGGTGACCCTGGATGACGCCACGGGCGAGCACACCAGCATGTTCTTCTGTCACCAGGAGGGCACGGCGTCGAGCTTTCACGGCATCGGCCAGACGATCGCACGCTATGGTCTCTTTGCCAGCCTGTACACCGACCGGGGCAGCCACTACTTCACCACGCCCGAAGCAGGCGGCAAGGTTGACAAGGCCCATCTGACCGAGGTCGGGCGCGCGCTCAAGCAACTCGGCATCGAGCACATTGCGGCCTACTCGCCCGAGGCGCGCGGCAGAAGCGAGCGGGCGTTCCAGACCCATCAGGGGCGTCTGCCACAGGAGTTGGCCCGGGCCGGGATCACTGACATGGACAACGCCAACCGCTACCTGGAGGAGGTCTACCGAGTCAGCCACAACGCCGAATTTGGTGTGCCCAGCACGTTGCCGGGCTCGGCCTATGTGCCCTTCATCAGCGGCAGCCTGCCCGACATCTTGTGTGAACAGCACGAGCGCACCGTGGGCAATGACAACTGCGTGGCGTTTGCAGGTCTGAGCCTGCAGATTGCGGCCGATGAGTTCCGCTACCACTACGTGCGCACCCGGGTGCGCGTGCACCGCTATGTGGACGCCACGCTGGCGATCTTTTATGGTCCTCGCAAGCTGGCAAGCTTCGATGCCCAAGGCAAACCAACGCGGGACAAGGAGGTGCAGCGGCTGGCCGCATGAGCTCGCCTTGACACATCGCGTGCTGGCAGCCAAGCCGCTTCGGGCTGCGCCCTTCGCAGCTTGGCTGCCAGCACCATCACATCACGTCAAAGCGGACAATCTACTTGCTACAAAACCGGACAGTTCTATTTGCTGCTGACA
>NZ_JBHTBZ010000084.1:0-1913 GCF_042665235.1 Hydrogenophaga defluvii | reverse complement strand
GCAGCTTGCCCGCTGTGTCGCGCATCGGAATCAGCAGGTGGTGCCCGTCGCACTTGATGCCGTGGGGCTTGATGCCCTTGCGCGTCAGGTACTCATGGCCGGTTGCAGGTGTCGCCTCATTCCAGATCAGCGCCGCCGCCTCGCTGGCCTGCTGTTGCGCCTGGGCATGTTCGGCTTCGCGTTGTGCCTGCATGGCCTTGATGCGCTGCCGGTGGGCTTCGCGCTCTGCCTGGGTCATGTCGTTGTCGGCCTTCGCGCACCATGTCGATTGAAGGCCGGTGCGCCAGCATCCGAAAGCCCCGGACGGGATGCCATCAAGGTGCAGGACATACCAGCCCGAATCGTCCCTGGGCTTGCCGTTGGTACTGAAGCGGTGCAACTTTCCATCGGCCACGATTTCATCGGGTGGCGTCAGGCCAGCGGCCAGCATCGCCGCGCGGAATTGTTCGATGGGGTCGCTCACAGCCGCCCCCCGATCTGTTCCAGAAACCGCCGCGCCGCGTCAATGGTGGGCAGGTGTCGCACAAGCCCCCAGCGTTCGGCCAAGAACGTCACCGGCCCGTCTGCCGGGTCTGTGCGGTGCAGGGTATGGCCCTTCAATGCGTACGCCGCGCGCAGCGTTGAAAACGCTTTGTCGTTGCGCTCACTGGTGGGAAAATCCAGATCGTTGATCGCGTTGCCTGCCGTGGGATTGCCGTCCCCGGTGGGCATTTCTTTTGGGGTGGTGTTGATCGCCATTTCCACCCCCTCAAGCGGCCATCAACACGGCCAGCTTTTCCGCGCGCTTGGCGTGCAGCGCCTTCACCAGTTCGCGGATTTGTTCATCGCTTGCGCCTGCAATGCGCGCCGCGTTGATGGCCTGCACTTCCTCACTAGGCCAACCGCTTGACCGTTCCCCGATCTTGACCGGCTGTGTCCACAGGCCAACACGGATCAACCCGTAGATGCTGGCGTGGGACCGATACCCTGCCTCATTCTTGCATTTGTCGATTCGCCAAATTGCCATCGCTGCCCACCTTTCGCGGCCCCTGTAGGGCGTTGTTTAGATGCGCAGAGTGTCCAAATTGGTAAAGAAGTGCGGGGGCAACTGCCCAAAGCAAATAGGCAATTGCCCATGAAACCCTTATTTCATGCGGCCTGCCAGGGCATCAGGGATTTTCTTCAGGTGGTTCTCGATGGTTGTTTCGCCGATGGAAACGCCCATAGTTGCCGCTGTGCTCTGAATCGTTCCGGCGGTTTTTGCGTGCTTGGTGAAGTCGTAGCCGGCGTCCTTGCAGAGCACGGCGATGATCGTCAGCAGCGTGTCGCGTTCCCGATTGGACAGTGGTTTTTCCGCTTGAGGCGTAGCTCCGTTGCCTTCGTGCGATGAAGCATGAGCGGGTGATCCCAAGTCAAACCTATAAGCCGATTTCAGTCCGTTTTCCCTCAACCAACGAGAAAGCTCGTGCCGCGAAAATCTCTGGCCGTGGAAGCTGACATCGCGATATTCCAGCCACCCTGTGAACGATGCGGTGTCGCCATGCTCGCGAAAACGCTCAAGGTTTGCCCATAGCGCAACGCTTCTAAGGACTGCAGCTTCTGGCATCAAATGCTCAGGCTCGGGTGCATCGTACGAAAAACAGGGTTCGATATACCCTTCAAACGCTGCACGCCCAATTGCGCCCTGATATGCAGTCTCCAATCGTTCTTGGAGGTGCCGCGCACTGAATTTATCAGCGTCAGGTCCTGAAGGGTCTACCCCCATCAGTAGATATGCCGCTTCTCTGCCTGTGAATGTTTCGGCTAAGTCCCAATGCGATAAATCAGCCATCCTTGCGCTCCCCGTCACGCCCCCCGAAAAGAAGCCAGCGCCGCCGGGTCAGGGTGTCCCGGTTTTCACCATCGGGGATCAGCCGATGGCTAGGCGTGGCGTC
>NZ_JBHTBZ010000083.1:0-842 GCF_042665235.1 Hydrogenophaga defluvii | reverse complement strand
ATGCCTACGTGCATGTCGAGACAACACCCGAAACGGTTTGAGAATCAAACCAGTACCCGTCCACGGAAGTGGGTCAACTCCAACTCCAACTCCCTGAGATTGCGGACGATGGCTATCCCATCGCAAAGCATGTCGTTAGCGTGCTGCAAGATAGCTCCTGGATCGACACCCCTATTGGAGTCGTTTCATATAGCCCTGCGACGTTCTCGCCCTCTACCCCGAATATCACCGAGAGCCACTTCTTTACAAAACGTGCAGCCCGACCTTCGAAGCCAGCATCACTCGACTCCAGCTTCTACGCGAAGTGGCGCGAGATGAGTCTCGATGAGATGTTCTGCTTGCTACGGTATTCCTACGACGAGACTCGTCAACCGACGAGCAGTGGCGGCACTGTCCGGGACCGCGCCTTTGAACGCCTTTGGAAGGACATCCAAGCGGGCAAGCTCTTACATCCCGGGGGTGGGGTGCGCCATTACTCTGACACGCTCGCATCTAAAATCGCGGTCGGCAAGAACTATAGAAACTTTCTCTTCCACATTGGCTGGACTGAATCCGACGGAGCGCTAACAAAACAGGGCCTCGAGGCGCTCCATATTGGGACACTCTACGGTCCCGAGTCACGACCTTTCATGGATGCAACGGCTCGCAGCCTTCTCCTTGAGGGGAAGCACTTAATTCTATTCAACGCAATTGAGGAGTTTCAAGCCTCACTCAAAACGGTGCCAGATGAGACTGTATGGCTGGATGCTGTTGAGGATGCCCTAGTGTGCTGTCCCGTTATTTTCTGGCATTAATCCTGCATGCCAATGCGGTATCTTGGGAACGGAGATACCGCCATGAGA
>NZ_JBHTBZ010000082.1:4970-23961 GCF_042665235.1 Hydrogenophaga defluvii | reverse complement strand
TCTCATGGCGGTATCTCCGTTCCCAAGATACCGCATTGGCATGCAGGATTAATGCCAGAAAATAACGGGACAGCACACTAGGTGTGCTCAGCGGGCTGATTCCGCAGAGTCAGGCGATAATCGAGGGGTGAAGCCTGCCAGACCGCCGCTGGTGCAAGTACCGAAAGGTCGCACTGGAGGAACGTCCGGACTGCACAGGACAGCGCAGGAGCTAACGGCTCTCCACCGTGAGGTGAGGATCAGAGCAACAGAGACGAGTCCCGGGGGCGTGCCGCAAGGTAGACCACCGGGGGTGAAACGGGCAATCTCTGCGCGCAGCAATGCCAAATAGGCCAACGTGAAGCGGCGCGGTTCGCCGCGTTGTGGATCCCTGTGGTTCCGCAGGGTGTTGGCGGGTAGGCAGCACCGAGCCGCTTGGGTGACCAGCGGCCCAGAGGAATGGCGGTCACGCGGGGGGTAACCCCCGCGCACAGAATCCGGCGTACCGGCAGACTTCACACTTTATTCACGGCGGCGCTTCAAAAGCGCTCGTAGCCCATCATCAGGCGCCACTGGCCGCTGGCCAGCGCGCCCAAGGCCAGGCGCCCCAGGCGGGCGCGGTGCACCGCGTCGGGCTGGATGCCGGCGGCCTCGCACCAGACGCCCAGCTGCCCTTTGCGCAGGCCTTTGGCGGCCACGCGCAGGCGGGTGCCGGCTTCGTTCTGGCGGTTCACGCTGGCGCGCACCTGGCGCTGCAGTGCCGCCAGTGCGCCAGGCGCCACCACGCCTTTCACATCCACCCACAGTTCGTGTTCCACCGTGATGGCGTCGTCCACCAGGCGGCGCCAGATGCCACTTTCCTGCGTGAACACCACCAGGCCACTGGCGGCGGTGTCCAGTGGCGCAGCGCAGCGCAGGCCGGCCCAGTGTTTGAGCAAGAGGCGTTGTTTGCTGCGATCTTCGACGCTGCGGTGTTCGGCGGCCAGCCACTCGGCCTTGGGCGCCTGTTCGATGTCGCAGCGCACGCCCACTGGCTTGTGCCACAGCACCGTCACTGGCGGCAGTATGGTGGCTCGCGCATCGTCGGCCAGTGTGACCTCATCGGCCTCGCCAACGCGGTGCTGCGGCAACTCCACCACGGCGCCGTTGACGCTGACCCAGCCGCCCTCGATGTAGCGTTCGGCCTCGGCACGCGAGCAGGCTTTGAGTTCGGCCACGCGTTTGGCCAGGCGCACGCCGCTGTTGTCGTCAGACATTGAAACCACCCAGGCTGCGGATGTGGTCCACATGCGCTTGCAGCGACCGTTTGGCCACCGGCCACAGGCGTTCGGGCACGTCGTCGTAGGCCAGGGGCACCCAGTCGTCGAGATTGCCGTTGGGCAGGGCTCGCATGGCGGCGGCCACCTTGGCCTCGCGTTTGAGGCGGTGCGCCTTGAGGTGGGCAATCGCGCCGGGTGCATCAATCAGCACATGACCGTGGGCGGGCAAGATGAAGCCGATCTGGTGTTGCGCACACAGCCCGGCCAGCTTGTCCAATGAATCGAGGTAGGCCTGCATCTCGCCATCGGGCGGGCTGATGACGGTGGTGCTGCCGTTGAGGATGTGGTCGCCTGAGATCAGCAGGCCATCTTCGAGCAGCAGCAGGCACAGGTGGTTGGCCGCGTGGCCGGGGGTGTGCACCACCTGCAGGGTGTGGGTTTCATGCCCTGCGGCCTGCAGCACGATCAGCTCGCCATCGGCCAGCTCGTGGTCGGGCTGGAACTGGCTGTCGGCACGCGCGGTGGCGCGGCTGGCCAGGCCCAAGATGGGCGGACGCTCGGCGCACAGGGCCTGCAGCCGGCGCGCGCCGGGCGAGTGATCGGGGTGGGAATGGGTGCACACGATGTGGCGGATCTGCCCGCCACAGGCACGCCACAGGCGCTCGATGTGGCCGGCGTCGTCCGGGCCGGGGTCGATGGCCACGTAGCCGGTGGCGGGGTCGCCAATGAGGTAGCTGTTGGTGCCCGGGCCGGTCATGAAGCCGGGGTTGGGGGCGGTCAGGCGCAGCACGTTCTTCAGCAGCGGCACGGGGGTGTCGTTCTGCCAGGCCAGCTCGTGCACGATTTGGCCATCCGGCGACACCAGCGCCAGTTCGCCAAACTCGGGTTCGTGCTCCATGTGGCGCGAATCCTGGCCGTGTTTGAGGCCAGCGCGTGGGCAACTGGTCCACAACGGCTGTTCGCTGGCACAGGCGGTCAGCACGGCATCCACCGTGGCGTAGGCCTGCAGCCGCTCCAGCGTGCGGATGGTGGGGAAGATGATGAAGAAATTGCCCGCCTTGTGGCGCGCGAGCGCGTCGGCCGGGTGCACCCACACGGGTTCGAACTGCTCGGCCTCGTCGGCCACCGGGGTCTGGCCTTCGGGCATGCGGGCCACCAGAAACGGCACGTCAAAACGGCGCGGCAGGTCGCGGTCGGTGATCCAGTGGGCCAGCACAAACACCTGGTCGGCCGCCAGCGTGAGGCCACGCTCGGCGCATTGCGCGGCAAACGGCGCCTTGCGGTCCAGCGCAGCAATGTCCGCCGTGTCGGCCCATCGGCCATCGGCGTGGCGGGCCAGCAGCACGCCCAGTTCCTCAAAACTTTCGCGGATGGCCGCGATGGCCTGCGTGAGGTGCAGGTCGCTCTGCGTGGGGCGGCGCGTGGACTGGCGGTGGGCCGCTTGGTCGGCCGCATCGATGCCACCGCCGGGGAACACGTAGGCGCCGGGCGCGAAGCTGGCATTGAGCGAACGCCGCGTCATCAGCACTTCGATGCCGGTGGGCGTGTCGCGCAGCAGCAGCACGGTGGCGGCGGGGCGCAGCGCGGCGGGTTCGCGCTGCGGGTGCAGGAGTTGGGAGGTGCGTGCCATGGTGGACCGATTGTGCATGGCCGGTTGCGGGCAGGACGAACACTTGTTCACAAAGTGCTGTACATCGTTTGCAAACTGAGGGATGCGCCGCTCTGACAATGGGGTGGCCCGCTTTTGATGCGGGCTGTTTCATGAATCAAGGAGGTTTTGAATGAACAAGCGGATACAGACCACGGCAGCGGTGTTGAGCCTGGCCTTGTTGGCCACCGGATGCGCGAACATGAGCGAAACCCAGCAGGGCACCGCCAAGGGTGCGGGCATTGGCGCCGCAGCAGGCGCCGTGCTGGGCGCCGTGACCGGGGGCAGCAGCGGCGCCGCCAAAGGCGCTGCCATTGGGGCCGGCGTGGGCGCCATCGGCGGCTACGTGTGGACGCAGCGCATGGAAGACCAGCGCAAAAAGATGGAGGCCGCCACCCAGGGCACCGGCATCGACGTCGTCAAGACCGAGGACAACCAGCTCAAGATCAACGTGCCGAGCGACATTTCCTTCGATGTGGGCCGCGCCGACATCAAGGCCAATTTCGCCACCGTGCTCGACGGTTTTGCCCAAGGCCTGGTGGCCAACCCGCAGTCGCGGGTGCGCATTGTGGGGCACACCGACAGCACCGGCAGCGACGCCATCAACGACCCGCTGTCGGTGAACCGCGCCACCCGCACGCGCGACCATCTGGTGGCACGTGGTGTGGCTTTGTCCCGTGTGGATGTGAGCGGCATGGGCGCTCGCCAGCCCATCGCCAGCAACGACTCGGCCGAAGGCCGTGGTCGCAACCGGCGCGTCGAGATCTTCATGGCAGAGGCCGCGCCAGCACCGGCACCGACGCCAACCGCCACGGTGGCGCCCGCGCGTTGAGCCCGGGTGGGCACGCTGCGGTAAGGTTGCGGTTTTTGGAGACCGTCCGTGTTGCGTGACCCTTTGACGAAGGCCCGCGTGTGGCTGTTGGCGCTGGCCACGATCGTTTTGACGGCCTGTGCTGCCCAACCCCCGCAAGATGGGGGCATGCCAGGCGCGGCCGCGCAACTGGGTGGGCCGGCGGCACAAACCCGGGTCTGGTCCGAGGCGATGGCGCAGCGCCGCGCGCGCCTGGCCGACAGCCTGTCCTCGACCGGTGTCGAGGTGCAGCGCACGCCTGACAACGCGCTGCTGTTACGCTGGTCGGCCGATCGCGCGTTTGTTGGCAACACCGCCACACCCAGCCCCGCCGCCGATGCCGTGTGGGGCCGTGTGGTCGCTGCCTTGTTGGATGGCCCTGCCTGGCGCGGCCGGGTGCAGGGCCACAGCGACGCCTCCACCGCCGACAACGACGCTGCCGCCGCGCTGGCGGCGCAGCGTGCACTGCGTGTGCGCGATGCCCTCGTGCAACGTGGCCTGCCCGCCGCGGCGTTGGACGTGGAGGCCTGGGGCGCCCGCGCGCCGCTGGTGGCCAACGACACCCCGGAAGGCCAGGCCCGGAACCGGCGCATCGAACTGTGGCTAACGGATTGACGCCGATAATGCGGCCATGCTGATCCGATTCACCAAGATGCAGGGCGCGGGCAACGACTTTGTTGTACTCGACGAAACGCAAGGCCGCCTGGGCCTGAGCGCTGCCCAGTACCGCTTTCTGGCCGACCGCCACTTTGGTGTGGGCGCCGACCAGATCCTCACGGTCCGGCCTGCGCCGATGGCGGGGGTCGATTTCGAGTACGTGATCCACAACGCCGACGGTGGCGAGGTGGAGCATTGCGGCAACGGCGCGCGCTGTTTTGTGCGTTTTGTGCGCGAGCGTGGCTTGACCGCCAAGGATGTGGTGCGTGTGAAGGTGCACGGCGGCGTGATCGAACTGCGCTTGAACGCCGACGGGCGCGTGACAGTGGACATGGGCGCGCCGGTGTTCGACCTGCCACGTGTGCCGTTTGACGCCGGCCAGGCCTACACCGAAAGCGCCCCCGAAGACGCATTCGGTGGCAACGCCTGGCCCCTGTGGACCTTGCCACTACCCGGTCACGCGGCCGTGCCGGTGGCGGTGCTGTCCATGGGCAACCCCCACGCGGTGCTGCGGGTGGACGACGTGGACCAGGCCCCTGTGCTGGGGCTGGGCCCACTCATCGAGGCACATCCGGCCTTTCCCAGGCGCGTCAACGCCGGCTTTTTGCAGGTGCTGGACCGAGGCCACGTCAAGCTGCGCGTGTTCGAGCGCGGCGTGGGCGAAACCCTGGCCTGTGGCACCGGTGCCTGCGCCGCCGTGGTGGCGGGCATCCGCCAGGGCTGGCTCGATGAGCGGGTGGACGTGGCCACACGCGGCGGCCAGCTCACCATCGAATGGGCCGGAGGCGCCGGCCAGCTGGGCGCGCCAGTGCTCATGACCGGCCCGGCCACCACCGTGTTCCAGGGCGAAATCGACGTCCCGGAGCTATGACCCCCACGCTCACCACTGCGTGTGTTCGCTGCCCCCCGAGGGGGCGCGGCCTTGCTTGAGGCGGCTCTGCGCCGCGGCCCGACCTATGACCGACATGAACCCCATCACCGAAGACGACATCGCCGACTTTCTGCTCAACACGCCCGACTTTTTCGAGCGTCACGCGGAGCTGCTGGCGGCGGTGCAACTGACCAGCCCACACGGCCAGCGGGCCGTGAGCTTGCAGGAACGCCAGGCCGAGATGCTGCGCGAAAAGATCCGTTCGCTGGAGCTGAAGGCGGCCGAGATGATCCGCCACGGGCAGGAAAACGTGCTCATCGCCGACAAGCTCCAACGCTGGACGCGCGAGCTGTTGCTGACCCGCGAGCCGTCGGCTTTGCCCAGCGTCATCGTCGAGCAGATCAAGTCCCAGTTCCAGGTGCCTCAGGCCGCCATCCGTGTCTGGGGCGTGGCCCCCGAATGGGCTGGCCAGCCTTTTGCCCTGGGCGTCAGTGCCGATGCACAGGCCTTTGCCGCTTCCTTGACCATGCCGTACTGCGGCGTCAACCCAGGGTTGGAAGCGGCTTCGTGGCTGGAAGATGCCGCTGGAGCTCCGGCCGCCTCGCTGGCCCTGCTGCCCTTGCGTGCCGGCCCCGCCGACAAGGTGTTTGGCCTGCTGGTTCTGGGCTCCTCCGACCCCCAGCGTTTCCACGCCGGCATGGGCACCGACTTTCTGGAGCGCATCGCCGAACTGGCGAGCGCCGCCCTGGGCCGGCTGACGGTCGCGTGATGTCCAGCCATGGGTGCCAGCCCTGAGTTGCCTCCCGCCGATGCCCAGCTGATCGTCGGCTACCTGCAACACGTGCGGGTGGAAAAACGGCTGGCCGAGCGCACCGTGGCGCTCTACACCGAAGACCTGAACAAACTCGCGCGCCAGGCGCTGGCCGCCGGCGTGGGCCTGTTGCAGGTGCGCGATGCCCACATCCGCCGCTGGGTGGCCCAGATGCACGGCGGCGGCCGCAGCGCGCGTGGCATCGCCCTCATCCTGTCGGGCTGGCGCGGCTTTTACACCTGGCTGGGGCGTCAGGGGCAGATCGAGGTCAATCCCGTGCTGGATGTGCGTGCGCCCAAGGCCGGCAAGCCGCTGCCCAAGGCCTTGGCGGTGGACGACGCCGTGCGGCTGGCCGACCACGGCAACGAAGACGACGCCCCCGAGCGCGAAGCGCGCGACCGCTGCATCACCGAGTTGTTGTACGGCAGTGGCCTGCGCCTGGGCGAACTGGTGGGGCTGGACGCGCAACCCGGCCCGCAGGCGCGCGGCTGGATAGACGCCCAGGCCGGCGAGGCCCACGTGCTGGGCAAGGGCAGCAAACGCCGCAGTGTGCCGGTGGGCGCGCAGGCTTTGGCGGCCTTGGCCGACTGGCTGGTGCTCCGCGTGCATTGGGCGGGCGACGACCCGGCCTTGTTCATCGGCGCCCACGGCCGGCGCCTCACGCCGCAGCACATCCGATTGCGCTTGCGTCAGCGCTCGCAACAGGCGGGCCTGGCCACACCCGTGCACCCGCACATGCTGAGGCATTCGTTTGCCAGCCACCTGTTGCAGTCCAGCGGCGATCTGCGCGCGGTGCAAGAGCTGCTGGGCCACGCCAACATCGCGACCACCCAGGTCTACACACGGCTGGACTTCCAGCACCTGGCCCAGGTGTACGATGCCGCCCACCCGCGCGCCGGCAAGGCTGGCCGCAAACCCCGTTCGTGACTAGGAGTCTGCGTGGCAGAAGGCGTCGAAGCGAAACGCGTGGGAAAAGAGTCCAATTTGTGCCCGCTTTTGAGGACTGTGGCCGTAGCCACAGCCGGAAAAACGGGTGCGAAGTGGGACTTTTCTCCACGCGTTGCAGCCGACGCGCGTCTGCCGCGCAGACTCCTAGGGGCTTGCGGGTTAGCCCGGTGGCACCCGCGCCAGGCAACTGCCACACTTCGATATTCCATCGGTATATAAGGAGATATTCATGTTTTCAACCTCACGTTCCCGTTTTGTGCGTGGTTTGCTCCTGGCCGGTGCCCTGATGTCCGGTGTGACCGCGCAGGCCCAGGAGGCCATCAAGGTGGTTTACCACCTGAGCGAAGGCATCCCGCAGGCCTCGCGGGCGATCCAGAACATCCGCAACCACCTGGCCGCAGACCCCAAGGCCAAAATCGTGGTGGTCACCCATGGGCTGGGCATCGATTTCTTGATCGATGGCGCCACCAACCAAATGGAGCAACCCTTTTCCGGCAGCGTGGCCGATCTGGCGTCCAAGGGCGTGGAGTTCCGGGTCTGCAACAACACCTTGGTGTCGCGCAAGATCGACGCCAACAAGCTTCTGATGGAAACCAAGGTTGTGCCTTCGGGTGTGGCCGAGGTGGCCCGTTTGCAGGCGCGTGAGGGCTTCGTTTACCTGCGTCCCTGACCGGTGACGGGCTCGGTCAGCCTGGGGACGCTCAGGTCGAATACACTCTGCGCCTGTTTTTCGACCACCCCTTCCTGATCCTCCGACCTGCCCGCCATGTCCCTGATTCCCGCCACCATCCTCACCGGCTTTCTGGGTTCGGGCAAAACCACGCTGCTCAAACGTGTGCTCACCGAGGCGCACGGCCAAAAGATCGCCGTCATCGAGAACGAGTTCGGCGAAGAGAACATCGACAACGAGATCCTGGTGGCCGACACCACCGAAAACATCATCCAGATGAGCAACGGCTGCATCTGCTGCAGCATCCGCGACGACTTGCGCTCCACCCTGGCCGATCTGGCCGAAAAAAAGCGCAAGGGCGAGCTGGATTTTGAGCGCGTGGTGATCGAGACCACCGGCCTGGCCGACCCGGGCCCGGTGGCGCAAACGTTTTTCATGGACGACGAGGTGGCCGAGCAGTATTTGCTGGACGCCATCCTGACCCTGGTGGACGCCAAACACGCGGCCGAGCAGCTCAACGAGCGCCAGGAAGCGCGGCGCCAGGTGGGTTTTGCGGACCAGATCTTCATCAGCAAAAGCGAACTGGTGGATGCCGAAACGCTGGACGCGCTGACCCACCGCCTCAAACACATGAACCCGCGTGCGCCCATGCGCAGCACCCATTTTGGCGAGGTGGCGCTGAAAGAGGTGTTTGACCTGCGGGGCTTCAACCTCAACGCCAAGCTCGACATCGACCCCGACTTCCTCAAGGCCGATGACCACGATCACGACCATGGTCATGGCTCCCATGAACATGGGGGGCACGACCATGAACACGGGGAGCACTGCAACCACCCCTCGCACCAGCACGGGCACGGCCACCACCATCACCACGACGACGATGTGAAAAGCTTCGTCTACCGTGCCGACAAGCCCTTCAATCCGGCCAAGCTGGAAGACTTCCTGGGTGCCATCGTTCAGGTGTACGGCCCACGCATGCTGCGTTACAAGGGCGTGCTCGACATGCAGGGCACCGACCGCAAGGTGATCTTCCAGGGCGTGCACCAGCTCATGGGCAGCGACCTCGGGCCGATCTGGCCCGAAGGCGAGGCGCGCGTGAGCAAGATGGTGTTCATCGGCATCGATTTGCCGCGCGACATCCTGGTGCAAGGGCTGGACCAGTGCCTGGCTTGACCGCCGTGGGTGCTTGACGCGATGTTGTTTCTGTCCATACTGCGTGGCCTGGGATTCCGGTCGGAGCCTGCCGCGCGGGTGACCGCCGACAAACAGGGTATAACCTCAGGCACGCTGGAGCGGCCCCAATCGGGTGCCGCCCATTCGACGACCGGTGTTCCGAGGAGAAACACAGTGAAAGCCGCCGCAAAATCGACCGCCAAAGCCGCCACCAAGGCCAAGCCTGTGACGGCCGTCAAGACGGTCGCGGCCCAGCCATTGGCGGCCAAGGCGCCTGGGGGCAAAACCGCCACCAAGCCGGCTCCGAAACCCGTGGCGAAGGCGGTCGCCAAGCCGGTCGAGAAGGCCGCTGCCCCCGCCGCCAAAAAAGCGCCGGCCAAGTCAGCGGTGGCGCCAGCGGTCCCCGCCGCTGTGTCGAAACCGGCGCCGGCCAAGTCCACACCGACCAAAGCGGGGCCTGCCGCTTCGCCGGGCAAGGCCGCAGCGGGCAGCACCGCTGTGGCTTCCAAACGCGCCAGCACCCCTGAGGCCACCATGCGCCCCGGCCAGGAGATTGCCGTGCAGGCCGTGGGCAAGCGTGCCGCCAAAAAAGCCATGATGGCGCAGATGGCCCAGGCCGTTTCTCTGCCCACTCACGACCCGGACGCCGCCAAGGCGACCTTTTCCTTTTCGAATGAACGTGCTATGAACACTCCCGTGCACACCCCTGTCCGCAAAGATCCCAAACTCGCCAACAACTGGAAGTCCAAACCGGTGGCCCAGTTGAGCGACGACGAGGTGTTGTCGATGCCCGACAGCGAGTACATGAACGACGTTCAGCTGGCGTTCTTCCGCCTCAAGCTGACCAACCTCAAGGCCGACATGCTGGCCAACGCCGGCGAAACCACCGAACACCTGCGTGAAGACACGGTGGTGGTGCCCGATCCGGCGGACCGCGCGACCATTGAGGAAGAACATGCGCTGGAGTTGCGCACCCGCGACCGTGAGCGCAAGTTGCTGAAAAAGATTGAGCAGGCCATCGCGCGCATCGACGCCGGTGACTACGGCTACTGCGATGAAACGGGTGAAGCCATCGGGGTGGGCCGTTTGCTGGCCCGTCCCACCGCCAGCCTGTCGCTGGAGGCCCAGCAGCGCCGCGAACTCAAGCAGAAGATGTTCGGGGACTGAGGTCCCCTGACTGGCTGACGCCCCCCATGGCGGCTGACGAATGTCCAAGGATTCGCCCGGTGGATTTCTCTCCAAGGTGGCGCAACTGGTGCGTGGCCCTGGCGCCGCGTGGGGCGACAGCGCCCAGCCCCCGGGGCAACTGACCGACAAACAGGCCCTCAAGGCAGCGATCGAGCGCAAGCGGCGCAACGATTTCGTGCGCAAGCGCGAGTTCGACATGCTGCGCACCATCCGCAAGCGCGAACAGCAGAACGCGCAAGACGTGGTGGCGCGCCCGTCTTTCTTCCAGAGCAGTGTGCCTTCGGACAACGACGGGCGCGAGCAGACGATCAAGAAGATCGACGCCATCGAGGCGCAGATGTCCACCCACTGGTGGCAGCCGGTGCCGGGCGACGAGGCGCCGCGCAGTTCGCAGCGCCTGCAGGCACCACCCACCGACATCGCCCCTTTGGGCGAAGTGGCGGCTCACCTCCAGGCGAGGCTCTACCACGCAGGCAACACCTGGGGTGCCACACAAGACGGCATCACCACGTCTTCGCAACCCCACA
Source organism: Hydrogenophaga defluvii (assembly GCF_042665235.1). NCBI lineage: Bacteria > Pseudomonadati > Pseudomonadota > Betaproteobacteria > Burkholderiales > Comamonadaceae > Hydrogenophaga > Hydrogenophaga defluvii. Next base: position 13,380 of record NZ_JBHTBZ010000082.1, on the reverse strand, counting down.
CGCAGCCCGCCGCTGAGACCCACTGGCCACTGCCCGGCGCCAGTACCCGTGGCGGGTCCGCGAGCCAGGCACCCCACAGCCTGCCGGTGGCTTTTGGCGATGAAACCACCCATTCCCAGGCCTTGCAAGGGGCGCAGCCCGCGAGCCCTGACGAGACCGGTTGGCAGCTGGCGGCCTGCCTGCAGGTGGCGGGTGTGGAAGAGGCGGCGGTGCGGTTTGCCAACAGCGACGACGCCGGCACCGAGCGCCACCTGGGGCAGGCTGTGGCCCACACCAGCCACGGCGGGGTGGCGGCCGATTTGCGCGCGCTGTTGCTGGATTTTTTCCGCGCCACCGGACGGCGCGAGTCGTACGAGCTGCACGTGGCCGAGTGGGCGCGACAGCACGGCGACCCGGTGGTGGCATGGAGCGCCATTGGTGAAAAAGTGCCCGCCGCAGCAGCGCTGCCCGATGATGCGGTGGCCGGCGGCAGCGCACCGGCGGTGTGGACCTGCCCCGCCTTGCTTGACGTGGCCGCGGTGGCCCGCTTGGAGGCCCAGGCCGGCGCAAGTGCGGCCCACCTGGTGCTGGACTGGGGGGCGCTGGCCTCGGCCGAACCGGCGGCGGCGCAACGCCTCTTGCTGTTGTTCGAGCGGTGGGCGGAGAACGACATCGCCATCGTGTTCGTGGGCGCCACCAACTTGCGCCGCAGCCTGCGCGCCAGCACACCCTCGGGACGGCGTGAAAACCACCCCGTGTGGTGGCAACTGCGTTTGGCCAGCTTGCGCCTGATGGGGCGGGCCGACGAATTTGATCTGGCGGCGCTGGACTACTGCGTGACCTACGGGGTGACCCCACCCGACTGGGGGCAGCCGCGTTGCCATGTGCAACAGCTCGACAGCGTGCCAGCCATGCGCCCGCCGGCCACAGTGCCGCTGGTGGTGCCCACGGGCCGTCTCACAGGTGCCCTTTTGGGGGACGTGACCCGTGCCCTCAATGCGATTGCCCAGCCGGGCACCGGGCAAGGTGCGGTGGGGGTGGATTGTTCGGCCGTGACCCGCACCGACTTCGTGGCCGCTGGGGCCTTGCTCCAGTGGGCGGTGGCGCTCAAGGACGGCGGGCGCCAGGTCGAACTGCAGAACGTGCACGGCTTGTTGGCCGCCTTTTTCCACATCGTTGGCATCGCCGACGTGGCCCGTGTGCTGCCGCGCCCCCGCGCTCAGGGATAGGTATATTCGTCCCTCCGCCCGGCACCACGCCGGGCCTGCAATGGAAGTTGTCACATGGAATCGTTTCACGGAACCACCATCGTCTGCGTGCGCCGCCAGACGCCCGCTGGTGTGCAGGTCGCCATCGGCGGCGACGGCCAGGTCACGCTGGGTCACATCGTCGTCAAGGGCACGGCACGCAAGGTGCGCAAGCTCTACCGCGACCAGGTGCTGGCCGGTTTTGCGGGCGCCACGGCGGACGCCTTCACGCTGTTCGAGCGTTTCGAGGCCAAGCTTGAAAAACACCAGGGCCACCTGGTGCGCGCGGCCATCGAGCTGACCAAGGACTGGCGCACCGACCGCGTGCTGCGCCGCCTGGAGGCCATGCTGGCCGTGGCCGACAAGAGTGCCAGCCTCATCATCACCGGCAACGGCGACGTGCTGGAGCCCGAACACGGCATCGTGGCCATTGGCTCGGGCGGCGCCTACGCCCAGTCGGCCGCCAAGGCCCTGATCGACCACACCGAACTCAGCGCCGAACAGGTCGTGCGCGAGTCCTTGAAAGTGGCCGGCGAACTCTGCATTTACACCAACATGAACCACACGATCGAGGTACTTTCGTGAGCGCCATGACGCCCCAAGAGATTGTTTCCGAACTCGACCGCCACATCATCGGCCAAGCCGGTGCCAAACGCGCTGTGGCCATTGCCTTGCGCAACCGCTGGCGGCGCCAGCAGGTGGACGAGAAGCTGCGCCACGAGATCACGCCCAAGAACATCCTGATGATTGGCCCCACCGGCGTGGGCAAGACCGAGATCGCGCGCCGCCTGGCCAAGCTGGCCGATGCGCCTTTCATCAAGGTCGAGGCCACCAAGTTCACCGAGGTGGGCTACGTGGGCAAGGACGTGGACACCATCATCCGCGACTTGGTGGACAGCGCGGTGAAGATGACCCGCGAGACCGCCATGAAGCGCCAGCGCATGCGTGCCGAGGACGCGGCCGAAGACCGCATCCTCGACGTGTTGCTGCCGCCGCCTCGGGGTGACTTCGGCGTCAACCCGCCGGCACCCGACAACGCCACGCGGCAGGTCTTTCGCAAGAAGCTACGCGAAGGCCTGCTCGACGACAAGGAGATCGAGATCGACCTGGCGCAAGCCGCGCCATCGCTGGAGGTGATGGGCCCGGCCGGCATGGAGGAGATGGCCGAGCAGCTGCGGGGCATGTTCAGCCAGATGGGAGGCGGCAAACGCAAGACACGCAAGCTGACCATCGCCGAAGCGCGCCGCCTGCTGATCGACGAAGAGGCGGCCAAGCTGGTCAACGAGGAGGAGATCAAGCAACAGGCCATCGAGAGCGCCGAGCAGAACGGCATCGTCTTCATCGACGAGATCGACAAGGTGGCCTCGCGCGCCGAAGGCAGCGGTGGTGAGGTGTCGCGCCAGGGCGTGCAGCGCGACCTGCTGCCGCTGGTGGAGGGCACCACCGTGTCGACCAAGTACGGCATGGTCAAGACCGACCACATCCTGTTCATCGCCAGCGGGGCTTTCCACCTGGCCAAGCCCAGCGACCTGATCCCCGAGTTGCAGGGGCGTTTCCCCATCCGCGTGGAGTTGCAGTCGCTGTCGGTGCAGGACTTCGAAGCCATCCTCACGCAAACCCACGCCAGCCTGGTGCGCCAGTACCAGGCGCTGCTGGCCACCGAAGGGGTGCAGGTCGAGTTCACGCCCGAGGGCATCACCCGCCTGGCGCAGATCGCCTTTGATGTGAACGAGCGCACCGAGAACATCGGCGCGCGCCGCCTGTCCACGGTGATGGAGCACCTGCTGGACGAGGTCAGTTTCGATGCCACCAAGCTGCAGGGCCAGACCGTGAACGTGGACGCGGCCTACGTGGATGCCCGCCTGGGTGCGCTCAGCCGCAACGAGGATTTGTCGCGCTACATCCTCTGACGTGTCCGCCGCCCCTTGAGTCAATGCCCGCGTCGCCACGCGGGCATTTTTTTGTGTGCAACAGGTCATATGTTTCGTAAACGAAAAATTTGCTTTGACTTTTGTGGTGCGGTTTTTATAATGAAATCATTCGCTACCGAAACATAAATACCGCGACCATTTTCTGTCTCTCACCCTCTCTCTGACACTCACCAGGAGCCATCTCATGTACGACACCTTTGCCACCGACCGCCTGATCGATCTTTGGTTGACCGAAGACATCGGCGCTTTCGACCTCACCGCCCAGACCATGATCGAGGCTTCAGAAGAAGCGTCGTTCCACATGAACGCGCGTGAACCCATGACCGTCTCGGGCATTGCCGTGGCCGCACGTGTGTTCCAGCGCTACGACCCCGCGTTGCGCATCAAGGTGCTGGTGGCCGATGGCGAGCATGTGGAGAAGGGCGCCATCCTGCTGGAAGTCAGTGGTTCGGCGCGCAGCATGCTGACCGCCGAGCGCACCGCGCTCAACATCGTGCAACGCTTGAGCGGCATCGCCACCGAAACCGCGCGTTATGTGAGTGCCATCGCCGGCACCAAGGCGCGGCTGCTCGACACCCGCAAAACCACACCCGGCCTGCGCACGCTGGAGAAACACGCGGCCGCCTGCGGCGGTGCGCTCAACCACCGCCTGGGTCTGGACAACGGCGTGATGATCAAGGACAACCACATCGCCGTGTGCGGCAGCATCCAGGCCGCCGTGGCGCGCGCCCGCAAGGTGTTGCCGGTGCTCACCAAGCTGGAGGTCGAGTGCGATCGGCTGGAGCAGGTGCGTCAGGCGTTGGACACCGAAGTGGACGTGATCATGTTGGACAACATGTCGCTGGCCGACATGAAGGCTGCGGTGGAGCTGGTGGCCGGGCGCGTGAAGCTGGAGGCGTCGGGTGGCGTGCGGCTGGAAACCATTCGCGCGATTGCCGAGACCGGGGTCGACTACATCTCCACCAGCAAGATCACGCAGTCGGCGCCCGCGGTCGACATCGGTCTCGACGACGCCCAGTGACATGAGGGCCGGCCTCTTCGTTCTGGTGGTCGGCCCGAGCGGGGCCGGCAAAGACACCCTTCTTGACGGCGCGCGCGACCACGCCGTGTGTGCCCAGCGCTTTCACTTTGCGCGCCGGGTGATCACCCGGCCGGCGGGGGCGCCGGGCGAAGACCACGACAGCCTCAGCGAAGCGGATTTCGCACGGCGCGAGGCACAGGGCGGTTTCCTGATCACCTGGCGTGCGCACGGCCTGTCGTATGGTCTGCCGTCCACCTTGCTCGACGTGGTGAGGGCCGGCGGCCATGTGCTGGCCAATGGCTCGCGAGGGGTGGTGGCCGAGTTGGCGCGTCGCGTGCCCCACCTGGTGGTGGTGGAGGTGACCGCGGCCAGCGAGGTGCTGGCGCAGCGCATCGCCGGGCGCGGGCGCGAGAGCAGCGAACAGGTGCTGCAGCGCCTGGCGCGCAAGGCGGACGTGTTGCCCCCGTCTGTGCCCGCGCTGCGCGCCTACAACGATGGCACACCCGCCGAGGGTGTGGAGCGGTTCGTGGAGCTGTTGCTGGGCCTGCGACCGCCCATGGCGTTGCGGTCTCTGCCTCTGCAAACGCCAGAGCCGCTGTGTGTGCTGCACCCCGACGACGCTGGGGCTGGCGGCACGCTGGAGGTGGTGGCCGTGCACGGCGGACGCAGCGAGCGCCTGTGTGTGCCTGTGACCGTGGCGGGCGATGGCAGCTGGGTGCCACCGGGCCACATTGGGCTGGATGTGCGGTCCGCCGAGCGGCTGGGTGTGCCCACGGGCGCGGCGCTGCTGGTGCGCACCGTGGCACCCGCGCGCGAGCGTGCACTCTTGCGCAAGAAGATTCGCGGCGAACCCTTGGGTGAACTGGAATACCGGCACCTGTTGCGCGAGGTGGTGGATGGCCGTTTTGAACGCACCGAGCTGGCCGCCTTTCTCGTGGCGGCCACGCAAAGCCTGAGTGACGACGAGGTCCAGGGCCTGGCACGGGCCCGCGCCGCGCTGGCACAGACGCTGAGCTGGGACGAGCCCATGGTGGTGGACAAACACTCCATCGGTGGTGTGCCGGGCAGCCGCATCACCCTCATTGTGGTGCCCATCGTGGCCGCCTTCGGCCTGGCCATGCCCAAGACCTCGTCGCGTGCCATCACGTCGGCGGCTGGCACGGCCGACGCCATGGAAACCCTGGCCCGTGTGGACCTGACCGCCAACGAGGTCAGCGCCTGCGTGCGCTCGGCGCGCGCCTGCATCGCGTGGAACGGTCACCTCAACCATTCGGTGCTCGACGAGGTGATGAACGCCATCACCCGCCCGTTGGGGCTGGACTCCGCACGCTGGGCGGTGGCCTCCATCCTGTCCAAGAAAAAAGCCGCCGGCGCCACCCATGTGGTGGTTGACCTGCCCTGGGGCCCGGGCACCAAGCTCGCCACCGAGGAGGCGGCGCACGAACTGGCCCGGCTGTTCGAGCGCACGGGCCAAGCGGTGGGTTTGCAGGTGCGCGCGCTGGTGACCGATGGCAGCCACCCCATTGGCCGGGGTGTGGGCCCGGCGCTGGAGGTGCGTGACGTGCTCGCCATCTTGCGTGGGCAAGCCGATGGCCCGCAGGATCTTCGGGCCAAGGCTTTGCTGTTTGCCTCCCACATTCTGGCCTGGCATCCCCGGGTGGGCACACTGGCCGAAGGTCAACGCGTGGCACAGGAACTGCTTGAGTCCGGTGCGGCGCTCAGGGCCATGGACGCCATCATCGATGCGCAGGGCCGGCGTGAGGCGCCCGTGTTGCCGGGCGCCTGCACCTTCGACGTGCTAGCGCCGCACGCGGGTGTGGTGGAGGCCATCGACGGTTGGGCCGTCGCCGAGTTGGCGCGCGCCGCAGGCGCACCCTCGGATCTCGGCGCAGGTGTCGATCTGCTGTGCGAGGTGGGCCAGCGTGTGGCACAACACCAGCCGATATTGAGAATTCACGCGTCGTCGCCCCAAGGGCGCGATGCGGGTCAGCGGGCTGCCGAACGGATGGTGCGGGCCAACCCCGCCATCCGCGTTGGCAGCGAAGAAGCGTGCCTGGCGCGGTGACGCGCCGGGTGGTGTTCCATGTTCACTAAAGGTTACCCATGAAGCTCAAGATGTTGGTTCGCTCGCTCGCTTTCTCTGTCCTTGTCGCCGGTGCATTGACGGCACAGGCTGCGGGCGAGGAGACCTACCCGGACAAGCCCATCAAGTTCGTCGTGACCTTCCCGCCCGGTGGTGGCACCGACGTGTTGGCCCGCCTCATCGGCGCGGAGTTGACCAAGGCCATGGGCCAGACCGTGGTCGTTGAAAACAAGCCGGGCGCCAGTGGCAACATTGGGGCCGAGTTCGTGGCCAAGAGTCCGGCCGACGGCTACACCCTGCTGGTGGTGAACAGCAGCTACGCCATCAACCCGGGTGTGTTCAGCAAGCTGCCGTTCAACCCCGTGTCCGACCTGCGCGGTGTGGTGCAGTTCGCTTCAACGCCCTCGGTGATCTCGGCCCCCGAGGCGTCCAAGCTGCGCTCCTTCAAGGACGTGCTCGACGGCGGGAAAACCGGCAACGGGCTGAGCTATGCCTCATGTGGGGCCGGCACGCCGCAGCACCTGGCCGGCGGCTCCATCGAAGTGATGGCCGCGGTCAAGCTGGTGCATGTGGCCTACAAAGGTTGTGCCCCGGCCATGACCGACGTGGTGTCGGGCCAGGTGGACCTCGGCATCAACACCTTGGCCAACACCGTGCCCATGGTGGCTGGCAAAAAAATCCGCCCGTTGGCGGTCACATCCAAACAACGTGTGTTGTCGCTGCCCGATGTGCCGACCGTGGCCGAGTTCGGTCTGGCGGGCTACGACGTGGAACAGTGGTTTGGCATTCTCGCACCGGCCAAAACGCCCGACGCCATCGCACAGAAGCTGCACCGCGAAGTCGCCAAGATCATGGAGCGTCCCGACATCCGCAGTCGCCTGGAGCAACAGGGCTACACCATTGGCGTGTTTGGTCCCGACGTTTTCGGCGCCACCATCAAGAACGATATCGAGCGCTTCAACAAGGTGTCCAAAGCGATTGGTCTCTCATTGGAAAACTGAGCGCCACAGCGATGGCACACAGGGCTTCTAGAATGGTCGTGTGACGACCCTTCGAAAAGGCCTTGTGATGGATCAGCGTGTGGAACCCAGCGTTGCCGACGGTGGTGTGGACGACGGCCAGGAGCGCCTCGCGCGCCTGGTGCGCAACGCTGCGCGCGCCTATGTGCGTGGCCTGCAGTTGCGGCTGGAACCCCACGACGTCAACTACGGCCATTGGTCGGTGCTGCGTGTGTTGTGGGCCCAGGACGGGCTGAGCCAGCGCGATCTGAGTGAACAGGCCGGCATCACCGATTCGACCACCTTCGCGGTGGTGAAGTCGCTGGACGCCTTGGGCTACGTGGAACGCCGCCACCTGCCCGGCAACAACAAGAACGTGCACGTGTTTTTGACGCGATCGGGCAAGGCACTCAAGCGGCAGCTGATCCCGCTGGCGGTGGACGTGAACCAGGTCAGCGTCGAAGGTGTGAGCGAGGAAGACCTGCGCATCACCCGCCGCACCCTCATTCGCATCAACGAAGCCTTGGCGCGGGACGAGGCCACGCTGTTGCAAGCGGCCAAGCCAACCACCCGCAAGAAGCGCCCCCGGCCCGACGCCTGAGGCGCTCAGGTGCCGGTGGGGTCAGAACTCCACCACGGTGCGGATGGACTCGCCGGCCTTCATCAGATCGAAACCTTCGTTGATGCGCGACAGCGGCAGCTTGTGGGTGATCAGGTCGTCGATGTTGATCTTGCCGTCCATGTACCAGTCCACGATCTTGGGCACATCGGTGCGCCCGCGCGCACCACCAAAGGCCGAGCCCTCCCACTTGCGCCCCGTCACCAGCTGGAACGGGCGCGTGCTGATCTCGGCACCCGCCTCGGCCACACCGATGATGATGCTGCTGCCCCAGCCCTTGTGGGTGCACTCCAGCGCGTCTCGCATCACCTTGGTGTTGCCAATGCACTCGAAGCTGTAGTCGGCGCCTCCGTCGGTGAGTTGCACGATGGCGTCCACCAGGTTGGCGTGCTCTTTGGGGTTGATGAAGTGCGTCATGCCGAACTTGCGCGCCATGGCCTCGCGCGCAGGGTTCAGGTCCACACCAATGATCTTGTCGGCCCCCACCATCTTGGCGCCCTGGATCACGTTCAGGCCGATGCCCCCCAGGCCA
>NZ_JBHTBZ010000082.1:0-4960 GCF_042665235.1 Hydrogenophaga defluvii | reverse complement strand
TGGCGGTGAAGATCACCGCACCGATGCCGGTGGTGACGCCACAGCCGATGTAGCAGACCTTGTCAAACGGCGCGTCCTCGCGAATCTTGGCCAGGGCGATTTCGGGCACCACGGTGTAATTGCTGAAGGTGCTGGTGCCCATGTAGTGCAGGATGGGTTGGCCGTCGATGGAGAAGCGGCTGCTGGCGTCGGGCATCAGGCCCTTGCCCTGGGTGCCACGGATGAGCTGGCACAGGTTGGTCTTGCGGCTCAGGCAGAACTTGCACTGACGGCATTCGGGGGTGTACAGGGGGATGACGTGGTCGCCCTTCTTGAGGGTGGTCACGCCCGGGCCCACGTCCACCACGATGCCCGCGCCTTCGTGGCCGAGGATGGCGGGGAACAGGCCTTCGGGGTCGGCGCCGCTCAAGGTGTAGTAGTCGGTGTGGCAGATGCCGGTGGCCTTGATCTCCACCAGCACTTCACCGAACTTGGGGCCTTGCAGGTCCACGGTTTCAATCGTCAGCGGGGCACCTGCTTTCCAGGCAACAGCAGCTTGGGTTTTCATGGGCATTAGGTCAAAAGATTCAGAGCAGTCCGGCGGCGTGTAGCGCCACGGTTTCGTCCCAGGCGCGGCGCACGAATTTGGCGGCTTCGATGTTTTGTTGCAGCAGGTTGTAGCGAGCGCCCAGGCCGTAGTCGGGCAGGTTGATCATTTCGGTGGTGATGTAGCGCAGTGGGCTGTTGGGGTGGGTGATGTGGTAGCGCAACGCCAGGCGGATGGCCTCTTTGGAGGGTTCGAGCTGCCAGGCGTTCCAGGGCGAATGCCATTCACCGGGTGCGGGCTTGGTGATGGGGTATTGGATGCCCCGCGCGTACTGAGCGCTGGCCTCGGGCACCGTGGCGGGGAAGGGCAGGGCGGGGTCGGTGGCGGCGTCGTCCAGCCGGTGCCAGAGGTTGGGCGGCTGGTGGGGCGCCACGGTGCGCAACTGGGTCCAGCAGACCATGCCCATGTCCAGCCAGCGCTGGCACAGGTTGCCGGACTCGAAGGGGTCGAGCACCACCTCGCCCCGTTCCACCGCCTCGCGCACGCCCGAAAGCGCCAGTTCCTGCGGATTGCCGATCTTGAAGTTGACGTGGCTGTAGTCCAGCGTGAAGTGAAAGGGGATGCCCCGGCCCTGCACGGCACGTGCCACACGCTCCACCTGCAGGAAGTCCTCGGTCCACATGTTGACGTGCAGTTCGAAGCTGGGCGCCACACCCAGCGCCATGCCGGCGTCATACACCTGCAGGTAGTGATCCACCACCTCTTCGTCGGTCAGCTTGTGGCCGTCGGCGTGGTGGGTGAAGGTCATGATGTTGTGCACCCGTGCACCCACCTCGCGGCAGATTTTCAGGTTGTCCATCAGCAGGGCGTGCTCGGTCGCATCACCCAGGCGGTAGAACCAGCTGGCCGTGTGCACCGGCAGGTCGAACTCGGCCATGGCCTGGGTGTAATCGTGCAGGTTGCTGCGCAGCGGCAAGCGGTCGAAATAGTCGAACACCTCGGCTTCTTTGACGAGGCGGAACTGTTCGCGTATGGGCAGCTCGGCCAGGCCCACGGGTTGCGTCAAGGACGAGGGCTGCACGCCCCGGCCGTTGCAGCCGATGAGAAAGGGGGGCTGGGTTGTCACGCTGCCCCCGCCTCGCTGCCCACCATGTCGTCCACCAGGCGGCGCATGCGGCGCGGTGAGATGTCGATGGCGATCTTGATGGTGCGCCGTTCGGGCATGCGTTGCTCGTTGGCGTGGATGGCCTCCAGGATGGCTTTGTCTTCGGCAAAGGCGGTGCGGAAGTCGGCCGACAGGGCGGCGTTGACCTCGGGGCTGGCCTGGAAGTTCTTCACGTGCAGCCAGTGGTCGATGCAGCGGTTCTGGTCCACCGGGGTGATGAAGTGGCAGGCGTAGATCTGCATGCAGTTGTCGCGCCGGCCCTCGGGGGCGCCAGTGCCGGTGTCGGCGGTGCCAAAGTCGATGATGGCGATGCTGGGCGCGTGGTAGTGGTAGTAGTGCCAGCGGTCCACGTTGCCCTTGAAGTTGCCGTATTTCGCGAACAAGGGGATGGGCGGGGCGTCGATGATCCAGCGCCAGGTCAGCACCTTGCCTTCCTGCACCTCGCTGTGCACGGGCACGTCTTCGCTGGCGGCGTTGCCCAGGGTGCTCAGGTGCACAAAGCTCACGTGTGAGGGGTCGCACAGGTTGTCGGCCAGGTTGAGGTAGTGGGCGCCGATCTCCAGTGCATCGCCCTCCACCGCGCTCCAGGCGGGGTCGTGGTACTGGGGCAGGTCGAACACCTTGCTGCGGTCGGCCAGGGTGGGGTCGCCCATCCAGATCCACACCAGGCCCATGTTCTCGTGCGTGGGGTAGGTGCGCACCACCGCGTTGCCGGGGATCTGTGTCTGTCCAGGGATGCGCACACATGCGCCGGTGCAGTCGTAGGTCATGCCGTGGTAGCCACACTCGATGGCGTCGCCCTTGAGCTTTCCCATGGACAAGGGCATCAGCCGGTGCGGGCAGGCGTCTTCCATGGCCACCACCTGGCCGGCCTCGGTGCGGTACAGCACCACCCGCTGCTCAACGATCTGATGGGCGCTCAGCGCGCGACCCACGTTGCGCGACCAGGTCAACGGGTACCAGGTGTTCAGTACGTATGGGCTCATGGTGTCCTCACTTGGCGGTGCGCAGGCGGGCGATGTCGGCGTCGGGCAGGGTGAGCTGGGCGCCATCGATGTAGGTGCCGGTTTTCATCACGCCCTTGCCGTTGACCAACCCGGTGCGGCCCACATAAATGCCCAGGGTGGACTGGTTGTCCTGCGGGCGGAAGACGACTGGGCCGAAGGGCGAGTCGAAACCCAGGCCCTTGAAGGCGGTGATGAGCTTTTCAGCTTCCACCGAGCCGGCCTTTCGGATGCCAGCCGCCAGGGCCTGCATGGTGGCGTATCCCACCACCGAGTTCAGGCGCGGGTATTCGCCGTACTTCTTCTGGTAGGCGTTGTAGAAGGCCTGGTGGGCGGGGGTGTTGATGAGCTGGTAGGGGTAGCCGGTCACCAGCCAGTCTTCGGGGGCGTCGTCCTTGAGCGGGTCCATGTACTCGGGTTCGCCGGTCAGCAGGCTCACCACCAGCCGGTTCTTGAACAGGCCACGCGTTTTGCCCTCGCGGGCGAACTTGGTCAGGTCGGCGCCAAACAGCACGTTGAAGATGGCATCGGGCTTGGCATCTTCGAGCGCCTGCACCACCGCGCCCGCGTCGAGCTTGCCGAAGGGCGGCGCCTGCTCGGTCACGAACTCCACGTCGGGTTGGGCTTTTTTCAGCGCGGTCTTGAAGGTGGCGATGGCGGCCTGGCCGTATTCGTAGTTGGGGTAGACCAGGGCCCAGCGCTTTTTCTTGGCCTTGGCGGCCTCTTCCACCACCGACGCCGCCAGGGCGTGGGTGCCCGAGCGCAGGCGGTAGGTGTAGCGGTTGCCGTTGTCCCACACCACTTTGTCGCTCAAGGGGCCCGACGCGAGGAAGAAGGCCTTGCGCTGGGCCGCGAAGTCGGCCACTGCCAAGCCCACGTTGGACAGCGTGACACCGGCCAGCACGTCCACCCGTTCGCGCGACACCAGTTCCTCGGCCGCGCGCACCGCGTCGCCCGGGTTGGCGTTGTCGTCGCGGAAGATGGTTTCCACCTTGCGGCCCAGCAGGCCGCCGCTGTTGTTCACTTCGTCCTGCGCCAGCTCCCAGCCCTTGCGGTAAGGGCCCATGAGCGCGGGCAGGGCCTTGTAGCTGTTGAGCTCGCCGATCTTGATGGGCGCGGGCTGCGCGTGAGACAGGCCACTGCACGCGGTCCACAGACCGGCCAGCAGGCCCACGGTTTTCAAAAAGCCTTTCATGTGCGTTCTCCTTGGGTGGGTAGGAAACTGACGGGAATTTGATCTGCCGCAAACATGGCCTGAGTTGTTTGTGTTGAACTCACTCCATTTATGTAGAGACTACTTCATAACTTGAACCTTGTAAACTGGCAGGCATCACCGCGCCTGTTTTTTTCCGGGCCACAAGCGAACACATGAAAAAGAACAAAGACGGAACTGAGGCAAAGGCACCCGCCGCCAGCGACACCGTGCCGGCGCGCAAACGCGTGGCTACCAAGGCCGTGGGCGCCCCCACGCGGCCACCCGCTGCGCGCAGGCGCAGCCCGGAGGAGGTGCAGGCGCGCATCCTCGCAGCGGCGACATTCGAGTTCGCCGAGCACAGTTTTTCGGGGGCGCGCATTGACCGCATCAGCAAGCGGGCCAAAACGGTGGACCGCATGCTGTACTACTACTTCGGCAGCAAGGAGCGTCTGTACCAGGCCGTGCTGGAGCAGGGCTACGCCGAGCTGATCGCGGCGCAGCGGGATTTCGAGTTCGATGAGGCCGACCCGGTCAAGGGCATGCGCGAACTGGTGCGCCACTCGTGGCAGCACTACCTCAACCACCCACAGCTGGTGCGCCTGCTGGTGACGGAGAACCTGTTGCGGGCGAAGTACCTCAAGAAGTCATCGCGAATCAAAGGCACGCTCATGCCCTTGATGGAGCGCGCCAGCAGCGTGTTGGCTGCCGGGCAGAAGGCGGGTGTGTTTCGGCGCGATGCCGACCCACAGCGCATCCTGATGACGGTGATGTCGCTGGGGTTTTTCTACCTGTCCAACCAGTTCACCACCTCTCACTGGCTGGAGGTGGACCTGATGGAGCCGAAGCGTCTGTTGGCGTGGGAAAACCACATCTGCGAGGTGGTGCTGGACCACCTCACCCACGGCGCCTGATGCGCGCTCAGAGCGCCTTGACCAGCTCCGGCACAGCCGAGAACAGATCCGCCTCCAAGCCATAGTCGGCCACCGAAAAGATGGGCGCCTCGGGGTCCTTGTTGATCGCCACGATCACCTTGGAGTCCTTCATGCCCGCCAGGTGCTGGATGGCGCCCG
>NZ_JBHTBZ010000081.1:0-2860 GCF_042665235.1 Hydrogenophaga defluvii | reverse complement strand
GTATGCGCGCGGCGAACCCATCTTGCGCATGACCGGTGTTGATGGTCAGCACGCCAGCGCAGGGTTTGCGCTGCCATAGACTCTCGGTGAGCCGCCCCTGTCAGGCGGTCAAGATTTGTACCGACGATGAGTTCCAAGCAGACCATTCTGGATCGCGAGTTGTTCACGCAGGCACTTCGCCACATGGGTGAGGAAGACCTGCTCTACCTCAACCGGATGGTGGTCGAGCGTTTGAACCTGCTGGCCCAGGCCAGGAGCACGGTGGAGCTGGCACAGTTCGCCGAGGGTGACCTGGTCCACTTCACGGCCACCGATGGCAGCGTCAAGCACGGCGTTGTGCTGCGCCTGAACAAGAAGACCGCCAGCGTGCGCACCGACGAAGGCCAGAACTGGAAGGTCTCCCCGGGCCTGCTGCGCAAGACGGCCACCCGATGAACAAGCGCCAAGCGCGCAGTGTCTGGGTCAGACAGCCGGCTGCCAGCGGTGCGGCAAGAGCTCCTCGATGCGGCTGGCCTTGTGCGTGGGCAGCCGGATGAGCACGTCCTTGAGGTAGGCATACGGGTCGTGCCCGTTCATGCGCGCTGACTGGATCAGGCTCATGACGGCCGCCGCTCGCTGACCCGCGCGCAGGCTGCCGGCGAACAACCAGTTCGAGCGCCCCAGGGCAATGGGCCTGATTCGATTCTCGATCCAGTTGTTGTCAGGCGGCAATTGCGGGTCATCGACGAAGCGCGTGAGCGCGGTCCATCTCTTGAGACTGTAGTCCAGGGCCTTGGCCGTGGCCGAGTTGCCCGCCACCTGCTGGCGTTGCAGCACCATCCACTGGTGCAAGGCGTCCAGTATCGGGCGGCTGTGCTGCTGGCGCACCTGCAGCCGTTGCGGTGCCGTCAGGGCTTGGACTTCCCGTTCGATCTCATAGACCCGGGCGAACTGTGCCAGGGCGAACTCGGCGATCTGGCTCTTGTTGGCCGCGTGCAGGTCGAAGAACTTGCGCCGGGCGTGTGCCAGGCAGCCGGCTTCTGTCACGCCCTGGCTGAAGCTGGCTTTGTACCCGGCGTAGTCGTCGCAAATCAGACTGCCGCGCCAGTCGCCCAGGAAGGCGCGGGCGTGCTCGCCGGCGCGGGACTCGCAGAAGTCGTACACCACGGCGCGCGTGGCTTCAAATGCCCCTGGGGCATAAGCCCACAGATAGGCCCGGTGCGTCTTGCCGTTGCCCGGCTTGAGCATGGCCACCGGCGTCTCATCACCGTGCAACACCCGGTGCCTGAGGATCTCGGTCTTGAGGGCATCGACCAGCGGCTGCAAACGCGCGCCGCAGGTACCCACCCATTGCGCCAGGGTCGAGCGAGGGATCGCCAGACCGGCGCGACCAAAGATGTTCTCCTGGCGGTACAAGGGCTGGTGATCGGCGTACTTGGCCACCAGCACCTGTGCCAGCAGGCCCGCTGTCGGGATGCCTTTGTCGATGACGTGGGCGGCCACCGGTGCTTGTGTGAGGGTCTGGCACTTCGCGCAGGCCCACTTGCCCCGGATGTGGCGCTCCACTGTGAAGACGCCGGGCACGTAGTCCAGCTTCTCGGCCACATCCTCGCCAATGCGCTTGAGTTGGCAACCGCACTGGCATGTCGTGGACGTGGGTTCGTGGCGGATCTCGTGTCGTGGCAGATTGGCCGGCAGCGGCGTGCGCTTGGGCTGCTGCTTGTCGGTGACCGGTTGCGTCGGGCGCAGTTGCTCAATCTCGTGCTCAACGGCCGCCAGATCGCTGTCGAGTTCTTCTTCCAGCAGGTTGCGCTGCTCGGCGCTGTGGCGCTCGGATTTGGCCGCGAACTTCAGCCGCTTGAGCAGTGCGCATTCATAGGCGAGCTTCTCGTTCAGAGCCCGCTGGTGACGCAGTTCGGCCAGCAGGCGCTGGCTGACCTGGCGCAGTTGCTCTGCATCCAGTTCGCTCAGGGCTTGCTCGTCGATCACCATGGACAGCAGTGTGCCCGCGCGTGCCGTGCAAGGCCATTGGCACATCTCCCAATTGCAGCGACGACTCCCTCACAGGGAAGATTCAGATCACGGTGATGGCGCCTTGCGAGCCCATG
Source organism: Hydrogenophaga defluvii (assembly GCF_042665235.1). NCBI lineage: Bacteria > Pseudomonadati > Pseudomonadota > Betaproteobacteria > Burkholderiales > Comamonadaceae > Hydrogenophaga > Hydrogenophaga defluvii. The sequence continues at coordinate 773 of NZ_JBHTBZ010000081.1, read as the reverse complement.
CGCTGCCAGGGCAGACCCAGCACCAGCGCGTTAAGCTGGGTGTGTTCCAACGCCACGTTCGGACTGCCCGGCGGCGCCCAGACGAACTTGCCCTGGTGCAACCGGCGCGCAGCCAGCCACAGACCCACGCCGTCGTGCACCAGGATCTTCAGACGGTTGGCGCGCTGGTTGGCAAAGACGTAGGCATGGTGCGGGTGGGCAGCGCCAAAGGTGGCGATCACCCGGGCCAGGGCGGTGTCGGTACCCGCGCGCATGTCCAGCGGAGCGGTGGCCAGCCAGGCCGCATCGATACGGATCACCGCAACAGCTCGCGCAGCATCTGGGCGCACTGCGCCGCGGCCGACACTGGCCATTGCATCGTGACGGTCGCTCCAGCGCGCTGGATCTCCACCCGGATGAGGTCCTGGCTGGGGCTGGCCTGCGTGGGCGCGGGTGTGACCGGGGATGCGACCGGCCCCGGTGCCACGGTAGGCGCCAATGGCAACGCCACGAAGGCTGGTGTTCTCAGCGAATCCTGTTCACGACTCAGGCTCTGCTCCCGCAGCCAGCGATGCACCATGTTCGGATGCAGGCCATGGCTCAAGGCCACGCCAGCCACTGAGGCCCCTGGCTCACGGGTTCGTGCCAGAACCGACGCCTTGAAAGCGGCGCTGTACTCGCGCCGCAGCCGGCGCTCTCCATCGATCAATCGTTCCATCGTCTCCACGATCTCCTTCGTGGGGACGATCCTCGATTACTGCCCTCGATTCAAGATGGGTTCTCCGGACGCATAC
>NZ_JBHTBZ010000080.1:67090-78833 GCF_042665235.1 Hydrogenophaga defluvii | reverse complement strand
TTGGCTGCCAGCACCATCACATCACGTCAAAGCGGACAATCTACTTGCTACAAAACCGGACAGTTCTATTTGCTGCTGACACATACAGGTAACCGAGCACAGACCCCGCGTAGTGACTTGGCCCACCGTGGTGGGTCCAACCGCTCAGCCCCAACCCACAATTCCCAGTCTTAGAGCAAAGGCCTCACCTCGCGCGCCGCATCGTGCAGCAGGGGCAGCCAATGCCCTGCAATGGCTGCGGGGCTCAGGCGGGCGGCTGTGGTCACCACGTTGAGCGCTGCCACGGTCTGGCCCTGTTGATTGCGCAGCGGCACAGCCACAGCATGCACACCCATTTCGTGCTCTTCATGGGCCACACAATGGTCTTGCGCGCGCACCTGTGTGAGCAAAGCCCGAAAGGCCTTTGCATCGGTCAGCGTGTGTGGCGTCACACGGTACAAGCTGTGCTGTTTGAGCCATGCCGCCAATGCGCTCCGATCCATTGCCGCCAAGAGCACGCGCCCTGTGGATGTGGCGTGTGCGGGCAGGCGCGCACCCAAATGCAGCCCGTAGGCCAACACGCGCGGTGTGTTGACCTGGCGCGGCGGCGCACCCAGAGAACTGCCATAAAAGTCGGTGTCCTGAAGCGCCACACTGCGCGCCACGATGACCACCTCGCTGCCGTCCAGCACCACGGCTGAAAACGAGCCGCTGGTTTGTGCGGCCAGGCGGTTCAGCGTGGGCTGCAATGCGCGCGGCAACCGGGCAGACGCCAGGTAGCTGCCAGAAAACCGCAACACCTTGGGCGACAACCAGTAGTAGGAGCCGTCGGTTTCCAGGTAGCCGAGGTGCGCGAGCGTGAGCAAATGACGCCGGGCGGCCGCACGCGTGATGCCGGCACGCTGGGCGGCCAAGGTCGCGTTCAGGCGCTGGCGCTCGGTGTCAAAACTCTCCAGCACAGCCAGCCCCTTGGCCATGCCCTCTATGAAATCCGCTTTGGCGATGCCCATGGCGTACTTTCAGTCATTTGCGCGATCATCGCACATCACTTCTGCACAGCGCGCAATTCTGGACGCACTTGCCACACAACGTGGTGCATTGTTTCTACAGTCAGCTGCATCCCTTTCCTGTCAGGAGACATTGCATGCGAACCCAGGTTGCCATCATTGGCGCAGGCCCTTCGGGTCTTTTGCTCGGCCAGTTGCTGCACAAGGCCGGCATCGACGCTGTCATCATCGAACGCCAGAGTCCCGAGTACGTCCTCAGCCGCATCCGCGCAGGCGTGCTGGAGCAGGTCACGGTGGATGTGCTGGATGAAGTCGGCGTGGGTCAACGCATGCACCGCGAAGGCTTGGTGCACGGTGGCTTCGATCTGCTGTTCAAGGGCGAGCGCCACCGCATCGACATGAACCGGCTCACCGGTGGCAAAAACGTGATGGTCTATGGGCAGACCGAGGTCACCCACGACCTGATGGATGCCCGCTCAGCGGCAGGCTTGACCACTGTGTACGAAGCCAGCAACGTGGCGGTGCACGATTTCGACGCCGACCATCCACGGGTGACCTATGAGAAGGATGGCCAACAACACGAACTGACATGCGATTTCATCGCTGGCTGTGACGGTTTCCATGGCGTGTGCCGCGCCAGCGTGCCACGCGGCGCTATCCGGGAGTTCGAGAAGGTCTACCCATTTGGCTGGCTGGGCATTCTCAGCGACACGCCGCCGGTGCACCACGAACTGATCTACGTCAACAGCCCGCGCGGCTTTGCACTGTGCTCACAACGCAGCCACACCCGCAGCCGCTACTACCTGCAGGTGCCGCTGACCGACAAGGTGGAAGACTGGAGCGACGAGGCCTTATGGCAAGAATTGCGGCTGCGCCTGGACCCGGCTGCCCGCGAACACCTGGTGACAGGCCCCAGTATCGAAAAAAGTGTGGCGCCGCTGCGCAGTTTTGTCACCGAGCCGCTGCGTTTTGGGCGCATGTTTCTGGCGGGCGATGCCGGGCACATCGTCCCACCCACGGGTGCCAAAGGCCTGAACCTGGCGGCCACCGACGTGAAGTACCTCTCGCAAGCCTTCATCGAGTTCTATGCCGACCGGTCCGATGCCGGCATTGACAGCTATTCCGAGCGTTGCCTCAAACGCATCTGGCGTGCCGAACGGTTTTCGTGGTGGTTCACCAGCCTCATGCACCGCTTTCCAGGCGAAGGCGAGATTGCACAAAAATTTCAGGAGGCGGAGCTGGATTACCTGATTCACAGTGAGGCAGGCGCGCGCACCATCGCCGAAAACTACGTGGGTCTGCCGCTCGATTTCGGGCGCTGATCAGGCCGGCCCCTGTCGCGTGGGCGCAAGGCCCGCGCACGGCGCATGCGGTAGATTCCTGCACAAACCAGGAGACATGCCGCATGACCCCCACCCCACCTGCACGCCCAGCCGCCAGCCCCAAACCCTTGCGCGGCCAGCGCGTGCTGAGCTTGGCGCTCAACCTGCCCGGCCCGGCCGCGCTGATGCGCTTGCACAACATGGGCGCGCGCTGCACCAAACTGGAAGGGCCGGGTGGCGACCCGATGGCCCACTACAAGCCAGGCGCCTATGCCGACATGCACGCTGGCGTGAAACAGGTCAAGGCCGACCTCAAGACAGAGGCAGGCCAGAAAAAACTGCACGCGCTGCTGGCCCAGACTGACGTGTTGTTGACCTCTTTCCGCCCCTCCGCGCTGAACAAGCTCGGCCTGGGCTGGAGAACCCTGCACAAGGCCTACCCCGAGCTCAACCTGATTGCCATTGTGGGTGCGCCCGGCGCCCGCGCCGAAGAGCCGGGCCACGATCTGACCTACATGGCCGACAACGGCTTGGTCACCGGCCTGGACCTGCCCGCCAGCCTGTTTGCCGACATGGGCGGTGCGCTGATGGCCAGCGAGGCCACCTTGCAAGCGGTGTTGTTGCGCCAGGCCAAGGGCACCGGGGTGATGTTTGAGGTGGCGTTGAGCGAAGCCGCCCGCTGGCTCGCCCTGCCCCGCTATTGGGGCCTCACCCTACCGGAAGGCTCGGTGGGGGGCGCGCACGCGGGCTACCGCATCTACCCCTGCAAAGACGGCCGTGTGGCCGTCGCCGCACTCGAGCCGCACTTTGCGGCCGCCTTGTGCGAAGCCGCCCAGGTGCCCATCAAAGACCTGCGCACCCTGTTTCTGCCCGCCACCCACGCGGCCATCGCCGCTTTTCTGGCTGGGCAAACGCGCAAGCAACTCGACAAGTTGGCCGTGGCGCGGGACATCCCCCTGCACACCCTGCCCCGCTGAGCCGGAGCTGGCGCCGGGCGTCTGCTGGTGTCGGCGCCAGAAAAACGTGCTTTGACCGCATCCAGCGATTCGAATGGTGCCAAACACAAATCCCGGGGCGTCAACCGCCCACCAGGCTGTCCCGGCTCAATTGCCTGAAGTCGCTGGGCGACAGCCCGGTGTGCTCGCGGAACACGCGGCTGAAATGCGCGCTGTGGCTGAACCCCCAAGACAAGGCGATGTCGGTGAGGGTGCGCTGGGCCTGGGCGGGGTCTTTGAGGTCGCGCATGCAGCCGTGCAGGCGCCGGCGCAGGATGTAGTGGGCCAGGGTGTCGTCCTCGTCGCTGAAGGCCTTGTGCAGGTGGCGCTTGCTGCAGTTCAGGCCTTGGGCGATGCGGTCGATGGACAAATCCGGATCGCGCAGGCGCTGGCCCACAAAGTCGCGAATGCGGTCGCGAAAGGCCTCCATCTGGGTGGTGGCGTTCTCGCGCCCCGCGAGCTCCAGCAGGGACAGCCGCACCAGCTCCACAATCATTTCACCCGCGCCACGGGCCGAGGCCTCGCTCATGCTGGGCAGCTCCTGGTAAGTGTTGCGCATGGTCTCCAGCGCCACACGGGCGATGCCCTGGGTGCCGCCCACGTGGCGCGCCATCAGTGGGTCCAGGCGCAGCCCGCGTTCGAGTAAATGCTCTTTGGGCAGCATCACGATCAGGTGCTCGACGCGCTCGGGGTTGGCAATCTCGTAGCTGCCGGTGGTGTCGTAAATGGCCCAGCCGCCGGGGCGCACAAAGGCCTGGCGGCCATCTTGCTCCACCGCTGCGCTGCCCAGCCAGGGCGCCACAATTTTGAGGTAGCTGGTGTTGCTGGCGCGGGCCAGCTGCTGGCTGCGCAGCACCCGGTGGCGGTTGGCCTCCAGTTTGGTCATCACCACGTCGCCGGCCCGCGAGGACGCCATGTGGCCGTCGAAATCGGTGTCGCCGTACAGGTCAGACTCCAAGCCGCCAAAGTGTGACCAGATCCAGTCGCGCCACACGGCGGCACGCTCCTTGGGCGCAGCGATGTCGGTGCTCATGGTCTGGATGTCGCTCATCGAAGGCCTCGCGCGTGGGTCGGAACAGTTGACATTGATTATCAAACTGGGCGTCGTCCGCCGCAGCGCAACGGCTTGAGGGAAAACCCGGACCAGCGTGCACATTTGGTCAAACAGGAAGTGCGCGCTGAATCAAGCCACCGCCGTGGGCCGGGCCTACGATGCGCCCACCAGCCCCGCCTGACAACAGAAGGAGACAGACCATGGCACAAGCCACACGCCGATTGATCATCAAAAGTGCCGCGACAACCGTGGGCGCCCTGTCCGTGGCACCCCATCTGCTGGCCCAGTCCGCGCCGGTTCGCATCGGCTATTCCATGTCGCGCACCGGCCCCTGGACGGGCGGTGCGCAGACCAGCCAGGAACCGAACTACCTCTTGTGGGCGGAGCAACAAAACGCGGCGGGCGGCCTGGATGTGAAAGGCCAGCGCCGCCGCATCGAACTGATCAGCAGCGACGACCGCAGCGATGTGGAAACCGTGGTGCGCACCTATGAAAAACTGATGGGCAGCGACAAGGTGGACCTGGTGCTGCCGCCCTGGGGCTCCAACGCCAACTTCGCGGTGGCCCCGCTGGCCAACCGTTTCCAGTACCCCTTCCTCGCGCCCACCGCGCTGTCGCGCAAGCTGGCCGAGATGAAGCTGCCCTACTTCTTCCTGCTGCTGCAGCAGCCCAAGCCCATGTGCGAGGCGCTGGTCGACATGCTCAAGGCCAGCGGCGCCAAGACCCTGGCCTGCATCTACGTGGACGACCTCTTCGGCCTGGAGAACTACGCGGCTCTCAAGGTGGCGCTGCAGGGCAGCGGCATCACCATGGTGGAAGACAAGAGCTACCCCGGCGGCGTGAAAGACCTCTCGCCCGTGCTGCGCTCCATGAAGGACAAGAACCCCGACGCGTTCGTGGGCTTCACCTACCCGCCCGACACCATTCTGGCCAGCCGCCAGGCCAAGGAAGTGGGCTTCAACCCAAAGTTCTTCTACGCCTCGGTGGGCACCGCCTTTCCGCTCTACAAGAACGTCATCACCGCCGCTGGCGCCGAAGGCGTGCTGGGCATGGGCTCATGGAACAGCAAAACCAGCCCCGGCGCCAAGGCCTACTTCGACGCGCACGTGGCCAGCCAGAAGAAGGAACCCGACCGCTGGGCCAGCGGCGCCGCCTGGGCCGGCCTGGAGATCCTCACCAACGCCGTCAAATCCGTCGGCCTGGACCGCAAGGCCATCCGCGACTACGTGGCTGGCAACACCCACAAGACCATCATCGGCGACATCAAGTTTGCCGGCAGCGAAAACGTGGGCACCCCGGGCACCGTGGGCCAGTGGCAGAGCGGCGAGTTCGAGGTGGTGTGGCCCAAGGCCCGTGCAACGGCCGCGCTCAACCCCAACAAACCGGCCTGGAAGTGACTTAGCCCACCTCCGCGCCGCGCCTGCGGCGCGTCACCCCCTCAAGGGGGCCGCGCGAGCGGACCGGCAAAGCCGGCTCCGCCGTGCGCCCGGTTTTGACCTCTTCGCTCCTCCATGTCCTTCTCTGCCTGGCTTGAACTCATCGCCTCGGGTCTCATCACCGGGGGCATCTACGCGCTGGTCGCGCTGGGGCTCAACCTCCAGTACGGGCTGATGCGCATCCTCAACATCGCACACGGCGAGTTCCTGATGGTGGGCGCCTTCCTCACCTGGATGGTGCAGACGTCGTTCGGTCTGTCGCCGCTGTGGATGATCCCGGTCTCGTTTGTGCTGCTGATGGGCCTGGGCATCGCCATCCACTGGCTGTGTTTCCGCCGCCTCACCGCCACATCGCCCAACCTGGATGTGTTCGAGGCGCGCGGCCTGATGGTCGCCTTTGGCCTGATGTTCCTGGTGCAAAACGTCATCTCCTACGTGTGGGGAGGCGACCTGCGCGGCTACGACTTCCTGACACAGCCGCTGCAGATTCCGCTGCCTGGCGGCGAGGCGCAGTTTGCGGTCAACAAACTGCTGGTGTCCGCGCTGGCCCTGCTGTTTGCCGGCGCGCTCATCGTGCTGCTGCGCCAGACGCTGCTGGGCAAGGGCGTGCGTGCGCTGATGCAGTCGCCCATCGGCGCGCAGCTGGTAGGCATTGACACCAAACGCCTGCACCCGCTCATGTTCGGCATCGGCCTGGGGCTGTCGGGCGTGGCGGGCTGCCTGCTGTCCATGGCCTACACCATCAGCCCCTCCATGGGCGAGCCCTACACCGTCACCGCCCTCATCGTCATCACGCTCGGCGGCTTTGGCAGCATGGGCGGTGCGCTGGCGGGCGGCCTGCTGCTGGGTGTCATCGAAGCCGTGGGCATGCACTTCACCAACCCCTCACTCAAGGCCTTGCTGAGCTACGTCGTCTTCATTGGCGTGTTGCTGCTGCGTCCCGAAGGGCTGTTCACCCGGAAATCCAGAAAAGCATGACCTCCAGACAGTTGTTGATCCGCGACCTGCTGGTCCTGTTCGGCCTCACCGGCTGGGCCGTGGCCCTGCCCGGCTTTGCCAGCGAGTTTGCCGTGTCCATGGCACTCACCTGCCTGATGTACATCGCCCTGTCGTCCAGCTGGGCGCTGTTCTGTGGCACCACACGCTACCTCTCGCTGGCCACCTCGGCCTTCTTTGGCCTGGGTGCCTACACCAGCGCCATCCTGCTGGAGTCCATGCCGTGGCCACAGGTCATCGCCCTGGGCGCGCTCATTGCCGCTGCGGTGGCGGTGGTCATGGGCGCGGCGGTGCTGCACCTGCGTGGCACCTACTTTGCGGTGCTCACTTTCGGCATGACGGAGCTGATCCGCCACGCCATCAGTTACTTCGAAAAGTCGGTCACCGGCACCGTGGGCCGGGTGCTGATGGTGGTGCCCGAGCGGGAAACCATCTACTTCACCGTGCTGTTGCTGGCGGTGGTTGCGGTGGCCTTGTCCATCTGGATACGGCGCACCCGTTTTGGCCTGGCGCTGCAAGGCATTGGTGCCGACGAGCAACGCGCACAGACCTTGGGCGTGAACACCCGCATGGTCAAGGTGGCCGGCTTCGCGCTCACGGCGGCGATTGCCGGTGCGGTGGGCGCGGCCATGAGCGTGCGCTGGACCTACATCGACCCGCACACCGTGTTCAACCCCTTCATCGGCTTCCAGACCGTGCTGATTGCCCTGATCGGCGGCGCCATGACGCTGTGGGGCCCGCTGATTGCCGCCATCGTCTTCAGCGTGTTGGCCGAAACCCTGCGCCTGCAGGTGCCGCAGCTCTACATGATGTCGCTGGGCCTGCTGCTCATCCTCTCGGTGCTGTACCTGCCGGGTGGCCTGGCGTCGCTGCGCACCGACACCTTCAGGGGCTGGAAAAACGACAGCAAGGCCTGGTGGACGGACATCAGAGACGAGCTCAGCGGCGAGAAACAGCGCCGCAAAGACCGCGAGAAACAACGCCGGGAGCAGCGCCATGTCTACTGAAAAGCCCCCACGCTCCGCCGCTGCGCGGGTCGCTGCCCCCCAAGGGGGCGCGGACGGGCTTGGGGCGGCCCGGCGCCCGTCCCTGCCGCAACCCCTGCTCGACGCCCAGGAAGTGACGGTGCGCTTCGGCGGCCTGGTGGCGGTGGACGCGGTCAGTGCCACCTTCATGCCCGGCGAGCTGGTCGGCATCATCGGCCCCAATGGCGCAGGCAAGACGACCTTCTTCAACGCCATTTCGGGCGTGACCCAACCCACCAGCGGCCGGCTGGTCGTTCTGGGCCAGCAGCTCGCCGGCCAAGGCCCGCACCGCTTTGCGCGCAACGGCCTGGCCCGCACTTTCCAGACGCCGCGCACGTTTGCCGACATGAGCGTGCGCGACAACATCGCGTTTGGCCTCAAGTTCGCCGGCAAGCGCCCGCGCAAGTACGTCTTCTGGGGCGAGGAAACGGGCGTGCCCTGGGTGCTGCGCACGTCAGACAGCATCCTCGGCCTCATTGGCCTGAGTGCGCAGGCCGATGTGCCCGCCGCCGCCATCACCCCCAGCCAGCAGCGCCTGCTGGAGATTGGCATGGCACTGGCCACACGCCCGCGCATGCTCCTGCTCGACGAGGTGGCGGCCGGCCTGACCGAAAACGAGGTCGAGGAAATGGCCCGCCTCATTCGCCGCCTGCGCGACGAGCTGGACCTGACCGTGGTGTGGATCGAACACGCCGTGACCACGCTGCTGCGTCACGTGGAGCGCGTCATCGTGCTGCACCAGGGCAAAAAGATTGCCGACGGCACGCCGCGTGAGGTGGTGCGCAACCCCGAAGTGATCGAGGCTTACCTGGGCGACGAAATGAACGACGAGACCAGCGAAACCGAAGGGGCCGAAGCATGATGTGGCACCGCCCCCAAGCCTTCACCCTCGGCGGAAGCGAGCAGGCGCACCTCAAGGTGGACAAACTGAGCGCCGGCTACGGCCCCTTTCTGGTGCTGCGCGACATCACGCTGGACATCCGCCCAGGCCTGACGGTGGTGCTGGGCCCCAACGGCGCCGGCAAAACCACGCTGCTCAAGGCCTTGAATGGCCTCATCCCGCGTGACGGCAATGTGGAGCTGAACGGCGACGAGCTGCCCGAAAAAACCCACGAAATCGTGCAGGCCGGGGTGGCCCTGGTGCCCGAGGGGCGGCAGCTGTTTCCGCAGCTCACCGTGGCTGAAAACCTGGAACTGGGCGCCTGGCTGGTGCCCAAGGCACAACGCCCCCAGCGCATGGAGCAGGCCTTCAACGACTTTCCCAAACTGCGCGAACGCGCCACCCAACTGGCCGGCACCATGAGCGGTGGCGAACAGCAGATGGTGGCCGTGGCCCGCGCCATGATGTGCGCGCCCCGCCTGCTCATGCTGGATGAACCCTCGCTGGGCCTGGCGCCCAAGATGGTGGACGAGCTGCTGGGCATGGCCCGCCGCATTGCCGACGCCGGCACGACCGTGCTGATGGTGGAGCAAAACGTGAAAAAAGCGCTGGCCGTGGCCGACCGTGGCTACGTGCTGGAGCGCGGCAGCCTGGTGGCCAGCGGCCCCGCCAAGTTGCTGGCGCGCTCCACCGTCATCCGCGAAGCCTACCTGGGCGCCGACAAAGACCCCGCCACCGGCACCACCAGTGCCGCCGACGCCGTGGCCCGGCGCAAAAAAGCCGTGGCCACCGCCTGAGCCTTCATTTCAAGCACACGCAAGGAGTAACCCATGTCCGATATGTCCATGCTCATCAACGGCCTCAAGGTGACGGCCGAAAAAGGCGCCACGTTTGAACGCCGCAACCCGCTGGATGGCAGCGTGGCCACCCGTGCACCCGCCGCATCGCCGGCCGACGCCGTGATGGCGGTGGAAGCCGCCGCCGAAGCCTTCAAGACCTGGAGCGAAACCGGCCCCGGCGAACGCCGCGCCCTGCTGCTCAAGGCGGCCGACGCCCTGGAGGCCAAAACACCCAAGTTCATCGAAGCCGTGGCCGCCGAAACCGGCGCCACCGGCATGTGGGCCGGCTTCAACGTCTTTCTGGCGGCCGGCATGATCCGCGAGGCCGCCGCCCTCACCACCCAGATCAACGGCGAGGTCATCCCGTCCGACGTGCCCGGCAACCTGGCCATGGGCGTGCGCCAGCCGGCCGGTGTGGTGCTGGGCATCGCGCCGTGGAATGCGCCCGTCATTCTGGGTGTGCGTGCCATCTGCGTGCCCCTGGCCTGCGGCAACACCGTCATCTTCAAGGGCAGCGAAAACTGTCCCCGGACCCACCAGCTCATTGTCGAAGCATTTGAAGACGCCGGCTTCCCGGCCGGTGTGGTGAACTACATCACCAACGCGCCGGCCGACGCCGGCGCCGTGGTCGAAGCCATCGTGGCCCACCCCGCCGTGCGCCGTGTCAACTTCACCGGCAGCACGCGTGTGGGCAAGATCATTGCCATGACCTGCGCCAAGTACCTCAAACCCGTGGTGCTGGAGTTGGGCGGCAAGGCCCCCCTGGTGGTGCTGGACGACGCCGACATCGAAGACGCCGTCAACGGCGCCGCCTTTGGCTGCTTTGCCAACAGCGGCCAGATCTGCATGAGCACCGAACGCCTCATCGTGGACCAGAAAATTGCCGACGAATTTGTGAAGAAATTCACCGACAAGGCCAAAAATCTGCCCCTGGGCGACCCGCGCAAACCCGAGCCCGTGGTGCTCGGCTCCGTCATCGGCCAGGGCACCGTGGACCACTGCAACGCCCTGATCGACGACGCGCTGGCCAAAGGCGCCAAGCTGGTGTGCGGCGAAAAAGCCACCAGCACCCTCATGCCCGCCACGGTGCTGGACTTTGTGACGCCCGCCATGCGCATCTACCACGAAGAAACCTTCGGTCCCGTCAAGTGCATCGTGCGCGTGAAGAACACCGAGGAAGCCATCGCCTGCGCCAACGACAACGAGTACGGCCTCAGCGCCGCCGTGTTCGGCAAAGACATCGCCCGCGCCTTCAATGTGGCCCGCAAAATCGACAGCGGCATCTGCCACGTCAACGGCCCCACCGTGCATGACGAGGCGCAAATGCCGTTTGGTGGCGTCAAGGGTTCGGGCATCGGCCGGTTTGGCGGCAAGGCCGGCATTGCCGAATTCACCGAACTGCGCTGGATCACGGTGCAGACGACGCCTAGGCACTACCCGTTCTGAGGTTTTGACTGCGGCTACCGGCACCCGTCATTGCCAGCCGGAGCGAACTGCATGAACCAAGTGTCAAAAGCGTAGTTGGGTACGCCGGCTTCGGCGATGGTCGGAACATTGGGCGAAAGACAGGAGCGCTTGGCACCCGTCACACCCAGCGCCTTCAGCTTGCCTGCCTAGACGTGCGGCACCGCTGTAGCGGGCACTGGGAAGCTCCTGAAAATCTGTCCGAAAATCGTTTCGACCAAAGCCGGCCACCGTCTCGGTAGGGGATGTGGAGGATGTTGACGTCGGCGACAGCCTTGAACAACTCGGCCGACATGTCGAACGTGCTGCCAGGTCCCGCAGATCCACAGTTCATCTTGCCGGGAGCTGCCTTGGCGGCCGCTACCATCTCCCCGATGGTGCCCAAAACCCCTGCCATACTTAAACTGGTGTGGTTCACTTTCCTATCCATTGGATTCACCTGCCCCCCTTTTTGCAACAGCCCTGCATGCCTCACACTTTCACGCCATCCGCAAAGCTGCTGCAACTGCTACCCGAGGCGGTGGTGCAAACCGATGCGCTGTGGGAGATCACTTACCTGAATCCGGCGTGGACCACGCTCACCGGCCATTCGGTGGAAGCAGCGCTCGGCAGGTCTCTGCTTGAATTTGTGCATCCCGGCGACATTGGCACCATGCGCTCGGGCATGCCGGTATTTCGGTTGCGATTTGCCGACGCGGACTACCGCTGGGTGCGTCTGAACCTCCATCCGGAGACGGATGCGGCGG